>NZ_SNTY01000015.1 GCF_004377485.1 Alkanindiges illinoisensis
CCACTTGCATGTTGATGCACGCGTATGTAGCTTCCGTCAATGAATACCCATTCCTGATCCAGGACGCCTCGTAATCTAAAAAAAATTTATCCCATAATCCCTTGCTTGCCCAGCGATTAAAACGATTGTAAGCAGTTTGCCAAGGACAAAATTCTTGAGGAATATCACGCCATGTGGCGCCTGTACGCAGTTTCCATAAGATCGCTTCCATGATATTTCTACTGTTTTTTGAACAGTAGCAACCATGTAATCGCATAGTATCTTGAATTTGCTGCCAGATATCATCGGTAAGAAGAGTACGTGCCATTGAAAATATAGAAATGAAAATAACTCAAAGGAAGATTTTAAGTATTTAAAACCAATTCTTCAAATGAGGACACGCCCTAGGCTACTGGCTCAATTAGGCTGGTCAGTTTCTGCTGAATCGGCAAATCGATCCGGTGCAGCGTTGACGCCTGCCACAGCACGTCGGCGTAATAATCGGCGAAATATCTTTCCCATGGGGCCACGTGGCAGGTGATCGACAAATTCAATACTGCATGGTAAAAAACCGTAGTGCAGGCGGCTTGCAATAAACTCCTTCAGCCGTTCGGGTGTAAGACCTTTCTTGGCTACTACCATCAAGCGCACTGGTGCTGCCGGGTCATCCAGCTCCTGCACGATGGTACAATCCAGCACATCTTCATGCTGGTATATCTGTTGTTCTATTTCCTGTGGGAACATCAGTTGACCCTTCCACCAGAAAGTATCTGTCTCACGCTCCAGCATGGTAATAAAGCCATCCTCAGAGATGGAAACAAGATCACCGGTTTTAAACCATTCATCATAAGTCATGGCATGCTGGGTGGCCGCAGGCTGATGCCAATAGCCACGCATCACCTGTGGCCCCCTGACCCACAGCTCGCCGGGCTGGTTAAAACCCAGAGGCTTTTGCTTGTTGCTCACCACACACACTTCGGTATTGGGCAGTATTACACCCACTGTTCCCGCACGGATGCGTTGTGGCGGATTAATACTGATCAATGGTGCAGTTTCACTTAAGCCATAGGCTTCGCACAAATAGCGGCCCGTTAATTCACACCATTGTTGTTGCAGCTTACGGCTGGCGAAACTGCCGCCGCACATGTACAATTCCATTTTTTTAACCAAATGGCGAGTGGCATCCTGTTGCAGGATTTGTTCATACAGGTGAGGAATACCTGCCATCAGGTCAAACTGGTGATTTTGCAGATACTTGGCCTTGTGCAACAGCTCTGATGGCCGGGTAAGAACCACATGCGCGCCACCGGACAGCAGCATCAGACAAAAGCTGATCCCGACAATATGCTGCAAGGCAATTGGGCACAAACCGCATTTTTCCGGCGTGACAATGCCATTTAAAATCTGTTTGACCTGCTGATAATTGCTGGACAAATTTCGGTGTGAAAGTGCAGCACCCATCGGAATATCGGTGGTGCCACTGGTGTATTGAATAATCGCCAGATCATCCAGATTTAGGCGTGGCCACTCATAGTGTTTTTTGACGGTTTTTTTAAAAATTTGCCGCAAACGCACATAACGAATAATTGTGTTGTCTTCACGCCACTGTGAAATCCATCTACGCGGTGACAGCCAGGTTTTAATGCGGCCCAGCACATCTAAATAGTCATCGGTGTGCGTGGTAATAATATGGCGAATGCTGGTTTCCAATAGCATTTTTTCAACTTGCGGCAAAAACCCTGGAATAGTAACCAGAATCTTGGCACTGGAATCCTGCAACTGATGCAGGGTATAATCCACTTCCGGCAAAAAATTTAAATTGGCCACCACAAGCTGCGCACGCCATGCGGCCAGTATTGCAATGATATAAGACAGGCTATTGGGCAAATAAAGTGCCACCCGGTCACCTGCCTTAATGGTACTGTCCTCTAAAAACCAGGTAGCCAGTGCATCCACACTAAAAGACAGCTCGGCATAGTTTAACGTGCAGCCATCCATAGTAATGGCCGACGACGTAGGAAACTGGTTAACCATGTCATCAAAATAGTCAAGGAAACTACAGTCCTGCATGGGCATTTTGCGGCCCTGATACAAGCTGTCAAAACTGCTCCACGACTCATGTTCCTGCAACTTGAATTGTTTTAGGTGCTCGGGTTTAGATAATTTTAAATGGTTCAAGACATGAACTTGCTTAGGCATTTGACTGTCATCCCGTTGTGATCAAACTATTGTTTTAATTATTTCTCTAATTTACGTGATTTAGGCTTGCCCTGCCATTTACTTTTGCGGCAGGGCAACAATACTTACAATTTAACAGTAATTACAATTTAGCCGGGTGATCAATCCATTGACTCAAACGGTTTTTATCTTCAATCAGCAATTTTGCAGCCGAGGTCATAGAACCACGGCCCTGAATCTCAAGAACTTTTAGCTCATCACGCCGAAACGCATGACAGGTAATGTGTGGCGCAGTATTGGTATGGTTGCCCAGTTGCTGTAACAAGCTTGTGCTGGCCTTTAGACCATTTAAGGCAATAATAATATCCTGACAGGATAGTCCAGCCTGTGCTGCTGCTGAATCACGTAGTACCTGCTGTACGATTAGGCCCTGCGGATTTTCCTGTACTTTCAGGCCTAGTGGCCACACCTTGTGTTCGATGTGCAGGCTAATGCCAAACTCGGCCAGTAATTGTTGTAAGGGTAACTCAGTTGTGCCCTCTACATAGTTATCAAAAAACTCGGTGAGTGAATGACCCGTTAGCTGCTGGCAAAGTTGCGGCAGGGTTTGCTCATCCACATGCTGGCCATTTTTGGCACGCTGATACAAGGCCTGCATGAGCAAATCCAGATTGCTACCATGCTGTCTTAAAGTTAAATCCAGACACAATGCAACCAATGCACCTTTGTTGTAATAGCTAGTGCCTGCATTATTGGTGTTTTCATCGGGACGGTAATACTTGATCCATGCATCAAAACTGGACTCAGCCACGCTTTGAATCTGGCGGCCCGGATTGCTGAGGTAACGGCTGATCTGATCCCTAAGCAGATCTACATAGGCATTCTGGTCTATAACACCGCTGCGATATAGCATTAGGTCATCATAATAAGAGGTGATTCCCTCAAAAACCCATAACAGCGTGGTGTAGTCTTCCTGATGCAGGTTGGGCTTTACATAATTGTGCGGACGGATAAATTTAACCAGCCATGCATGAAAATATTCATGGCTACACAGCCCTAAAAAGCGCTGGTAATTGACTGAGGGTTTGGCAGGTTCACTAGATTTTGGCAAATCATCCCGTGGGGTAATCAGACTGGTAGAACTTTGATGTTCAAGCCCGCCATAGCTGTTGGCCGTTGCCATCACCATAAACAGGTAATCTTTAAACGGTGCTTCGCCAAACATGCGAATCTGCGCTGCACAGATTTTTTCCAGATCAGCAGCCAGTCGTTTTAGGTCAGTTTGATGACGGCCAGAAATGGCAATCCGGTGCGTGATATTTTCGATGTCAAAAGAAATGCAGGTTTGTTCTGCCAGCTCAAAAGGCTGGTCTATCAGCTCATGATAATTTATGGCATTTAAGATATATGTAGTATTGCTGGCCTCAACAACCGGCATACTGGTTACCAGTTCAAACCGGCTTAAAGTCTTAGGCACATCCAGCTGCAATTGTATGGCACTGTCTTCCTGCCCCTCTACACCAATACAGACAGCTGCCGGATTGACATACAAACGGTCATCATCGGTATAAGCTCCCCGCACCGACAAATCATAGGCGTATACCTGATAGCTGACTTCAATTTCATCAGCTTGCGTATTTTGCAGTTGCCACTGGTTCTTGGTGAGCTTGTGCAGCTTGATTGCTTCACCCGTGCCGACATGCAGCGCCTTAACCGATTCAATATGTTTGGCAAATTCACGGATCAGATAACTGCCGGGAATCCAGGTGGGCAGCCAGATTTTTTGCTGTGCCTGTGCCTTAAACCTGACTTTTACCTGAATCAAATGCTGATAGTACTGCGCAAAAGACAAGGTGTAATAAATCATGGCAACCTGCATACTCTGGGAGAAATTAAAAATAGCCTGACAATGCTGCAATACAAGCTGGCAGACCCTCATCACCCCGATTACAGTGAAAACCATCACCAGCCAAAACACAGCATTCCAGTAAATACCTTACTCCGCCTGATCAAAAAAGGCAAAATTATGACAGTGCAATGCTCAAAAATTAGTCGAGTTGTTTCAAGCTCAAAACATATTAATAAGGCCTAAAAAGTGGCTCGTGTAAATGGTGGGGAAAATTGTCAGACAAATCATGCAGCTTGCTTTAACGCTTATGGCATACTCGAAACAGATCATCCTATTTACTGTTATTGGTGCTATGGCTGAATCAGGCAAGCGTTAACGATTATTCAAGTGCTTAAAATACACACGTAGCACACCTGCCTGATTTCAAGTCGCCCTACTCTTACTCTAAAGCAATGAGACAATGCAGCACGCTTTAAAGCATTTTAAGTCTTAACGAATTTTAAGTTTTATTTTAAGCAGCCTTGAGAGCAGATCAATGAAACAGTTAAACCCAAGCGGACAACCTCACCTGCACCGGATTGTGATTGTTGGCGGTGGTGCAGGCGGCCTTGAACTGGCTACCCGTTTAGGCCAGTCACTCGGCAAGCATGGACAGGCACAAGTAATCCTGATTGATGCGACCCTGACCCATATCTGGAAGCCTTTGCTACATGAAGTGGCTGCCGGAACCATCAATTCCTATGAAGATGAACTCAACTACTTTGCCCATGCCAGCAAGCATCATTTTGAGTTTCATCTAGGCCGCATGTGCGATATTGACCGTGAACAAAAGCAGGTTATTCTTGAGCCGTTAAGTAATGGCGAAAATGTTGTCATTGCTCCGGAACGCCGGGTACGTTATGACACGCTGGTGGTGGCTGTGGGTTCAACCTCCAATGACTTTGGCACCAGAGGCGCACGGGAAAACTGCATTTTTCTGGACGCCCGCCCGCAGGCAGACCGCTTCCAGCGTGAATTTTTAAGCCTTTATTTGCAGGCACAGGCACGCTCGTTGTCTGACCAGAATCCGCAATTTTTAAACATTGCCATTATTGGCGCCGGGGCAACTGGCGTTGAGCTTGCCGCCGAATTGCACCATGCGGCGCACGAGTTACCACGTTACGGCTTAACTAGTATTGATCCCCGCAATGTCAATATTAACCTGATTGAAGCTGCCGAGCGCATCTTACCGGGCCTGCCTCCACAGACTTCCCATACTGCCGAACGTGAACTGAAAAAAATGGGCATTAATGTCATGACCAGCCGGCGTGTGGTGGCCATTACTGAAAATGCTATTGAATGCGATGGGGATATTCAGATTCCAGCAAACCTGAAAGTCTGGTCTGCTGGAATCAAGGCTCCGGATTTTTTAAAGAATATTGCTGGCCTTGAAACCAATCGTATTAATCAACTGGTAGTTGGCCCTAGCCTACAAACCACGCTGGATCCGGATATTTTTGCCATGGGTGACTGTGCCAGCTATATTCCTGAAGGTGAAAGCCGTCCAGTACCGCCACGTGCACAAGTGGCCAACCAGCAATCCATCCTGTTGGCGAAATCAATGAAGGCACGACTAAAAGGCCAGCCGCTTCCACATTTTAAATTTACCGACAAAGGCTCACTGGTGTCTTTAAGCCAGAAGAACAGTGTGGGTAACTTGATGGGTGACATCAACGTACAAGGCATTATTGCCCGCCTGATGTATGTATCACTGTACCGTTTGCATCAGGTCGCCATTCACGGCTTTTTCAAAACAGCGGTGCTGATGACCAAAGACCTTTTGTCCCGCTCATCCGGCCCACGCCTTAAGCTGCATTGATCCGTGTGAATAACTTACAACCCTGTCCTCATTTTAGTGCCTTGATTGTGACTAAAGTGAGGCTGCCTGAAACAGTTAATAAATGAACGATTGCATTAAAAAAACAAAATAACCCGCTAAAACAGGTTATTATTATGCAACTTTTTATTTAAAACGGAAAAATTGACATGGCTGATATTCAAAATGATCAGGTCGTATCATTTCATTATACCCTGACCGATGAAAACGGTACTGTGATTGACAAGTCCGAAGGCCAGCCACTGGTATATCTGCATGGCGCTGGTAATATTATTCCAGGTCTGGAAAATGCGTTAACCGGCAAAAATGTTGGTGACAAACTGAACGTCAATGTTCCTGCTGCTGAAGGCTACGGTGAATATAACGCTGAGATGGTGCAGGAAGTTCCACGCAACATGTTCCAGGGTGTTGATGACATTCAGGCCGGCATGCAGTTTCAGGCTCAAACAGACGATGGCATCCAAATCGTTACTGTTAAAGATGTGAATGACGAAAGCGTTTTTGTTGATGGCAACCATCCACTGGCTGGCCAGAACCTGAATTTCGACGTTGAAATCGTTGATATTCGTCCAGCCACTCAAGAAGAGCTGGATCATGGTCATGTTCATGGTGCTGGTGGTCATCACCACTAAGCACTGCCTAGATCAGCCAAGTTGATTTAGACATTAAAAAGCCGCTTTTTACCTGAATTAAAGCGGCTTTTTTATATCTGGTGTTTATCACAACATGCTGCATTAATTTGCTTATAACTATCGTCTTATAAACCTAATAGCCCTCCAGCAGATTTACCGCTTCACTGTATTGCAGGCGTTCACCCTGCTCCAGCAATTGATTAAAATAGCGTGCCACCACTTGCGCCTGCTCGTGGGTTGATTCCACCTGATACATGGCCTGCCGGAACTCATTACTGGATTTTAAGCCCTTGGTGTACCAGGCAATGTGTTTGCGTGCAATCCGGCAGCCAGAATATTCGCCATAAAAGGCATACAACTCCTGCAAGTGCTCCAGCAGTACATTTTTAACTTCCAGAATATCTGGGGGGGGCAGGAACTCTCCCGTGTCCAGATAATGTGCAATTTCGCGAAATATCCACGGTCTGCCCTGTGCTGCTCGGCCAATCATAATGGCATCGGCACCCGTTTGTTCCAGTACCATTTTGGCTTTTTGCGGGCTGTCAATGTCGCCATTGGCAATTACTGGGATGGTAATTTCCTGCTTGACCTGTGCGATCAACGCATAACGGGCCGCACCTGTATACATATCTTCCCGGGTACGGCCATGGATTGCCAGTGCAGCAATACCTGCCTGCTCTGCACGTCTGGCAACACGCAGGATATTTTCTTCACCATTACAAAAACCAAGCCGGGTTTTTAAGGTGACTGGCACATCAACCGCTGCAACCACCGCATCCAGAATTTCGGCCACCAGACTTTCATTTTGTAATAAAGCTGAACCCGCCAACTTGTTGCACACTTTTTTTGCCGGACATCCCATATTGATATCAACAATTTGCGCCCCATTGGCCACCTGATAACGTGCCGCCTCGGCCATTTGCTGCGCGTCAGAGCCTGCGATCTGTGCTGAAATCGGAGCAATCTCTCCATCAAAATTGGCGCGATACAGGCTTTTTTTATTCATGCGCAAAGTTTTATCTGAGGTCATCATTTCGCTCACCGCATGACCTGCCCCAAAATATTTACATAAGGTTCTGAATGGACGATCAGTAACGCCCGCCATCGGGGCCACAATAAGGTTGTTTTTTAGACGATATGGGCCAATCTGCATAATGAACAATCTGGATTTAAACGGCCTATATCATAGCAATATCTTACTGCAAATAAAAAACCAGCAACAAAACAGCAGGTTTTGTACGGTTGCCGCAAAACTTCTTACAACACAGGCACACAAGAGTGCTTTAGCCCTACATAAAAAATTGTCAGGATACTGAGACTTAAAGATTGGACTTAATGGCTCAGCTTAATGCGCATTTCTTAAAAAGAATGATTTTTAAGGAAACTGATTTTTAAGAAAAGAGTCTGTTAGGTTTCTAACGATGTTTTTAAATCATAATTTTATGGTTTCCATAAACCTGGAGTATAGCAATGTCTGACATCACTAAAATTGCAGAATTAATTCGCGGTATCAAATTTGCCATGGTAACTTTTGTTAACCATGAAGGCCATCTTCACTCTGCACCTATGACCACGCAAGATGAAGAATTTAATGGTACTGTGTGGTTTATTGGGGCCAAGGATTCTGATCTGGTGCGCAGTGTTCCTGGCAATGCACAGGTTAACTTGGGCTATAGCGATCCTGCAGGCCATAATTATGTGTCCATTAATGGCACTGCTGAACTGGTGACTGATCAAGCCAAACTGGATGAACTCTGGAACGATGGTTACAATGCCTTTTTTGAGCAAGGCAAAGAAGACCCGAATATTCAGCTGATTAAAGTAACAAGTAATGGCGCTCAATACTGGGAAGGCTCAGGCCGTGTAGTCAGCATTATTAAAATGGCCAAAGCTGCCATTACAGGTGATACGGCCAAACTGGGCGAAACGAAAGGTGTTAAACTGTAAAATAAAATCATGCGCTTTATTGAGGCATGTTTTTAGAGTCCGGCTGATCCTTGCCGGACTTTTTATTTATTTAAACCTATTCCATGTATGAGCAATTTAAAAGTTGCGATACAAAAATACAGTTAAAGTATTTGGATATAATTGGTTACAAATTCAACTTATGGCATACTGGCGCCTGCCTCGTTTTTTTTGAAATACATCATGTCTACGCGTGTTATTGGCCAAATTACTGGCGCCTTATTAGTTGGCGCATTTGCCCTGTCCGGCTGCCAATCTCAGACTGAAGAAAGTGAAAGCCAGAGCCACATGATTCTGGATACCAAACATATTTATAAACTTATTCCAGCCACCACCAACCGCATGGCCTGGGCCAATGATGTCCACGCCATCATGGATGAGCTGGAAATTGAGCGCAATCTAAGTAATACCTGTTCCATTGTGGCCGTAGTGGATCAGGAATCCAATTTTGTAGCTGATCCCGCTGTGCCCAATTTGGGCAAAAAAGCCGTCAAGGAAATGAATGAGCGCCTTGAAAAAAAGCTGGGTAAAAAAATGGCAGGCTATTTCAATGATATGCTGGCCAAGCAGCCCTCGCCTGACGATAATTTTTTAATGCAGCTTGAGCGCGTAAAAACCGAGCGTGAACTGGACGAACTTTATCGGCAGATGTTTGAGTTTTATACCAGACAATACAAGATTAATCTGGTGACCAGCGCTGCACGTATTATTGCCAGACAGGATATTGAGGAAGCCTTTAATCCCATTACCACTTTAGGCTCCATGCAGGTACATATTAATTATGCCGTTGAAAACTCACGCAGTGGCAGCAACATCCATAAAATCCGTGATGACCTGTATACCCAGTACGGTGGCCTATACTATGGTATTCATCGCTTGATGACCTATCCAACCCACTATGACAAGCCAATTTACCGGTTTGCGGATTATAACTCAGGCATCTATTCCAGCCGCAATGCAGCATTTCAGCAAATGGTGAACAAACTATCAAAGCAGGAACTCAGTCTTGATGGTGACTTGCTGTCCTATAATAAAGATGGCGATGTTATCTCAGAGCCAACAGCCACTGAAACTGCCCTGGCCCAGTTATTTTTGGAAAAAAATATTGCCTTGGATGCCAAGAATATCCGGCGTGACCTAAAAAAAGAAAAGCAGCAGGAATTTGAAGAAACCAAAACTTATCAGCAAGTGGTGGCTTTATACGAGGAAAAAACCAAGAAAGATGCACCGTATGCCATTATGCCGGAAGTGGTTATTTCTGGCCCCAAGCTAAGCCGTGATTACAATACCAACTGGTACGCCAGCAAAGTAAACCAGCGTTACAATCGCTGTGTTAGCCGTGGCAAGCGTCTGGGTTTTAAACTATCCTAATCATGAATAGACTTTACTCACTCATCATAAGCATTTACTTTTATCAGTTAGGAGTTGATGGTTTAAATTCTGGCTGAATATTTCTTATTTCTGTTTATTTATGAATTTAATAATTATTTTAAGGATAAAGCACTTAATAAGTGATTGGATCTTTCCAACCTGTAAGCTATAACTGCACACATAAAAACCTAATTTATAACTAATAGCCATGCCCCAGAACCTTGATGTTGCAAGCCCCATAGATTTACGCCAGATGAGTGATGCCACAGTATAGGCTGATTCTGCCCTGCAAAAACGGCCAGCGCGTACTGATTTTTTTAATAGTTTTAGTACTGACATCCTTTACTATCCAATCTCCAATCCGCGCATTCTGGAACTGGGCTCCGGGCCGGGATTTTTGGCACAGCATGTACTCGATATTATTCCAGCTAGTGAATACGTTGCGCTGGATTTCTCAGCAGCCATGCATCAACTCGCGTAGGAAAGACTGGGAGCCAGTGCTGACAAAGTACAATTTATTGAGTGCAGCTTTAAGGATGACAACTGGACAGCAGGCTTAGGAAAATTTGATGTGATTGTCACCATGCAGGCTGTGCATGAGCTACGCCATAAATGCTATGCGGTTAATTTATTTTAGCAGGTTCAACAGGTTTTAAAAGCAAATGGCATTTTTCTGGTATGTGATCATTATGCAGGTATTGACCCTGATGGTATCCAAGGCATGCACAATGACCAGCTTTATATGACCATTGAAGAACAATATGCTGCGCTACAGCAAGCTGGTTTTAGTCGCATTAACCCGCTTTTATTGCTGCAAGGCATGCTAGTGCATCAGGCTAAACTATAAATTTTAAGGTTTAATAAATTGCCATATGATCACGGTGAATCATTTCGACTGAGCGGTTTTCACCCAGAATTTCATGCACCCGCTCAGAGGGCTGGCCAATCACCTGCCGTGCTGATGCTGAGCTAAAATTTACCCGCCCAACAGCAATACGCTCACCATTTAAGTTCACGCACTCCACCACATCACCACGCTCAAAATGACCTTCAACCTGACGCACGCCAACAGGTAACAAGCTACGGTGTTTTACCTGAATGGCTTCAACCGCACCGTTATCCAGCACCAGACGTCCGGCTGTTTGCAAATGCGCAGCCAGCCATTGCTTACGCGCAGTAATGCGGTCTTCGTCCGCTGTCAGTAGCGTTCCCAAAGCCTCACCCTGAATCAGGCGCAATAGGACATTACTGGTTTGACCGCTGGTGATGAGGGTTGGACAGCCAGACTTTGCCGCCAGCCGTGCAGCACGCACTTTGGTCACCATGCCACCACGTCCCAGCACACCGCCACCACCTGCCATGGCCAGCAAGCTTTCATCCATGGCCCGCACGGTAGATAACAGTGTGGCGCTAGCATCCTTGCGCGGATCACGGTCAAACATGCCTTCCTGATCGGTAAGAATAATCAGCAGGTCTGCACCGACCAGGCTGGCAACCATGGCAGCCAGCGTATCGTTATCACCAAAACGGATTTCATCAGTAGCAACCGTGTCATTTTCATTAATCACCGGCACTACACGCCACTTGATTAAGCGCAGCAAGGCATCACCAGCGTTTAAGTAACGGCGGCGATCAGCCAGGTCATCATGAGTCAGCAAGACCTGAGCAGTTTGAATCTGGTGCTGAACCAGTGCGCCAGCCCATGCCTGAATCAATCCCATTTGCCCAATGGCAGCACAGGCCTGCAAACCCGGCAAATCATCAGGACGGGCGCCAATTTTCATGCGCACCATGCCTTCTGCCACAGCACCGGATGATACTAGAATCACCTCAATGCCCTGTTCATGCAGCAGGGCAACCTGGGCAGCCCAGGCATTAATGGCCTGATGATCCAGCCCCTGCCCATTGGCTGTGAGCAGCGCCGATCCAATTTTTATGACAACGCGTTTACATTGAAGCTGACGCTGACTGCCTTGTTGTAACAACGACATGTATACACTCAAAATCAAATTAACAGGTTTTTTCGTTATCGGACGTAAATATTTTCCATGCCGCCTTCATCAGATTCATCCCAGTCATCATCGTCGTCATCGCCACCTTGACGCGCAGCACGACGGGCTTCCTTGTAGGCTTCCTTGGCAGCCAGTGAATTTTCGCGGGTTTCCTGTTCCAGACGCTCGCGAAACTCTTTTTGCGCCTGTGCAAAATCTGGATCTTCTACTTCCAGCTCGCGCTGCTGCTCGATCTGATCTATCAGGTAGTAGACGATCTGACGTGTGCCTTCACCAGTCAGTCCTGAGCAGCGAAATACTGGTCCAGTCCAGCCAAGCTCAGCTACAATATGGGTACACCATTCATTTTGTGTGTCCTCAGGAATCTGATCCAGTTTGTTGAGTACCAGCACCACAGGTAATTCTGCCAGTGCCGGTGAGAATTTTTTAAGTTCATTTAAAATGGCTTTGGCATTATCTACCGGATCAGAACCATCGACTGGCTGTACATCAATGATATGCAGTAAAATTCGGGTACGTGCCAAATGCTTCAAAAACCGGATACCCAAGCCCGCACCTTCGGCTGCACCGGCAATCAGTCCAGGAATATCAGCCATCACAAATGAACGATGACGGTCAACATCCACCACGCCCAGATTAGGGACTAGCGTGGTAAATGGATAATCTGCCACCTTGGGCTTGGCGGCACTCACCGAACGGATAAAGGTGGATTTGCCTGCATTGGGCATGCCCAGTAAACCCACGTCGGCCAGCACTTTTAGCTCAAGGCGGATTTCACGGCTTTCACCCTGCGACCCTGAGGTACATTGGCGTGGTGAGCGGTTGGTAGATGACTTAAAATGAGTATTGCCCAGTCCGCCCTGACCACCAGAGGCCACCAGCAGGCGCTGCCCGTCTTCAATCATGTCGCCAATCACATCACCACTGGCGACATCAACCACGGTAGTCCCGACAGGTACTTTGAGCACAACATCTGCACCACCACGGCCAGAACAATTAGCACCCTGTCCGTTTTTACCACGTTCGGCACGGAACTTGCGGGTATAACGGTAATCAACCAGTGTATTGGCATCATCATCGGCAACTAAAATAATATCCCCACCCTTGCCGCCATCGCCGCCATCGGGGCCACCAAACGGAATAAACTTTTCACGGCGGAAGCTAGCCACGCCATTGCCACCGTCCCCAGCTTGTACCGAAATTACGGCTTCATCGACAAAGCGCATGACTACATTCTCCACCTGATAAAAAAGCACAATATTATGCCATAGTTTAGGCCTGAGCTGTATAAAAGCTGCTTAAGGTTTTTTGAAGTTGTTTTAGGCTTCTATTCCTAAAGCCGTGTGAGCCAGCTGTAGACACCTGCTCCTGCTACTTTTGATAGTAACCCGTGCTTAGCGGTGCTTCCTGTGGATACAGTTTATCCTGTTGTAATAGCAGTTTTAGGCCCTTGAACACGGTTTGCTGTGTTTCACTGCTTTGCAGTTCAATTAAATTGCCGGATTGCTGCCAGATGCCACTAGATTCCAGATCAACAGTGCCATACATCAAGACAGCCTGATAGTGACCATCAGGGTTTAAAAGTAACTCGGAACCTACTTCGGTAATGCCATTTAAATAATAATGCCCCGGGGCAGCAGCGTTAGCCACATGAGTAAAAAGGTTTAAAGCAATCATTAGAGCTATTGCTTTAACAAACTGATTTAGCATATAAAAATCCAGATTTTTGATGAATTATTTAATTAAGTGAGCAACTAACATAAGCTTAAACTTATCTTGCTTTAGCAATCATCAACCAGTTTTTATTGTAAGTGCACGAATAACACCAGCATAAAAAAACCCAGCCGAAGCCAGGTTTTCCTAACAGATCAAATCTGCTTATACGCTAACGCTATCCACAGGAATATGTGGATATACTACGCCTGCCATTTGCTCGGCAATGCGCAGTACCTGACAGCTATAGCCTACTTCGTTGTCATACCAGACATACAGGGTGACACGGTTGCCACTGGTAATGGTGGCTTGCGCATCATACACACCAGCAGTACGTGAACCAATAAAGTCAGATGATACGACTTCAGTTGAGTTGGTATAGCCAATTTGACCTTGCAGGTTGGAGTTCAGGGAAATCAAGCGGATATATTCATTGATTTCTTCAGTAGACACTTCCTGCCCCAGATTCAGGTTCAAAATTGCCAGTGACACGTTTGGCGTTGGTACGCGAACCGAGTTACCAGTCAGCTTGCCTTTTAGAACTGGCAGTGCCTTGGCAACGGCTTTGGCAGCACCAGTTTCAGTGATGACCATATTCAATGTTGCGGCACGGCCACGACGATCAGCCTTATGGTAGTTATCAATCAGGTTCTGGTCATTGGTGAATGAGTGAACAGTTTCTACATGGCCATTTTCAACGGTGTACTTGTCATTGATGACTTTAAGTACTGGTGTAATGGCATTGGTGGTACAGCTTGCAGCACTGATAATCTGGTCAGAATCAATGATGTCGCTATGGTTGACGCCATACACCACGTTCTTCATTTCACCTTTGCTTGGTGCAGTCAGGATTACGCGGGCAACGCCTGGGCATTTCAGGTGCTGGGCAAGGCCTTCAGCATCACGCCATTTGCCGGTGTTATCAATCAACAAGGCATTGTCAATACCATACTGGGTGTAATCCACTTCAGCCGGACTACTGGCATAAATTACCTTGATGTAGTTACCATTGGCAATAATGGCTTCATTTTCTTCATCAATGGAAATGGTGCCTTCAAATGAACCATGAATGGAATCACGACGCAGCAAGGAAGCGCGCTTAGCCAGATCATTTTCACTGGATTTGCGCACCACAATTGCTTTAAGGCTCAAGCCACGCCCAACACCAGTTTGCTCAATAATCAAACGGGCCAGAATACGACCAATACGGCCAAAACCATAAAGAACCACGTCTCTGGTTTTTGGTTCGCACTTGTTGCCTGCTACTGGTGCTAAAGCAGCTTGCAAAAACTCATTGATGTCGCCGCCTTTTTGCTTGTAATCAGCAGCCAGCTTACCCAAATCCACTTCACAGCTTGCAATGTTGTCAAACTTTACCAGTGCTTCGAGTAAAGGCATGGTGTCTACTACAGACAGCTCAACAGCAATCATGCGTGCACGGCGATGAGCTTTTAGAATCTGGATCACAGAGCGGTTGATCAGTGAGCGACCATATACCGTAATAATAATGTCTTTTTCACGGTAAAGCTGTCCGATCAAGGCAATCATGCGTTCAGCAATTTCTTCGCGATTTTTCCAGCGGCCAAAATGTTCGCTATGCAGGGCAACGATGGTCTCTTTGCTCACGGAGGCTTCCTCTTTGGGGTTGGCTGCCATCACAGTAACAGCAGCAGGCAAGTTTTAAAGGCGCATATTGTAATGGAAAATTGCCTGCCTGAAAATGTTGGCAACGGATAAAACAGCAAGAAGTTCTTCCAATATTGAAATTTTATAAAGGTTTAAACTGATAGAATTGGTTATCAGGATTTGGATCATCAATAAAGAAATGGCAAGCTTTAAAGTGGTAGGCTTGAAAATTTTTATGCTATAAAGTTAGAAAATAAATAATACATCTCTTGCATAAGTCTGGTTTCGACAAGATCAACCAACGCTGCCTGAGCCTGTCGAAGGCGAGTTGGTACAACTTGTGAAAGAAGTCTAATAAAGTGCATTCTAGTTAGGTATAGAATTAGGTAAAACAATAAATACCTGATGCTACTGCGTTTATCAGGTATTTATTGTTTATACAGCATTAGCAGCATGAACTACCAATCTAAAACCAGATCCAAGCAACTCAGCACCTTTAGACGGCTTAGGAAGCTGAACCGCTGTGCTCATCACTTTGTTTTAGTTCATCATGCGCGTATGTAGCGGTAAATCCTTCTACCAAATCAATTGCTGAAGCCAGTAACGTAATAAAAGTACGGGTAACCAGCTGTCCTGACTTTGGCTGGATAGTCACCTTAATCATAAGATTTCTCCAATTTATTTTCAGGTTTAATTCACAATAACGACTTGGCACTGCATCATTTCACCCCAACCACGGGCAGAACAATGTTTGTTATTACCTCTGTTACCACAACTTAAATATATAAATCGGCCTTGTAATAATCTACATGGCGCTACCGCATTTTTTGTGTAAAATAAACTCAAATGTATAAGTAAACCAGCAATTTATAAAAGCTAACGCAGGCTTTAGTCATCTTGTGTTAATAAATCAGAGGCTGGTTACATAGAAGATAACTGTAGAGTAGCTGTTTGAGAGAAGATTTTAGCCATCAGTCTATATTATTGTTTTTGACTAATGGCTTGTATAAGGACTAATTGCGCTTTAAATCTACCAGCATATTAAAGCAAATTAATTTTATTCTTTTACCTTTAAGCGCAGATAAGCTATTTCTTTTAAAAAATAGTAAGCGCTTATTTTATGAATTAATTAATGAGCGAGTGCGGTGTACGTATCAGCTTGCTAGTATCAAAACCCTGCTGTTTGGCGGTCTCTACATATTGCTGGTAGGTCTGCTCATCAAGATTTGGCGTGCGAGACAAAATCCACAAATACTTGCGGTTGGGTGCGCCAACCAAGGCAGTCTGGTAATTGTCATCCAGCTTTAAAATCCAGTAATCGCCTTTGGTAAAAGGAATCCAGCGCAAGCCCTGTGGCAAAAAGCTAACTTTAAGTTTGCTATTACTCTTGTCTATCGGCGTAGCCTCACCCTGTGATGCGATGTTTTCTCCATTAGCCTTACGACACTGGTTAAGCACCGACACCTTGCCATTGGTTTGCAAGCCATAGGTTGCGGTGACATCACTGGCACACTTGCGCTGAAAATACATGGGAAAGCGCGCAACTTCATACCATTTACCCAGATAGCGGTTTAGGTCCACCTGACTTACGGTTTGCGGTTTATTCGCTGGTGCTGCAATGGCAACCGAGCCTAAAACTGCAAATCCCAGCAAAGCCATGGCACCACGCTTGAGTATTTTATGTGATGGCACAACATGGGTAGTGGTCATATGAATTCTCCTCAATGTATACACTGGACAGGTTAAGAAATAGTAAATTTGAGCCAGAAATAGTAGAAAATTGATTGGCTTAACCTTACGCCAAGCTGCTGTAAAAATCCAATGAACTCATGCAGGCTTTTTGTAGTGGTTTGGAAGTTTTAAAATTTTGAATATGCCATGACTTAGCGAACATTTATAAAAAAAGCCGCCTGATTAACCAGCGGCTTTTTTATCATTTGTGCAGCTAAATACAGCCTATTAATACAACAACTGCGCTTTTAATCGGGTAATTTCATCACGGATACGCGCGGCTTGCTCAAACTGCAACTGCTTGGCCATATTGTTCATCTCGCTTTCCAGCTTCTTGATGTGTTTGGCAAACAGTTTAGGATCAGCCAGCAAATGCTGGTCATCTCCGGAGAGCGCAATATTCTTGTGCAGCTTGGCATCAATTTCATCTTCCTCATACACCTCACCGGTATCAATTTCCTTGATCACCTGACGGATCGCACTGCGCGGTGTGATCCCGTGTTTTTCATTAAATTCAATTTGTTTATTACGACGACGCTCGGTTTCCTCAATGGCACGCTGCATGGAATCCGTAATGCGGTCGGCATACAAAATTGCCTTACCATTCAAGTTACGTGCTGCACGACCAATGGTTTGAATAAGTGAACGATCCGAGCGCAAAAAGCCTTCCTTGTCAGCATCCAGAATAGCCACCAAGGATACTTCCGGCATATCCAGACCTTCACGCAAAAGGTTAATCCCAACCAGTACATCATAAACGCCGGTACGCAATTCATGGATAATCTTAACCCGCTCAACCGTATCAATATCCGAGTGCAAATAGGCTACCTTGATGCCGTATTCTTTTAGATAGCTGGTTAAATCCTCAGCCATCCGCTTGGTTAAAGTGGTGACTAACACCCGCTCGTTAATATTTTTGCGCAGATTAATTTCAGATAAGACATCATCCACCTGCGTAAGCACCGGACGAATTTCAATTTCTGGATCAACCAGACCGGTTGGACGCACGACCTGCTCTACAATTTGCTGGCTATGTTCCAACTCATAACGCGCAGGCGTTGCACTTACGAAAATGGTAGCAGGTGCAATCCGTTCCCATTCCTCAAATTTCATGGGGCGGTTATCCAGCGCACTGGGCAAACGAAAACCATAATTCACCAGATTTTCCTTGCGCGAGCGGTCACCCTTATACATTGCACCAATTTGCGGCACCGAAACATGCGATTCATCAATAATCAGCAGTGCGTCTTCCGGTACATAATCAAAAAGAGTTGGCGGCGCTTCCCCAGCAGGTCGGCCCGACAAATGCCGTGAGTAATTTTCAATGCCGTTGCTGTAGCCCAACTGCTGAATCATCTCAATATCATATTTGGTGCGCTGCTCAATGCGCTGGGCTTCCAGCAATTTATCCTGCGACTTGAAAAATTCCAGTTGTTCGGCCAGTTCCTGCTTAATTGTTCCAACAGCACGCTCCAGATTTTCTTTGGGCGTGACATAATGGCTTTTTGGATAAATGGTGATGCGTGGCACTTTGCGCACCATTTTGCCAGTTAATGGGTCAAACCAGCGAATGGAATCAATTTCATCATCAAAGATTTCAATGCGCACTGCCATTTGCTCGGATTCAGCCGGGAAAATATCCAGAATCTCACCGCGCAAACGATACGTACCCCGGGTAAATTCCAGCTCATTACGCGTGTACTGCATTTCTACCAAACGGCGAATTAAGGCATCACGATCAATGCGGTCACCCTGCACAATATGCAGCAGCATTTTCAGGTAAGCTTCAGGATCACCCAGACCGTAAATGGCTGAAACAGACGCTACAATAATGGCATCACGGCGCTCTAATAATGACCGCGTAGCAGACAAACGCATCTGGTCAATATGGTCGTTAATTGCCGAATCTTTTTCAATAAAGGTATCGCTTGAAGGTACATAGGCTTCGGGT
The DNA here is from genome assembly GCF_004377485.1 of Alkanindiges illinoisensis. Lineage (GTDB taxonomy): Bacteria > Pseudomonadota > Gammaproteobacteria > Pseudomonadales > Moraxellaceae > Alkanindiges > Alkanindiges illinoisensis_A. The sequence continues at coordinate 18,884 of NZ_SNTY01000015.1, forward strand.
TGATAATAATCGTAATAGCTAACGAAATACTCAACCGCATTATTGGGAAAAAATGCCTTGAATTCACCATACAACTGGGCAGCCAGTGTTTTGTTATGCGCCATAATAATGGTTGGACGCTGAGTTTGTGCAATGACATTAGCCATCGTGTAGGTTTTACCAGAACCTGTTACCCCAAGCAGCAACTGCCCTTTTAAACCGTCATTGACGCCACGTACCAGTTTTTCAATGGCTTGCGGCTGATCACCAGCAGGCTGAAAGTCTGTTTTTAAATCAAATGTTTTATCCAATACTTGTGTGCCAGAAAGATTGACACCGCGTTGCAATGCCTGCTCCTGAATCTGGGTTGCCACATGGTTCAGCTCATCCAAAGAGCGCATCTTGGTTGGTTCCCGCATTGTATTTTAACTCTTTATATTCAGCCAGATCACACTAATAAATAAGGCTTTAGACTGAAAAATCAAGGCTATAAATACTGTTAAATGTAATGGAGTATCAATGTTAGGATTAATATTAGCTTGGAGTAATATTAATCCTAACAAATTAATAAGTTTTTAATATTTTAATTACAACCTTATAATTAACAGTAAATCCATAAATCGGGATTAATTTTTTGTTCGGCTTTCCAATTAGCAAGGCGAAAATTATTATTTGACTTAGGTTCAGAAATCACGTATTTAAAATTTTTACCATCAATTACTTTTATTTCAAAAAACCTTAAATGCCAATCCTTTAGAGGATACTGATCAACACTCATCTCAGTACATTTAGTTTTTTCAAATTTTGGTAATGCTTGAAATGAACAAATTAAAGTGGATGAATTAAGCTCTTTACAATCCTGCCAGTCACCGAATAATCCATCCGAATAAATAATATGCTCATTTCTCCAATTGATTTGCTGATCTTTAGTAAGTTGTGGATTAGTAAAATACAGTGATTTACGACTTCGATTAATATCTGGACGGTCATAATAAAAAATATCCATGCAAATACTATCATCTAGATAGCAAGCCGAAACTTCATTACGATTAGGATATAAATAGCCCCAAATTGCCCACCCCAAAAAAAGCAATATCAGCAAACATAATATAGCTACAGTTTGAAAAAATACTTTCATCTGAAGAAATTAGCGCTTGCCCATCGACCTTCTCGTTCCAGCAGGTGGCATAAAAGTACGGTCAGCATAACGCTTGGGCTTGGGGCGTACCTGCTCTAGTGTTTCATCTTGTTCCTCATCGCGCTGTGGCATGGGAAACGGCAACTGGGCAACCTGTCGTTTGGCGGGCTTGCTCATCTTAAAAAACCTATCATTAATCACCGGGCCTAGTTTAAACCTTTTGCTGGCTAAACTGTAAGATTATTGCCTCTCACATCAGAAATTTATACACATCGAATTAGTTTAAAAATCGTTCATTCAAGATCACAGAATGAAATTGACGAACTATGCAACAAATTGCATAATCAACTGAACCAGCAATAACGACTATCCATTTTGGACGCAGCACGCGTTAGAGTGCAGCACGAGGATTTCCTGATGCCAGCAATAACCAGCTTGTTAGATTCATTTCCATCATTCTTAAAAAATAAATCCGCACCGTTACTTGAGATTTTTTATAAGCCAACAACAGACAATAAACAGCTCATTCAGGAAATTCGGCAGTTACAACGTCCCTATCAGCCCACCTTCTGGCTGGCCAACACGCATGTCCAGCTCATATATCTTGAACTTAAGAAAAAGCTGGAAAAGCCTTTAATTTATGATCATGTTGAAACCCTCACCATGGCCGATGGTGGTAAAACGGCCCTAGCGTGGTATGGCTATAACTTGCCAGCCTCTACCCCAACGATTGTTATTTTGCATACGTTAACAGGCAGCCCGCGCAGCATGCAGGATATGGTAAGGGATTTACATGAATATACCGGTTGGCGTGTAGTGGTTGCGGTGCGTCGTGGACATGGTGGGCTTGAATTTGACCCACCACGTTTCAATATCTTTGGTTCTACGCAAGACCTTCGGGAACAACTCGCACACATAGAACAACGTTTTCCACAATCACCCTTATATGCGGTGGGTTCTTCAGCAGGTTCAGGCCTGCTTATTCGTTATTTAGGGGAAGAACAGCAAAACGCCCGGTTTAAGGCATCTTTTGCATTCTGCCCCGGCTACAACACGGATGAAGGCTTTAAATATTGTCATCCGTTTTATAGCAAATATATGGCTAAAAAATTAATCAGAACTTTTATTGAGCCTCATCAAAGCAAGTTGCAGCAATTAGCGACATTTAACCATCTTAAAGCTGCCAAAGACCTGCTGGCTTTTCATGAAAAAGTGTATGAATTTTCCGGTTATCCATGTTATCAGCACTACTCGGATGCCACCAATCCCATGAAGGTTTTTCAGCAGGTTGCTATTCCGGTCATGTTGCTAAATGCCGAGGACGATCCGGTGTGCAATATTCAAAATCTTGACCCCTATCTGGCTGATATTCAGCAAATGCCTAATCTTATTGTGGTTAAAACCAAAAAAGGCAGCCATTGTGCCTATCAGCAAGGCTGGCAAGCCAAATCATGGGCACACAAACTAATGGCCGAATATTTTCAGGTGATACACAAAAGGGATGCCTAAATTGGTTAAAGCGTTTTCTATTGCCTTTAATAAAGAACAGGAATTGAAAATTAGTTTTAATATCCGGCCAAACGCCTTGCAAAATCAGCTAGAATAACCCGATTTTTTGTGTTCAATTCCCTAAAAGAAGGAATCCCTGCCGTGGACGTACGTCTGTCTGACCGTGTTAACTCTATCAAGCCCTCACCAACTCTAGCTGTTACCAATAAAGCAGCTGAACTGAAAGCCGCCGGCCATAACATTATTGGCCTGGGTGCTGGTGAGCCAGACTTTGATACCCCACAGCATATTAAGGATGCTGCCATTGCGGCCATCAATAACGGGTTTACCAAATATACGGCTGTAGACGGTACACCCGGCCTGAAAAAAGCCATTATTGCCAAGTTCAAGCGCGACAATAACCTTGACTATGCGGCTAACCAGATTCTGGTTTCCTGCGGTGGCAAGCAAAGCTTTTTTAATCTAGCCTTGGCCTTTATTAATCCGGGTGATGAAGTCATCATTCCTGCGCCATACTGGGTAAGCTATCCAGACATGGTACTGATTGCTGAAGGCGTTCCGGTGATTGTGAAATGCGGCGAAGAACAACGCTTCAAGATTACTGCGGAACAACTGGAAGCAGCAATTACACCAAAAACCCGTCTGCTGGTATTGAACAGCCCGTCTAACCCGACTGGCATGATTTATACCAAGGAAGAACTCAAAGCACTGGCAGAAGTGCTGCGTCGCCATCCACAAGTGTATGTTGCCTCTGACGATATGTATGAGCCAATTCGCTGGTCTGGTCCATTCTATAACATTGTGAATGTTGCACCTGATTTGTATGACCGCACACTGGTACTCAATGGCGTCTCCAAAGCCTATGCCATGACTGGCTGGCGTATTGGTTATGCGGCTGGTCCGGCTAGCATCATTAAAGCCATGACCAAAGTACAATCGCAATCAACTTCTAACCCGACTTCCATTAGTCAGGTTGCTGCTGAAGCTGCACTAAATGGCCCTCAAGATGTGCTGCAACCTATGATTGAAGCGTTCAAGCGTCGTCATGATCTGGTGGTTAATGGCTTAAATGCGATTAACGGAATTAGCTGTCTGGATGCAGATGGTGCTTTTTATGCCTATGCTTCAATCCGTCCTGTCATTCGCGCGCTGGGTTTAAAATCCTGCACTGAATTTTCTGAATGGCTGCTGAATAAAACTGGTGTTGCAGTTGTACCTGGTGATGCATTCGGCTTGGGTGGCTACATGCGTATTTCCTACGCCACTGCTGACAGTGTGCTGGAAGATGCCTTAAAGCGTATTAAAGACGCGGTAGACAGTATTGATCCAGCCGCATTGAATGCTGCGATTGAATCTGTTGCAGCAGATCAGGCAGCTGGCAAGTAATTTAACTGTATATTTGAAAAAGCCCTGTCATTATTGATGGGGCTTTTTTATGGCTATCCCACTGCTATTAAAACATTGTTGTGTAGTTCATAATCTTACATTAAAGGTAAATAGAGCCTCTTGTGGTCTTAATAATTCACTTGCGCTCATGATTTAAGCAATCAATTGTTTATTTCATTAAAAGGGCTTGACCCCTAAAGCGTTGCTGCCTAAAATGCGCATCACCAACTGTTCTCCAATAGCTCAGTCGGTAGAGCAACGGACTGTTAATCCGTGTGTCCCTGGTTCGAGCCCAGGTTGGAGAGCCAAGATTCTGCGGTAATAAAAAATCCCTGCCATGTGAGCAGGGATTTTTTTATATTTTTAATTTATTTGTCCTATACTATTTAAAGCGCTTTATATTCATTATTTTTAAAAAGGACTTAAAATTATGAAAGTTACTCATTCCAATCCAGTAGCAAATGGGCATAGTGTAGAAATTGGTCAAGCCAGTTGGGATGAAAATGCTTTTTCAATAAGGAATCGCTATAAAACTGCTAATGGTGGTTTTAGTCCAAGAAGCTCTAGTGAATTTCCTATTAGTGATTTAGTACCGTTAGCTAAATTCGCCGCTCAACACGATAAACTTAGCATCTCTGAATGTATGCAAATTATTACTGCTCTTTCTGAATCTGTTCTGCGACAGAATAAATGAATTTATTCTAAAATTTTAATAAAATCCTCTTTGTCTACAAAACCAGCAAAGAAACCTGATTTTATTAATATTTTCGCAAAACCCCTTGACCCTATGGGGATTGATGCATAAAATGCCGCCGTACTGATCGATCTCCAATAGCTCAGTCGGTAGAGCAACGGACTGTTAATCCGTGTGTCCCTGGTTCGAGCCCAGGTTGGAGAGCCAGAATTCTGCGGTAATAAAAAAATCCCTGCCATGTGAGCAGGGATTTTTTTATTGGTGTTTTTTTTATTCTCGCTTTAGCGCCACTTTAAATTTTATAGGAAAGCAAAAAATGAGCATGTGGCTGATTATTGGTGTTGTGATCATTGCATTATTGGGCATTATTGCAGGGAAAAACAAAAAGCCCCGCCAGCAGCACACACCCATTCATGCCAAAGCAATATTAACACGCCGTGAACAGCAGTTTTTTGCCGTACTGCAACAAGCCATGCCCCGCGCTTATATTTTCCCGCAAGTCAGCTTTTCCGCCATCTTGACCACTAAGGGTTTTTATACGCGCAGTCAGTTTAACCGCAAGATTGCCGACTTTGTGTTATGTGACCAGGATCTTGAGATTGTAGCGATTATTGAACTGGATGACAGGAGTCATCAAGGCCGCGAGCAACAGGATGCTGCGCGTGATGCCATGCTCCATGAAGCTGGCTACGCTGTGTTGCGTTATACCCAGATTCCTTCAGCGGGCCAACTGCAAAAAGACTTGTACAAATACTTTAAGTAGTGATTTATGCTTTGCTATTGATTGCCTGTGATGATGGCTTATGCTTGCAAATTTTGTATCAGGGTTATTTTTCAATAAAAGTCTCTTAACCCTTAATGCAGCGTAGACTAATTTAAATTGATTTCTGGCTCTATCTGCTGTGCGTGCCCTGATCAAAAATTTTGTGCTGGTTCCCGCTGGCATCACGTACGTTTTGCGCACAAATGCTTGCAGTGACCTTCACCGGCTTGGCCCTGGCATCGTAGCAGGTACAGCCTGCAGGGGTTTTCATGCATCCGGCCACATACTGCGCTTGTGTACGGGAATTTAACCGATGCAGTTGAGTTTTGATCTGTTCGTTTTGAAGCTGAACATTATCAGCAGTATCAGTGCTTGCAGGGATTGACCCTGAAGAAATCTGTCCAGGCTCGGTCTTAAAAAAAGACTGTTTTTTAATGAAATTAAAAGCGACAACCGCAATGATCAGAAAAATTCCAAGTTGAACAAGTTTTTTTAATGCCATAACAATCGATTTAAAAAGTAAATGTAAATTATATCCAGCAGTTTTATATTATAAATTTAATATCAGCGTGCCAGCCTACTCATCAGTTTAATAAAATTATTCATTAAAAAACAAGCAATATTGATCAGTACAGTGGCATTATGAGTGCATAGCTAAACAGCCTTGGCGCCAACAAGAAAACAACGCCAAATTATCCCAAAAAACCTGAAAATATAGATTAGAGATGTAAAAAAACCCCCATCATGATGGAGGTTTCAAATTTTGATACTGTAAACCTGGTGTTTATCAGCTAAAAATTTAAATCAAGTCTCTTACAATACTACAATTTTGCTGGCTTGCGGGCCTTTAGGGCCATCACTTACGCTGAACTGAACGCGCTGGCCTTCGCTTAGGCTTTTAAAACTGTTGCTTTGAATTTCGCTATAGTGGGCGAACACATCCGGACCAGAATCTTGCTGAATAAAGCCAAAACCTTTCGTGTCATTAAACCATTTAACAACGCCAGTAGTCGTATTTGACATAATATAATCCTCTTTGAAAAATGAATATGGCCTTTGACCATATTGATCACTCAAAAAATAATTTATGAAACTAAATCTTATGAAAACGAAGGATTATAAATAAAACTGCGAGATAACGGACTTAACGAGACAATATTATTTTATAGAGTGCTTAATTACAAATGGCAACCTTAAGGAGACCATTCATCGTTGGGTGAGTCCTTTATACGTTTATTGGTTCAAATGGTCAATCTTTTATTTAAAAATATGAACGCATAAATAAACAAGATGATTTGTTAAGGATAGAACACGTTTTCCTTATCTTTAACAGACAGACTCTTGTTTCAATACTATCAATTATCAGCAAGTCATTGTAATTATTATAATAAAATGGCGCGCTTAGCGGGATTCGAACCCACGACCCCTGCCTTCGGAGGGCAGTACTCTATCCAGCTGAGCTATAAGCGCATAAGGCGAGACATCATAGGCAAAAATACGCTGCGGGTAAAGCCTTGGTTTTTTAACTGCTAGTTTTCTGTGCAATTTTCATAGTTAAATGGCTAAACCATAATGCCTGCTGAGTAAGTTGCAACGCAGCGTTCATAAAATACAACCGGATAAGACTTGGCTTTTGTGACAATATTCCCGACAATAGATACCCTGTGCTTAGTCAGTCACTTGAGAGAATTTCATGACCGATGCTTTAGTGTTAAAGCAACTCACTAAAACCTATAAAAACGGGTTCCAGGCATTAAAAGGCATTGATCTCACCGTCAGTGAAGGTAATTTTTACGCACTGCTTGGGCCAAATGGTGCGGGCAAATCCACCACCATCAGTATCATTAGCTCCCTTACCCGGAAATCCTCGGGTCATGTTGAAATATTTGGCCATGATTTAGATAGCCACCCATCACAGGCCAAGCAATGTCTGGGTGTGGTGCCGCAGGAATTTAACTTCGGCCAGTTTGAGAAAGTCTTTGACATTCTGGTTACGCAAGCCGGTTATTACGGTATCCCTAAAAAAGAAGCACAAATTCGTGCAGAAAAATATTTAAACAAGCTGGGTCTGTGGGAAAAGCGCAATGTACAGTCGCGCTTGCTCTCTGGGGGCATGAAGCGTCGCCTGATGATTGCGCGAGCCATGATTCATGAGCCACGCCTGCTGATTCTGGATGAACCAACTGCGGGTGTAGATATCGAACTGCGCCGTTCCATGTGGGAATTTTTAACCGAAATTAATAATCAGGGCACTTCCATTATTCTAACCACGCATTATCTGGAAGAAGCGGAAATGCTGTGTCGCCGTATTGCCATTATTGATAAAGGCGTAATCAAGGAAGACACTGACATTAAAACGCTGCTGAGCCAGTTATCGGTAGAAACGTTTGTACTGGATTTAAAACAACCTGTCACCAGTTGGCCTGCGCTAAATGTACAAGGCGTACATTTCCGGCAGGTTGATCCCTTAACAGTTGAAGTCAGCATTGATAAAGGTCTGGCGCTGAATGATGTGTTTGCCCTGCTGGCAAGCCATGACATTGTGGTGACGAGTATGCGTAACAAGTCCAATCGGCTTGAAGAATTATTTATTCATATGGTTGAAAAAAACCTAGATAGTAAAAATTTGGCCTCTCAAAAGCCTGCTGGAGCACAAGCATGAACGTCCAGCAATTACAAATCGCCTTAAATACATTAGTTACCAAAGAAATTCGCCGCTTTATGCGCATCTGGCCACAAACCCTGCTGCCGCCTGCCATTACCATGAGCCTGTATTTTGTGATTTTTGGCAATCTGGTGGGATCACGCATCGGTCAAATGAATGGCTACAGTTACATGCAATTTATTGTGCCCGGTTTAATCATGATGGCGGTAATTACCAACAGTTATTCCAATGTGGTGTCGAGTTTCTTTAGTGTGAAATTCCAGCGCAGTATTGAAGAACTGATTGCCAGCCCGGTGCCGCATCATATTATTCTGATTGGTTATGTGATTGGCGGCGTTACCCGTGGTTTACTGGTGGGTTTTATTGTTACCCTGCTCTCGCTATTTTTTACCGAGCTGTCCATTCATCATGCGTTTGTGATGATCTTTACGGTACTGGTCACCGCCGTGCTGTTTTCTCTGGGTGGCTTTATTAATGCAGTATATGCCCGCTCATTTGATGATATCTCTATTGTGCCGACTTTTGTGCTCACGCCTTTAACCTATCTGGGTGGTGTTTTTTACTCCATGGATCAGCTTGGGCCATTCTGGCAAAAGCTCTCTCTGCTAAACCCTATCGTTTATATGGTCAATGCTTTCCGTTATGGCATTTTAGGTGCCAGTGATGTCAACGTCTGGGCATCATTAGCTGCCATTAGCATTTTTTGTATTGCACTGTATGCATTTGCCTATCGCCTGCTGGCCCGTGGTACAGGTATGCGTGAATAAGTAGTAATGCAGAAATAATCACGATTTAAATATTGATTACACAGTATTGGTTAAAACATGAGTGTTGAACAATCGCTGCTGGGTCAAACCACCAGCTACCCCACAGAATATGCGCCTGACATTCTGTTTCCTATTGCACGTGCGCCATCAAGACAGGCCTATGCCCAGATTAACGGCATTGCTCAGGGCATGGACTGGTGGCATGCCTTTGAGCTGTCCTGGCTGGATCTGGAAAATAAGCCGCAGGTTGCTATTGGCCGGCTGCATATTCCGGCGAGTTCAGAATTTTTAATTGAATCCAAGTCACTCAAGCTATATTTCAATAGCCTGAACTTTAAAAATTTTGCATCCACTCAGGCCTTTGTTGACTGTGTAGAACAGGATCTTAGCCGTGCAGCCAATGCCTCAGTAAGGCTTGAACTGTATGATGCTGATGCACTTCAGGTGAGTCAGCCTAGCGGATTTTGTCTTGACCAGCTGACTCCAAACGGAGTTAGCCCGCATCCCCACTGTAGCCTGCTCAAGCTGGAACAGGCAGCAGATCAGCAAGTAATTGAAACTAGTCTATATTCACATTTATTAAGAAGTAACTGTCCAGTCACTGGACAACCCGACTGGGGCACACTTTTTATCAGATATGAGGGAACTAAGCCTTGTTATTCAAGCCTGCTCGCTTATATTATCTCATACCGCCAGCACAGCGGATTTCATGAGCAATGTGTTGAGCAGATTTTTGCGGACATCTGGCAACAATTGCAACCTGAACGTTTAATGGTGTATGCCGCCTATACACGACGTGGTGGTCTGGATATCAATCCATGCCGCGTGTCTGACCCAGCCTGGCTACCCTCACCCATTCGTTTAGCCCGACAATAATTTTTATTTCTGTATTGATATTTTTAGGAGATTTTTATGACAAGTTATTTTGGCATTATCCCATCTGATGAGCTTAAAAGTGATATTAATCTGGCCAAGTCTAATCGGGGCAGCAGCGAGCCACAATATCCTTTACGCGATAAAATCTCTTTAAAACTAAATGATGAATTGATTGATAATCTACTGGTTAAGCTGGTTCAGCAATTTCCAGCCAGCGAAAAACGCGATACAGCCGAGAAACTAGCTGGTTATGTTCGCAGTACGGTCAGTGTTTTACTCAAGCAATTATTGGGTAAAGCGCCTAATGAGCAGGTATTAAAATCACTGGAATTTCTGGAAAGCAGCAGTTTTGTGGACAATACAGGCAGCAGTCGTATTGGCACAGCCCTGCCTGATGATCTGGTAAATCAGCTGAAAGCCTCTTTTGCAGCGGTACATGCAGGTGAAGGCAAACAGCAGCGCGCTGCTCTGACAACGCAGTTCAAACTGTTTGCTGACCAGATCATCAAGCATTTTATGACTGACTATAACAAGACCCTGGATCTAGGTTTAATCAAGCGCAAGGCGGCTGAGCTAGCGACCAGTGCAGTGGTCAAAGCCGTGCATATCGCAATTGATAAGCTGATCCCGTCATTAAGTCAGGCCGAACTTGAAGCTGTGGCAACTCACTTTGACAATCTGCTGGTGCAAAAGTAATTTGCTGTAAAAAAAATTTTGCAATATTTAAGCCTGGCAATTGCCGGGCTTTTTTATGCCTGACCTTATATCTACCTTAAATCTCATGCATAAATCAATAAGTCAGTTTTTTCAGGCCATGCCAGTTCTATGTTAAGATTTGGCTTCAAATTCCCCTCCTGGCTTTTTTACTTCTTCGTGGTTTTACTTGTTCGTGGTATTACTTCTTCATGGCTGAAAATCCGCAGTACCGCTTTTTACGTTATGCCCCGCGTGATGGCAGCAATATGCAGCTTAATCCCACTCGCTGGGAACGTATCCATGTTGATCCATGGCTCACTGGCCTGTTTCTGTTGATCGCCAGCATGGGACTGATAGTGCTTTACAGTGCCTCTGCACAGGATACCGGACTGGTGATTCGCCAGTTAGTCAGTTTCATTATCGGTTTTGTGGTAATGCTGGTGATGGCACAGGTACCACCCAAGATTTATCAGGCGTTTTCACCCTGGTTTTATTCCAGCGGGCTGGTGCTACTTGTGGGCGTGATGGTTTTTGGGGAAGTTCGCATGGGTGCACAGCGCTGGCTGGATATTCCGGGCTTTGGCAGTGTACAGCCATCCGAGTTTATGAAGCTGGCTATGCCAATGATGACAGCCTGGTTCTTATCAGCCAGACCCTTGCCACCTACGTTTAAGGCGGTTGTCGTGACCTTAATGCTTATTGGCATCCCAGTACTATTAATTGCCGAGCAGCCCGATTTGGGCACTTCTCTGCTGGTAATGGCAAGCGGCATGTTTGTGCTGTTTTTAAGCGGCCTGCGCTGGTGGATGATTGGCGCTTGTATCGGGGCAATTGCAGCCATTATTCCACTGGCATGGTTTTTTCTGTTGCATGACTATCAAAAGCAGCGTGTGCTTACCCTGTTTGATCCTGAAGCAGATGCCTTGGGTACAGGCTGGAATATTATCCAGTCCAAAACTGCCATTGGTTCGGGCGGTATTTTTGGCAAGGGGTATTTAAATGGCACCCAGTCGCATTTGCATTTTTTACCCGAAGGCCATACCGATTTTATTATTGCCGCGTTTTCTGAAGAATTTGGCTTACTGGGGGTTGCTGTATTAATGACCCTGTATTGCTGCATTATTTTTAGGGCTTTTCAGATTGCCTTTCGCAGTAATCACAATTATGGCCGCTTGCTGGCTGGGGCAATTGGCCTTTCCTTTTTTGTGTATGTATTTGTCAACGCTGGCATGGTCAGTGGCATTTTGCCAGTGGTTGGCGTACCTTTACCCTTTATGAGCTATGGGGGAACTGCCATTATTACCCTGATGGCCGGTTTTGGCCTGCTGGTTTCTATTCAAACCCATCGCTAGTTTTATAATTTTGCGCTTTCTGGAAATAATGATGTTATTTAAAAATCCGTTGTTCGAAAATTTTTCCATTTCACTCCCATTGAAGGATTACCGGCACAGCTTGCTGGCGTTGATGGCTGGTTTTGCTAGCACAGTAGCAGGAGCAAACGATTTTCTACTTGACCCGGCCTATGCCAACTTTCGCCAGAAAATGATTAATGAATATCAGTTTACAGGGGCAGAAGTTGACACTGCCATGAATTCGGCACAGCGTATTGACCGCATTCTTTCTATTATGACCAAGCCTGGTGAAAGCAAGGAATGGTACGAATATCGCTCGCAATTTCTGGTGGAGTCCACCATTGGCCGTGGCGTGCGTTTTAAACAACAATACGGCGATGCGCTATGGCGTGCCGAACAGCAATATGGCGTGCCGCAATCCATCATTCTGGGCATTCTGGGCGTAGAAACCGGCTATGGTCAAAACAAAGGCAGCTTTCGTACCCTCGATGCACTCTCTACGCTGGCTTTTGGCTACCCTCGCCGCGCAGATTATTTTACTGATGAACTGGCAGCGCTATTAGTATTGGCACGTGAACAGCATCAACCTGTAGAAAGCTATGTAGGCTCCTATGCAGGTGCACTGGGCTATCCACAGTTTATGCCCAGCAACATCCGCAAACTTGGTGTTGATTTCAATCAGGATGGCCGGGTCGACATTATTAATGATCCAGTTGATGCCATTGGTTCGATTGCACACTATATGGCGACCTATGGCTGGCAGCGTAATCAGCCCATTGGCTTCCGGGCCACTTACCGCGGGTTCAATGATTCACAAGTGGTAGCACCCGATGGCCAGCTTGATAAAACCCGTCCTGCCGGGGAATTTGCAACTTTGGGACTGGCACCGCTTAATCCTGCCGTTAAGCTTGATCCTTTGGATATGGTCAATGGCATTCGGCTCATGGAAGATTTCGGGCCAACCTACTGGATTGTCTATCCCAACTACATCACGATTACTCGTTATAATTTCAGTCGTAACTATGCCACAGCAGTTTGGCAGCTTGGCGAAGAAATAATCAACCGCTGAGTTAAATTACATTAGTTACCTAAAGAAACTTCATACAGCAGGTAAAAAAAGCCCTTTAGAGAGTTTTTGAAATATTTACTTACATTAATGGTTATTTTTTGACCTAAAACTTGCTAAAAACAATTGTTTTTGTAACTGAACGCTATTTTTTATTGGACAAGTATTTAAATTAGTCACTATGATCACCACCAATGACATTCATTTACGATTAAACGTGGCAAAGAAACCTTTTTATGCTTGTTCAAATAAACATCATATAAGGTTCCCACCGGAGCGTTAACATATGCAAAAATCAGTATTTTCTGTACTGACCTTGTCACTTGGTTTGGCTTTCACCACTGCTTCTCATGCAGATCTGGTTCAGGCTCAACCACTCAGCAGTAATATTGAGTCTGCAAGCCTGGCCAATCGTGTATTGGATCAGAATGGAAAAAGCATTAGCTCAGCGCTATTCAAAATGAATACGCCTACGCCTGTAACTGTTGCTGCACCCGCTAAGGCTGCTGTTGTGACTGCGTTAAGCATTACCGAAACTGCTGGTAGCCGTGTTAAAACTGAAAACATACCTGCCCGCGTTGAAAGCACTGAAGAGCCAGGCATTATTGATCGCCTGAGTGCCGTTGCCTCTGAAGCAGTTCGCAAGTTTACCCAGACTGGCATGGCATCCTGGTATGGCCGTCAGTTTCATGGACGCAAAACTGCCAGTGGTGATACTTTTGACATGTATGCGATGACTGCCGCACACCGCAGCCTGCCACTAAACTGCTATATCCGTGTGACCAACAAAGCTAATGGTAAAAGTGTTGTGGTGAAAGTGAATGACCGTGGCCCATTCCATGGTAACCGTGTACTTGATTTATCCTATGCAGCAGCCAACAAACTGGGCATCGCAGGTAGTGGTACAGGTAACGTAACTATTGAACGTATTGATGCGCCAAACTAATGCATCAATACGGCAAAAATTTTAGCCACCTTCGGGTGGCTTTAATATTTCTGACTATAAATTTTAGTTAGGCTGACTGAAAGATTTAGGCTTGCTTTGCAACTGGACTTATGGCATTGTCAGAATGTCATGAAAATTAAGGGACTATGCTCATGCGCAATCTTCAGCAATGGCTTGATGAATATAGTGAAAGCCACCGCAACTTAACCAATAAGCGTATCCACTGGTAATGTGTGCCTGCCATCCTGTTTTCTATTGTAGGATTTAGCTGGCATCTAAGTACGGTCATGACCATTGTCCTGACTGCCTTAACTTTATTATTCTATGCCCGTTTATCCCTGCCCTTGCTCATGGCCATGAGTGTGCTCATGTTACTGATGGTGCTGCTCATCAACTGGTTCCCGGTAGGTTCAGGATTTTTTGTGGGCTTGTTTGTAGTGGCATGGATTGGCCAGTTTTACGGCCATAAAGTGGAAGGAAAAAAACCATCTTTCTTTAAAGACCTGCAATTTTTGTTAATCGGCCCAGCCTGGTGCATGGATGCAGCAATTAGCAAGTTTTTTCCCAACTGGCGCAAGCACTTTATTGAGCAAACCGCCTGAACCGTTACAACGCCTTGCGATGCTTAAGCAGACAAAAGTTTATTAAGGTTTATTCTTGAAGTTAGCAATTTATCTGGCTGCATGCGGGCTAATTGTAGCCTGCTCCAGCAATGACACCACTCCCTCTTCTAAACCCAGCACTGTTTATGAACAATATAATGATAAAATCATTCAGGGTATCAGCTATGAGGAAGAAAAAAGCTATTTCACCGATGCCAAGCAGGCTGAAATAGAACAAAAAATCCCTCAATATATGCAGCAAATGAAAAAAAACCGTGAACAGGTTATTCAAATGTACCAGAGCATTTCACAATCGGTTGCCCGATGCAAAAAAATCCGGTTGCTCGAGGAACGCATTGATGGGAATACAGCCTATCTTAGTTATGAACAAACCGACATCTGCAATCCAGGCTCAAGTCATTTGCAAAAGCAGTCGGTGGTCATGCATAACGAACAGGGCTGGAAAATTCATCAGGTAGAAATAGCCCTATAAGTCTGACAATGGCTGATAGCAATAATGTTTATTCTATTTATAGCAGCAAAAAACCCCGACAAGCGGGGTTTTTTGCACAAGCTGTCATTATCGCAATGCAATAATTACAGCCACTATAACAATTATTTGGCTGCCCCAGCCTGAGCAGCAGCAACTTCATCAGCAAAGCTGACTTCTTTCTTCTCAATGCCTTCGCCAACTTCAAAACGCTTGAACTCAGTAACAGTCAAGCCAGCAGCTTTCAGTACGTCACCAACTTTCTTTTCATTGTCGATTACATAAGCCTGACGTAACAATGTTACTTCGTTCAGGTATTTATCCAGGCTACCCTGAACCATTTTTTCAACAATATTGGCAGGTTTGCCAGACTCAATTGCTTTAGCTTCAGCAATTTCTTTTTCCTTAGCCAGAATTTCAGCAGGAACGTCTTCAGCATTAACTGCAGCTGGGTTAAACGCAGCAACGTGCATGGCAACGCCTTTACCAGTTTCTTCATCGCCACCAGTGTAAGCAACCACAACACCAATTTTCAGACCGTGTCTGTAAGTTGCAAGTTTTTCACCTTCAACGATATAGCCACGACGTACCTGAATGTTTTCACCGATTTTTTGAACCAGTTCAACACGTGCTTCTTCAACGGTCAGGCTGTCATCAAATTTCAGGTTAGCAATTTCAGCAGCGTCAGTTGCATTGTTTGCAAGGGCAACTTCAGCAACGCGGTTAGCATACTTTGTGAAATTTTCATCTTTAGCAACAAAGTCAGTCTGGCTGTTGACTTCAAGCAATAAAGCGCGATTACCGTCCTGAGCAATAATGATTGCGCCGTCAGCAGCAATATTACCTGCTTTTTTGGCCGCTTTAGCCTGACCAGATTTACGCAGGTTATCAATGGCTACTTCAATATCACCACCTGCTTCAGTCAATGCTTTTTTGCATTCCATCATGCCAAGGCCAGTACGGTCACGTAATTCTTTTACCATGCTTGCGCTAATTGCAGTCATGCTTGTCTCCTAAACTGTCATTTAAATCAAGAAATTAATTGCAAATAAAAACGGCCCATTGGGTTTACCGCCTGGGCCGTTACATCGGTTTACTGGTAGATGGTGACGTTAAAGCATGTCAAAGCCATGAAAAACTGCCAATAGAACCGATGTATCCAACATTAAGCGTCGGTAGCAGCAGTTTCTTCGCTAGCTTGTTCAGCTGGCTCGGCAGCTTTTGCGCCACCCTGAGTCTGCGCATATTCTTTACCCGCCAGAATTGCGTTTGCCATAGAGCTGGCATACAGGGTAACTGCACGGATCGCATCGTCATTACCAGGAATGATGTAATCAACGCCATCCGGGTTAGAGTTGGTATCAACAATACCAATTACCGGAATACCCAGGTTTTTGGCTTCTTTGATGGCAATCGCTTCGTGGTCAACGTCAATGATGAACAGTGCATCTGGCAAACCGCCCATGTTTTTAACACCACCCAGTGAACGCTCCAGCTTTTCCATTTCGCGGGTGCGTTCCAGCGCTTCACGCTTGGTCAGCTTGGCGAAAGTACCGTCCTGAGACTGAACTTCCAGATCTTTCAGGCGATTGATGGACTGACGCAGGGTTTTCCAGTTAGTCAGCATACCGCCCAACCAGCGATGGTCAACATAAGGCTGGCCAGCACGTTGTGCTTGTTCACGAATGATGTTGCTGGCAGCGCGCTTGGTACCAACAAACAGTACCTTGTTCTTTTTGCTGGCCAGATTGTTCACAAAATTTAGCGCATCGTTTAACGCAGGAACAGTGTGCTCCAGGTTAATGATATGAATCTTGTTGCGGGCACCAAAAATGTAAGGACCCATTTTTGGGTTCCAGAAACGGGTTTGGTGACCAAAGTGTGCGCCTGCCTGTAACAGGTCACGCATGCTTACGTTATATTCTGCCATGATATTTACCTTAAATATGGGTTAGGCCTCCATATGTCCTCATTGTCCACTTTCCAGTTGATTAAAAACAGAAAAGCACCCAGAGCAATGTGTCGACATATGTGTGGGATTGACCGTCTAAACATAATTTTTGGATAAATAACTGTGCTAAAAATTATTACCCAAAAGCATTTGCTAAAACGGGGCGCTATTTATACCATATATAGGTCATTTTTGCCAAAAAAAATTAAGCCCATGAATAGTTTTAGCTCACCAAATCGGCATTTGATCAAATCACCTGACGCCATTGAAAAAATGCGGGTTGCAGGTCGTTTGGCCGCCGAGGTGCTGACCATGATTACGCCTTTTGTCAAAGCTGGTGTAAGCACACTTGAGCTAGACAAAATTTGCCATGATTATATTGTTAATGTGCAAAATGCCATTCCTGCCTGTCTGGGCTATGGTGGTGGTCATGGCCGCAAACCGTTTCCTGCGGTAATTTGTACATCAGTAAATCATGTGGTGTGTCATGGCATTCCATCGGAAACCAAAATCCTGAAAAACGGTGATATTGTCAATATTGATGTTACCGTAATTAAGGACGGTTATCATGGTGACACCAGCAAGATGTTTATTATTGGTGAAGGCTCAATCCTAGCCAATCGTATTTGTGCAGTTGCACAAGAAGCCATGTATAAAGGCATGGAAACCGTTAAAGCGGGTTCCTATGTGGGTGATATTGGCGCTGCCATCCAGAAATATGTGGAATCCGAGCGCTTTAGTGTCGTTCGGGAATATTGCGGTCATGGCATTGGCACCACTTTCCATGATGATCCGCAAATCCTGCATTACGGTAAGGCAGGCACTGGTATGCGTCTGGAAGCTGGCATGACCTTTACCATTGAACCCATGGTTAATGCTGGCGTTTGGCAAACTCGCCTGTTGGGTGACAACTGGACAGTCGTAACCAAAGATCACAAGCTGTCAGCGCAATGGGAACATACGATTTTGGTCACTGAAACCGGTATTGAAGTGCTGACCGCCCGTCCGGAAGAAGATTTATCCCGCTTTCAGGCATAATACTGTCCGCATTTAGTTGCTTTATTTCATTTTAAAAAAACCGCTCATGATGAGCGGTTTTTTATATAAATTGATAATTATCAGGAAGAAAAGGCAATTATTCCATCCAGCCCGGCAATTCCATCACTGGCGTATTTTTCTGCTGCGGACGTTCGGCTATCGTGACTTTAACACTGATATTTTCCTTGCCGCGCTTCACCAGCATAGTAATCACTGTATTAGGTTTTTGCTGGGCCACCCATTTGATTAACTGGGTTGCACTTTGCATGGGCTGATTATTCACAGACAAAATAATATCGCCTTTTTTCAGTCCACCCTGATCTGCTGGACCTTTTGCCAGTACGCCCATCACCTGCACCCCGGTATCTGGTGCTGTGGTACTTGGAAACTCAGAAGGGTCTACCCCTTTAACTTCAATTCCCAGCCAGCCACGGGTAACCTTGCCATCTGCAAGGATAGATTGCCATACCTGCTGGGCCAGCTTAGCCGGAATGGCAAAGCCAATACCCAGCGACCCCCCTGTTCTGGAAAAAATTGCGGTGTTAATGCCTACTAGGTTACCTGCCACATCGATAAGCGCACCGCCTGAGTTGCCGGGATTAATAGCAGCATCGGTCTGAATGAAATCTTCGTAAGTATTAATACCAAGACCAGAACGTCCGGTAGCGGAAATAATTCCCTGGGTGACAGTCTGACCCACCCCGAATGGATTACCGATTGCCAGCACAACATCACCTACTTCACTGGGAGAATTTTTAAATGGTAATACTGGCAAATTGCTGAGCTCAATTTTAATTACAGCCAGATCAGTATCCGGATCTGTGCCAATTACTTTTGCAGTTGCACGGCGGCCATCCTGTAACGCCACCACAATTTGTTCTGCCTGCGCCACCACATGATTATTGGTTAAAATATAGCCATCCTTACTGACAATGACACCTGAACCAAGACTGGTTTCATCATCACTGCTTTCCTGAGGAAACTGGCGCTCAAAAAACTTGCGTAATACCGGATCTTCGATTTGTGGATGGGCAATTACTTTTTGGGTGGTAAAGATATTCACTACCGCTGGCGCAGCGACTTTCACTGCTCGATTATAGGAAACCACCCCGCCCTGCGGTGCTGTAGACAACAGTGGCTTTTGCTTTTCGGCAGGCAGGTTTGGCATAACAGGCTCTATGGGCCTATTTTGCTGGTGCCAGATAAAAAAACCGACGACAAAAATAAATAATAAAATCCAAGGTAACCAAATCATGGTGCGACGCACGTGTATACCCCTTTTTATCTGCTACTTTATTGCAAATGGATTTTTACTTCAAAGTTTCCATTCCCATAATCACTTCACCCACCTAAAAATTTAAAGGCCAGGCAATAAACCATACACCGGGTTTGGCAATTATTGTAAAGTGTTTAACTATAAATTAATCAGCTAAATAGAGTAATGTTGTTATGGTTGAGTTAAATCAATTATTGGCATGGTGTAATAAAACCCTAAATGTGAAGGCATTTAAAGATTATTGTCCCAATGGCCTGCAAATTGAAGGCAGCCATAGCGTCTATAAAATAATTACAGCAGTGACCGCCTCGCAAGAAGCTATTGATGCTGCGGTTGCAGCAAAAGCCAATGCACTCATGGTTCATCATGGTTATTTCTGGAAAGGTGAACCTGAACCACTAACTGGCATCAAAGGTCAGCGGATCAAGAAACTTATGCAACACGATATTTCCCTGATTGCCTATCACCTGCCGCTGGATGCTCATGTGAGTTTGGGAAATAATGCAGCTCTGGCGGATTTGCTGGGTATTACCATCACGGGGCCACTTGATCCCACTGAAAACCAGCCTATTGGTAATGTAGGGGAACTCACAGCACCCATGTCAGCTGATGAGTTCAGCACACACCTCACCAATTGCTTGCAGCGTATGCCGTTACATATTGCTGGCGCATCAGCCACGATTCAAAAGGTAGGGTTTTGTACGGGTGCAGCACAGGACTTTTTATATAAAGCCGCTGCCCTTGACTGTGATGCTTATATTTCTGGCGAAGTGAGTGAGCGCACCTATCATGAAGCAAAAGAATTGGGTATCCATTATTTTGCCTGTGGACATCATGCAACCGAGCGCGGTGGCATTCAACGCTTGGGGCAAGCTGTCGCACAGCAGTTTAATCTGGACGTTACCTTTATGGATTTTAATAATCCAGTTTAAATTTCCTGATGACGTTATTTTTTGAATAATGAATTATTTTTTGGGCAAAAAATACATTTTACCTGGCTACAGTCTTGCTATCTGCAACGGGTTACGGCATGGTAATGCAGTTCTTTTTCACAGCAAAAATCTGATTGATTTTTAAACAATTTTGGAGAAATACATGGCAGTTCTCGTTGGAAAACCAGCACCAGATTTTAATGTGGCCGCTGTACTGGGCAATGGCGAAATTGTCGATTCCTATTGCTTTAGCGACGCCAGCAAAGGCAAATATGCGCTGGTATTTTTCTGGCCCCTGGACTTTACCTTTGTTTGTCCATCTGAAATTATTGCGCTTGATAACAAGATTGAAGAATTTAAGGCTCGCAATGTTGAAGTGGTAGGTGTATCGATTGACTCCCAGTTTACCCATAATGCATGGCGTAATACCCCGGTGAACGCGGGTGGCATTGGTCCGGTTAAATTTACCATGGCTGCCGACACCAGACAGGATATTGTACGCGCCTACGATGTACAGTCTGCGGGTGGCGTTGCATTCCGTGGTGCATTTATTATTGATAAAGAAGGCATTGTACGTTCACAAATTATCAATGACCTGCCACTGGGCCGTAATATTGATGAAATTATCCGTATTGTTGATGCACTGCAATTTACCGAACAGCATGGCGAAGTGTGTCCAGCCAACTGGCAAAAAGGCGATAAAGGCATGACAGCAACGCCTGCTGGTGTGGCTTCTTATCTGTCTGAACATGCCACTGCGCTATAAGCACTGAATGATTAGTATCTAATTTTTAATACTAAACTACAAAACTTTAATGCTTTTGTACCACGCATACAGCATGGCATACTTGAAACCGACAGTTTTACGAAAACATGCTGTTTTTAAAATCAATTTCCCAGCGAACGCAAGGAAAACACCATGACACAAATTTCTTTACCCGATTTACCTTATGCTCATGACGCACTTGAGCCGCATATCAGCAAAGAAACACTGGAATATCACCACGACAAGCATCATCAGGCTTATGTCACCAACCTGAACAACCTGATCAAGGGCACTGACCTTGAAGATAAAGAGTTGGATGAGATTATCCGTGCAACAGCCGGTGATGCTGCTGATCCAAGCAAAGCGGGTATTTTCAATAATGCAGCCCAGGTATGGAACCATACTTTTTACTGGAACTGCATGACACCTAATGGTGGTGGTCAACCTACTGGCCCGGTTAGCGATAAAATCAATGCTGCATTTGGTAGCTATGAAAAATTCGTTGAAGAATTTACCAAAGCTGCAACGACCCAGTTTGGTTCTGGCTGGGCATGGCTGGTTGCTGATCAGGTCAATGGCGACTTATCCATTATGAAAACTGCCAATGGCGACAACCCAATGGCGCATGGCAAAACTGCTATTCTGACCATTGACGTGTGGGAGCATGCTTACTATATCGATTTCCGTAATGCACGTCCTAAATACATTAGCACCTTTATTGATCACCTGATCAACTGGGACTACGTCAATGCCAAACTGGCTGGCCAGCCTGCTGGTGTTGAAAAGTAAGCTCAAAAGCAACAGGTTTTTATCTACAAAAAAACAGGTCTTTTGGCCTGTTTTTTTATACCCGCTTTTTACTTTATTCTTATTAATTCATTTACCTGTAATAACGTTATTTACCGAATCCTGCTATAACCAACTTGTAGGCTATCTTTATAATCTGGCTCATTCATCTATCAATTGATTGCCAATACACTTGCCTATGCCAAAAAAAGCTTTCCTTCCTTGTACTATTACGCTCTTTAAATTCATGCAACGCCATACTTTAACTTCCATGCTGCTGGCCAGTAGTGTGTTGCTTAGCGGCTGTAGTCATATGGCTACGCCCCCCTCGCCTGTCAACATCACAAAAATTGCAGATGCGCGTGAATATGAATTACAAAAGGCAGGTCTGGCGTTAAGGCAAAAACTGGGTAAAAACCAGCCGATGGTAGCACTGGTTCTCGGCAGTGGTGGCGCACGCGGCTATGCCCATATCGGTGTAATCCGTATTCTGGAAACCTATGGCATTAAACCGCAACTGATTGTAGGCACTAGCGCAGGAAGTATTGTTGGGGCCTTATATGCCAGCGGTAAAAATGCAGCCCAGATGGACAAAATTGCCAGTAGCCTAAAAAGCTCCGATGTGCGCGATATTACCCTAAGCCGCCAAGGATTTTTTAACAGTGAAAAAGTGGCTGATTTTGTTAACAGGCAAGTCAACAATCGCTCGCTGGAACAACTGGATATTCCACTGTTTGTGGTAGCAACCGAACTGCAAACGGGGACACGCGCTGTATTTAATTATGGAAATACCGGACAGGCAGTCAGTGCTTCAGTGTCTATTCCCAGCATGTTTGTGCCTGCTTCAATCAGCAAGAAACAATATGTTGATGGCGGTCTGGTTAGCCCTGTTCCTGTAGAAGTGGCTAAAAGTCTGGGAGCCGATGTCATTATTGCGGTAAATATTCTGGCACAACCGGAAAATACCCCTACGACCAATATCTGGGGTTTGTTTAACCAGAATATTAACGTGATGCAAAACCGGCTGGCGTCGTATGAACTCAAAGACGCTGATATCGTAATCCAGCCCAATATCAAGGAAAAACAGCATATTTTTTCCCTTGATTCGCGAATGCAAAATATTGTGGCTGGTGAGGAAGCAACGCTATTTCAGATGGACAAGATTAAATATGCCCTTGAAACAGCGCGGCAAAAGCTGGCACAGCAAAGTACGCCTGTCATCCAGACTTTACCTTAACAGGTACAAACATGGGTCTTGTTGAATAAACGGTTTGCTACACCGTCATTTCACTGGCTATGTACCTTGAGTGAATTAAAATTACCCACGATTTGATTTTATAAGCAATACCTATGTCCAGAGCACCCTATATTACCGCTGAAGGCTATAAAACCCTTTCTGATGAACTGAGCTACTTGCTGCGTGTACGGCGGCCAGAACTAACCCGGGCTGTCAGTGAAGCTGCCGCACTGGGCGACCGTTCAGAAAATGCAGAATATATCTATGGCAAAAAATTGTTGCGTGAAACTGACCGACGCATCCGGTTTTTACAAAAAAGACTACCTGATTTAAAAGTGATTGATCGTTTACCGGATCAGCCGGAGCGGATTTTTTTCGGCGCTTTCGTGGAACTTGAAAATGATGAAGGAGAAATTTTAAAAATCCGTATTGTAGGGTCAGATGAATTTTTACCTGAAAAACACTGGATTAGTATTGAATCCCCTTTGGCACGCGCCTTACTGGGCAAGCAAGTCGACGATGAAGTTTTTGTGCAACTACCTCACAATCAGCGAGCAAATTACATAGTAACGCACGTTTCATACAAAATTTGACAAATGCATTATAAAAGTCTAGTATTCTCAGCTCAGAAATTAATCACCTGAATTGTTAATTTGTAACAATCAGTAAATAAATAACCTTAACCCTAAGGTTAACCCAAGTTTTGTCGTCTGGAATGACGTCATGCGATGCCGTACCTCAGCCATTAGTTAGTGCAACCTGTTCATCCCTTTGCTCAGGTGCATTGTCTAGCGTAAGATGGAGACACCCATGCGCCATAGCTCCGGCGGTTTGAGTTTGAAGCCTGCTTTTGCATTTTTTCAGTCAAACCGATTTTCTTCCACGTTTCGTATTGCTTTACTTTCAACCGTATTTCTTCCCTTACATAGTTTTAGTAGTAGTCCTGTCACCCAGTATGACAAAGTTGTGGGCAAGAAAACCCTGACTGTCGTTGGTGTTGAAGGCAGTAGCACCTTTTTTAAGGAAGACCAGTTCCTGCACGGTTTTGGCTATGACCTGGCACGTGCCTATGCCAATGACCTGAATGTCAACTTTAAGTTTAAGACTGCATCCAGTAGCGCGGCTGCGCTGGACATGGTTAAAAAAGGTCAGGCCGATTTTGCCCTGACCACTGCCCAGCCAGACTTAATTGAGAAAAAATCCCTGATTGCACTGGATATTAGTTGTGGTGACCAGAAAACTTTAAGCCAGTATGGCTTGAGTACCAATTTAAGCTGGTCATTCAAGGACGCAACTGACCCTATTGCTGCCACAGCCAATGGCTTTATTTGCAGCAATAAGCAACAAGGTACTCTGTCGAAATTGGCAGCGTTTTATGACCGTAATGTGATGAATAAAACCGCACAACAGGTTTTTTATCGTGACATCCGTACACGCTTGCCAGTATATAAAGCCAGTTTCCAGAAAACGGCTAAAAAACATCAGCTGGACTGGCATTTGTTGGCAGCCATTGGCTATCAGGAATCTTATCTGAATCCAGCCTCAGTATCGCCAACCGGGGTGACTGGACTAATGATGCTCACTCAGGATACCGCCAAGGAAATGGGTGTAGTAGATCGCCGTGACCCGACGCAAAGTATTCAGGGCGGTGCACAATATTTCCGCATGATGCTGACCCAGTATAATCATATTGCCAAGCCGGATCAGGTCTGGTTTGCTCTGGCAGCCTACAATATGGGCCCTGGTGCACTGGATAAAGTCCGTGCTACGGTTAAACGCAAAGGCAACAATCCCAATAGCTGGGTGGATGTATATCAATATTTATCCAGTAATTCACGGGCTAATCCACGTTACAAACAGTGTATTACCTATGTGACCCGTATTCGGGCATATCTGGAAAATATCAAGCAGAATCAGCAACTGGCTCATATCTAGTTGAGAGATAACGCTGGAATATGCTTCAAAATAAAAAAGCCCTGTTGATCATGCAGGGCTTTTTTTTACTTTGTGCGTTTATCGTTTATATACTATAAGCAGGCTTTTGCATGATGATTAAATGCAAGCTCTCTCGGTATATAACCACGTTTTGATCTACGGGATAAGGCTTGATTTGCCCAGTGTGCTGATAACCGCGTCGTTCATAATAGGCAATCAGTTCCTGACGGGTATGTACCACAGACCTTTCAAACCATTCAGGCTGATACAGCTCACGGCCCTGTTGTTCGGCATAGTCTAGCAACAATCTGCCGATTTGCTGCGCCTGATAATCAGGATCAACAGTCAGCAGGCCAATCTGCACAATTGGTGATGTATTGCTTAACAGCACACAACCCACAATTTGCTGATTATGGTTTTCAGTTGGTAAAGCAGTTGCAACCAGCAAATGATTAACTGGATCTTGCAGCAAATCCTGAAGTTGCTCTAAATGAATTCGCTGCTGAGTTATCCAGCCAGATTCATGCGTCCAGCCTTCCTGACCCGGCTCAGGCCGGTAAGCCCGGTTGATCAGTGCCACCAGTGCAGTAGCATCCTGCATAGTGGCTGGCCGAAAATTTAGCGTGATCATGGTTTAAGCTAAATACTTGCTATGAATCACGACAAAACCTAGCCGTGTTTTTTGGCAAATTCCTGCATAAATGCCACCAGTGCTTGTACACCTTCTAGTGGAACCGCATTATAAATGCTGGCGCGCATTCCACCCACCGAACGATGGCCTGCCAAATTTAATAGCCCAACACCTTCAGCTTCTTTTAAAAAGATTTTTTCCAGATTAGTGTCTTTTAAGGTAAAGGGCACATTCATAATGGAACGATTCTGAAGGGCAATCGGATTGGCATAAAAATCGCTTTGGTCAATATAATCATAAAGCAATCTGGCTTTTTGCAGATTAACCTGCTGAATGGCTGCAACACCGCCCTGCTCCAATAGCCACTCAAATACCAACCCTGATAAATACCAGGCAAAGGTGGCAGGCGTATTTACCATCGAATCGTTTTTGGCTTGGTCGCTATATTTTAAGATGCTTGGAATATCAGAACGGGCTTGATCCAGCAGGTCTTCCCGCACAATCACAATGGTTAAGCCAGCCGGACCAATATTTTTTTGTGCACCCGCATAAATAATGCCGAACTTGCTCACATCTAGGGGTGCAGACAAAATGCTGGATGAAAAATCAGCTACCAGTGGCGCATTGCTCTCTGGAATAAAATCAAACTGCAAACCACCAATGGTTTCGTTGTCCACATAATGCAAATAAGCCGCGTTGTCACTAAGCTGCCATTCACTCTGGGGTGCAATGGCAAACTTACCATCAATGGTGCGACCCGCTTCAATCACATTAATGTCGCCGTAACGCTGGGCTTCTTTTAAGGCTTTTTCAGACCAGATACCCGTATGCACATAATCAGCCCGTGCATTTTTACCCAGCAAATTCAACGGAATCGCCGAAAATTGCAGGCTAGCGCCGCCCTGTAAAAATAATACTTTGTAGTTGTCAGGAATATTCAGCAATGTGCGCAAGTCTGTTTCGGCCTTGTGTGCCACGGCAACATAATCACTGCTGCGATGACTCATTTCCATAATGGATAAGCCACGACCATGCCAGTCAGCCAGTTCTTGCTGGGCACGTTCAAGTACAGGAGTGGGTAAAGCCGCTGGGCCGGCGCAAAAATTATACGCGCGCATGGATATTCCTTATAAAAACAAGAAAAAAAGAAGCACTATTTAAGCATAAAACCTCTTGTGTAAGTAGCCATGTTTTTTTAAAACTGGCCTTACACGCTATGATTTAAGGAGAAAAATACATGCCAATCTGGTTACAGGCTGGACTATGGGGCTGGCTGGCTGGTTTTGCACTATTGATTGGCGCAGCAATTGGTTATTTTTTTAAAGTTCCATCCCGTCTGATTGCTGCCATTATGGCCTTCGGTAGCGGGGTTTTGATTTCTGCCCTGTCATTTGAATTGATGGATGAAGCCTATAAACAGGGTGGCTTTAATGCCACCGCGCTGGGGTTTGTAGTGGGTGCCGGGATCTACACAGTGGCCAACTGGTTGCTGGCCAAATATGGCGCCAAGCATCGTAAGCGCTCGGGTGATCAGCAGGCTAAAGAAGCGCAATCTACGACAGAATCCAATGGTGGAGCAGCCATTGCTGTGGGTGCCTTACTGGATGGAATTCCTGAATCCATTGTCATTGGTTTATCCATGCTGGGAGGCAGCAAGGTAAGTCTGGTGGCTGTGGCGGCAATTTTTTTGTCCAATATCCCAGAAGGCATGTCCAGTGCAGCAGGCATGAAAAAAGCCGGGCGCTCCAAGCTGTATATTTTTGGAATCTGGGGTGGGATTATGTTGATTAGCGGGATCGCGGCCATTAGCGGTTATAGCGTGTTTAATGCATTTTCAGTTGAGGTGATTGCAGCCACCACGGCTATTGCGGCTGGCGCGATTTTGGCCATGATTGCCGACACCATGATTCCAGAAGCCTTTGAAACCGCGCATGACTGGACCGGTTTGATCACCGTATTAGGCTTTTTAACCGCCTTTATGCTCACCAAACTGGGTGGTTAAGTCATTATTATAAAATTAAAGTCATAAAAAAAGGACGTCCCAAAGCCGGACGTCCTTTTTTTATTTTAGCCTGATCTAGTCAGCAGAGTCAGTATCCTGCTCATCAGCTTCTATCTGATCTTGCCCAGTGATTAATTCTGCTTCACTATAAGCAGCAGGCTCACCAGTAGTCATACTATCGGCAGTAGAATCATCAGCGCTTACATCATCAGCGGCAATATCTTCCACATCGTCGATGTCATCCAGCGACACAACGCCTACGAGCACTTCATCCTCATCCACACGAATCAGGCGCACACCCTGGGCATTACGCCCTGTGGTTGCAATTTCTGAAGCACGGGTACGCACCAGTGTACCGCCGTTGGAAATGAGTAGCAGTTCATGATGTTCATCAATGGCTACCGCACCTACCAGCTCGCCATTTCGCTCGCTGGTCTTAATGGCAATGACGCCCTTACCACCACGCTTTTTGGTTGGGTAATCACCCACTGGGGTACGCTTACCATAGCCATTGGCACAAGCCGTCAGTACTTCGCCATTTTCCGGCACAACAACCAATGAAACAATGCGGGCACCCGTGCTATCACAGCTTCCCTCATTGTCTTCCTGCTCATCGCTATCAGGTAACTGATCCTGTTCCAGCTCCTGATCCACTTCCTGAACACCGCCAATACGCATGCCACGCACACCCTTGGCGGTACGGCCCATAACTCGCGCATCCGTTTCTGAGAAACGAATAGCCTTGCCCTCATTGGAGAACAGCATGATTTGCTGCTCGCCATCGGTAATGGCAACCCCGATCAACGTGTCATCACCGTTAAGTTCAATGGCACGTAAGCCGTTTGAACGCACGTTACTAAACTGTTCCAGCTCAACCCGCTTCACCGTACCACATTGAGTGGCCATGAACACATAGTAGTTTTTAACAATGTTTTCTACCTGCGCTGCAAATTGGGTCAGCACTGGGGAATAGCTTGTTTCACCTTCGGCAGCTGGCGTACTTAACTGCTCATTCAACAGGGCATGCAAGGCTTTTAGCGGTTCTTTCAATGTTTCCGGTAAGTCATCAACACTGTCTTCACTCAAGCCTGAAAGTACTGCTTCAAGTTGTGGGAAATGATCAGCAATTAACGCTTCTGATTGCAGTAGCGTACTTTGTGCCTTAACAAAGGCTTTAAAATTGACAAAACGCTCTTTAAATTTCTTAGGGATATCAATAACCGACAAAATGGCAGTGATGGTTTCACTGGCTTCCAGTGGCAATAAATTGACCATTGGACGGCCACGCGAACCACGTGATGCCTGCGGTACTTCATAGACTTTCAGGCTATATACCTTACCGACATTGGTAAAGCACAGCACAGTTGCATGGTTTGAAGTCACCACCAGATGCTGGATAAAATCATCTTCTTTCATGCTAGTGGCAGATTTGCCACGGCCACCACGACGCTGTGCTGCATAGTCGGACAATGGCTGAGTCTTGGCATAGCCTGCTTTGGATACGGTCAGTACCACCTGCTCTTCAGGAATTAAGTCTTCACGTGAAAAATCAACACGGGATTCAATAATTTCGGTACGGCGACCATCGCCATATTGCTCCAGAATAGCGCGCAACTCACCACGGATTACATCCATCAGCAATTCAAAGCTATCCAGAATGGCTTGTAACTCAGCAATCTGCTGCAGAATTTCACTGTATTCGCCCAGCAACTTGTCTTGCTCAAGACCAGTCAAGCGATGCAGGCGCAATTCTAAAATGGCTGCAACCTGAGCAGGTGACAAACGATACTGCTGTTCAGTCAAACCAAACGGTTTAGTTAAATCTTCACCTTCAATTTCATCAGGACGGATAGATTGATGACCTGATTTTTCCAGCAAAGCCAGAACACCACCCGCCTGCCACATACCCGCCAGCAAGCGCTCCCGTGCTTCACCCGGATTGGCAGAGGTTTTGATGGTATCGATAATGTCGTCAATATTGGCCAGCGCAACTGCCAGGCCTTCTAAGATATGACCACGTTCACGTGCCTTACGCAGTTCAAACATGGTACGGCGGGTAACCACTTCCTGACGGTGACGGACAAATGCCGCAATCAGGTCTTTCAGGTTCATTAATTTAGGCTGGCCATTATCCAGACAAACCATGTTAATGCTAAAAGAACTTTGTAGGGGGGTATGCAGGAACAGGTTATTGACAATAATTTCTGCGTTTTCATTGCGCTTTAGATCAATGGCAATCCGCATGCCGTCCTTATCGGATTCATCACGCAGCTCGGAAATGCCTTCCAGCTTTTTCTCTTTTACCAGCTCGGCAATGCGCTCAATCACCCGCGCCTTATTGGCCTGATACGGAATTTCAGTAAAGACAATGGTCGTGCGTCCGGTTTTCTCATCTTCTTCAAAATGATACTTACCACGGATATGCAAACGCCCTTTACCAGTCCGGTAAGCATCCACAATGCCGGACTTACCGTAAATGATTCCGCCTGTAGGGAAATCAGGGCCGCTAATATGCTGCATCAGGCCTTCAATGGTGATATGGCTATCGTCCACATAGGCCAGACAGGCATTAATCACCTCGGTCAGGTTATGCGGTGCCATGTTGGTGGCCATACCCACTGCAATACCAGCAGCACCATTGACCAGCAAATTGGGAAACCGGGTGGGCATTACCTGAGGAATACGCTCGGAACCGTCGTAATTGTCTTCCCAGTCCACAGTATCTTTTTCAAGATCAGCCAGTAACTCATGCGCCAGCCGGGTCATGCGCACTTCGGTATAACGCATGGCTGCCGCGCTATCACCATCCACCGAGCCAAAGTTACCCTGACCATCTACCAGCAAATAACGCAAACTAAAGTCCTGCGCCATACGAACAATGGTATCGTAAACGGCTGTATCACCATGCGGGTGATATTTACCGATAACATCACCCACCACGCGCGCAGATTTTTTATAGGCTTTGTTGTAATCGTTTCCCAGCTCATGCATGGCAAATAAAACACGGCGATGAACGGGTTTTAAACCATCCCGCACATCTGGCAGTGCACGGGATACAATGACGCTCATGGCATAATCAAGATAAGAATGTTTGAGTTCATCCTCAATCGCAATCGGGAGAATTTCCGATACGCTCATGCCCACTCCTTTACTGGCTTTTCGCCTATTTAGAATTCAAATCAGTCGCCTACCGCTTTAATATACAAACTCAAAACAGTAAAAACGTTACAATAAAAAGTTAAAGGATTTTAACATAAATGCTGAATATAAGCTAAATTTTATTGCAGGTCTTTTTATTTTTAATTATTATATTTCAATAACTTATATTCTGCATTTTTTTAATACAAAAGTATGTCTTTCATTGCACTACCCATACTTTAACAGACCTCTTATATTATGAATAATACGCCCATTCAAGCCTAAGTTTAAAACAGAGAATATCCATGAGGTCTAAACCATCGGATTAAAAGAGTTAATATAAAAGCAATAAAACCTAGACCCAAAATTGTTAGCAAAAGAATTAATAAATTAATAAAATCTACTCCTGTGGGTAAATCATATACAGAATAATTCGCCAAACTTTGATCGGAACTAACCAATGCTTTCCATATTAAATATAAACCATAGAAGACTAGGCATCCCCATAATACTGCTAACCCTACAATCAATACCAATATTAATAAGCCATCCATAACAAAAGGAGGCGAAGGTTGAGCATTTGACATTAATATAAAAGGCGCAATAAAAAAACCAATAGTCCAAGCTATGCCAATGAGTAAGAGATTTATGCGAGCAAATAGAGGATCATTTAGTATTTTTTTATGCTTGAACACGTCACACCTTTTTAAACACTGCCCTTCTTACGTAAGTGGGGTTTCAATGATTTATATTTTAAGCAACCCCTTAAAAGCCAAAGTCTGTTGTTTAACTTTTGACTAATGCAAGTGGTCTATTTATTAATATACTTTTACCATAAAAAAACGCCCAAGGTAAACCCGGGGCGTTTTTAGTTCAGACCTAAATCTGAAAATTACAGCTTGCTAACCAGTTCTGGAATAACGGTGTTCAAGTCACCGACTAACCAGTAATCAGCAATGGCATTGATTGGCGCTTCTTCGTCCTTGTTGATGGCAACAATAACTTTAGAATCTTTCATACCAGCCAAATGCTGGATAGCACCAGAAATACCTACAGCCAAATACAGGCTTGGCGCAACGATTTTACCAGTTTGACCCACTTGCAGGTCGTTTGGTACGAAACCAGCGTCAACCGCAGCACGGGACGCACCCAGCGCAGCACCCAGCTTGTCAGCCAGAGGCTCAAGGATTTTGTAGTAGTTCTCACCAGAACCTACGCCACGGCCACCAGATACAACAATCTTGGCAGAGGTCAGTTCAGGACGGTCAGACTTGGCCAGTTCTTCGCCAACAAAGCTGGAAACGCCAGCATCTTCAACGGTGCCAACAGCTTCAACAGCAGCAGAACCACCCTCGGCAGCAGCAGCATCAAAGCCAGTACCACGTACAGTGATTACCTTGATGGCTTCTTCAGATTTAACAGTGGCAATAGCATTACCAGCATAGATTGGGCGCTTGAAAGTATCAGGGCTATCTACGGCAATAATTTCAGAAACCATGCTCACGTCCAGCAGCGCAGCAACACGTGGCAGAACGTTTTTGCCAGTGGTAGTTGCAGGTGCCAGAATGTGACTATAGTTTTTGCCAAGGTCAGCAATCAGTTTGGCAACGTTTTCAGCCAGCTGGTGACCATAGGCAGCGTTGTCAGCCAGCAATACCTTGCTTACACCAGCAATCTTGGCAGCAGCATCGGCAGCAGCCTGTGCATTTTGACCAGCAACCAATACATGAATGTCACCGCCAATCTTTTGCGCAGCAGTCACCGTATTTAAAGTTGCAGATAGAATAGAATTGTTGTCGTGTTCGGCGTAAACCAGAATACTCATCGTTTGAATTCCTTACCGAAAATTAAATTACTTTAGCTTCGTTTCTGAGCTTTTCAACCAGCTCATCAACAGATTTAACCTGAACACCGGCTTTACGGTCAGCAGGCGCTTCAACCAAAATGGTTTTTAGCTTGGTGCCGGTTGCTACGCCATAGTCGCTAGGAGATTTGGTATCCAGCGGCTTTTTACGCGCTTTCATGATGTTCGGCAGTGCAGCGTAACGTGGCTCGTTCAAGCGCAGGTCGGTGGTGATGATTGCTGGCAGGGCCAATTCAACAGTTTGCAAACCGCCGTCAACTTCACGGGTAACCTGTACCTTGCCGCCTTCAACTTTAACTTCAGAGGCAAATGTACCCTGACCAGCACCCATCAGTGCAGCCAGCATCTGGCCTACCTGATTGCTGTCGTCATCAATGGCTTGTTTACCCAGCAGGATAACTTCCGGCTTTTCCTGATCAACGATACCTTTCAGGATTTTGGCAACTTCCAGAGCACCAACTTCATCATCAGTCTGAACCAGAATACCGCGGTCAGCACCCAGTGCCAGTGCTGAGCGAATTTGTTCTTGAGCAGCTTGTGGGCCTACAGAAACCACCACAATCTCAGTAACCGCACCCTTTTCTTTTAAACGTACTGCTTCTTCAACAGCAATTTCACAAAATGGGTTAATAGACATTTTGACGTTGGTTAAATCAACACCAGTCTTGTCCGCTTTTACGCGAACTTTGACGTTGGCATCGACAACGCGTTTAACAGCAACAAGAGCCTTCATGGAATCCTCGGCTTTTTAGCTAATCAATGAAACGGAAGTGTCAAAACACCCCGATGTGGAAATGGTGCGTTATCTTGCTATGTGAGCGTAAACAGGTCAAGTCAGAAAACCCAATAGACTAAAAAAAACCAGCAATTAACAGCGCTTTTTGCACAAAATGACACAAAACCCGTGTCCCTGATGGCTTTAGGTCTTTAGTTAATCTGAGCAGTTGAATTTATACAAATTGCAGCAGAAGTTTATTGACAATATCAATTGTCTAATTTAGTTTACATTCAATACTGCATTACTGCCCTCATTCTACCTATAAAACGAGGAATGCCATCATGACCAGTAGCAATGTTCCTGCCAATACACGCGGCACCTCAAGCATTCAGGTGCGCCGCCAGTCTTTTGATTTTGCGGCCACTCCCAAATATTACTTTGATAATAATCCGCTACTTTCCTACCTGCTAACGGCGTTGTCACTCACCTTTCCGCATGGTGAGCGATTCTTTGTGCATAGCGTGCGCAATGTGCGTGACCAGATCAAAAATGACACACTGCAAAAGGATGTGTCTGCCTTTATTGGCCAGGAAGCCATGCATAGCCATGCGCATGAAGATTTCAACCGTTTTGTTGAGGGTCTGGGTCTTAATATTCAGCCTATTCTGGACAGCGAATATGAAAAAATTGAATATGCCAAAAGCAAGCTGAATCATAAGCAGCAATTGGCTGTTACCTGTGCACTGGAGCATTTTACGGCTATTATTGCGCAGTACCTGCTAGAGCATCCAGACTTTCACCGTCAGTTAAATCCACGGGTTGCCAAGCTATGGATGTGGCATGCGCTGGAAGAAACCGAACACAAGGCGGTGGCATTTGATGTGTATCAGGAAATTTTTGCAGATCAGGCCACCCGTAAGCGTATTATGCGGATTATCACCACAACATTCCTGTCCCGCATTAGCTATCTCACCTTTAAGCTATTGCTGAATGATCCGGTGGGCCGCAAGCAGTGGCGTCAGCACATTACTGCTTTTAAGCAGTTGAAAGATGTGTTCACCACGCTAGTGCCTGCTTATCTGGACTATTATCAGGACAACTTTCATCCTAATCAGCATGACAGTACACAAATTACTGCCCATTGGCGTAAACAGTTATTTGATCAGGAAATTAGTAAAGAAGTGGCAAGCGCTGCCATTCATTGAAACAGTTTTAATAGTCAAATAAATAGCCTGATTAAATTGATTGATCAGGCTTTTTATTTGGATCAGTTTATTTTTCTAGTTAGTCGCACCAAACTCCTGCGTCCAGTAGGTTTTATAGGTTGAATTCGGATTGCTGGCGCAGGCCATACCATACTCCTTAAAGCTGGCATTCATCATGTTGGCGCAATGTCCGGGACTATTAATCCAGCCTGTTATGACCTCATCAATACTGTTATATCCTGCTGCAATATTTTCACCAACCACCCGATAATTATAGCCTGCTGCACTGGCACGAGTGCCAATGGTGCTGCCATTTAAGCCTTCATGGGCAAAATAGTTGTTATTGGCCATATCAGTAGAATGGCCTTGCGCCGCATTGGCAAGGCGGGTATTCCAGGTCAGCGCGCCGACTGCCGGATAAAATGTGCTGCCACAGCTACGGCTCTGACTCCTGACTGCATTGATTTTGTCCACCAACTGCTGCACGGTTGTGCTGTTACCACATAGGGATAAAGCCGTACTGCCTGTTGTGGTGTCTGGCGCTGGTGCAGGGTCTGGATTATTGGGCGTTGGTGTATTGCTACTGTTCGAACCACTATTGCCTGAGCCTGAATCACCGCCACCACCGCAGCCTGCCAGCATCAATGCACCACAGAGTATTAGCGTTGCTGAGCTCAGATGTGTAAGAGCACTTTGGCCAGTAGACGGTTGAACTTGCGTTTCCATGGCAATTTTCATTATGAACTCCCTGTTGCTAGCGCAGTTATGCGATGATTTTTCCAGATCATTATTGAACAATTATTAATGACTTTTAGACCTTGCTCGCTTAAAAATCATTACCACTTATTCAACCATATCGTTACTGCTCAGTAATCCTTTAACAGCATTATGTAGCTGTTTTATAAAATTTAATGCCAATTCATTTTTATCCAGTTATTGTTTTTTAAAACTTGGGCCAGCCACTGATTAATATAACGTTTCAATGGAATGAAGCCAAGCCTGCACACTGCCTTTTAGCCATACAAATACTTTTAGCAAAAGTAGCCACAGAGGTTTGCTATGAAAATTAATATTAATAGAACCAATTATGAAGTTGAGGTGGATATACGCACTACCCTGCTGGATCTATGCCGGGAACATCTGGATTTAACGGGTTCAAAAAAAGGCTGCGATCACGGTCAGTGCGGGGCTTGTACCATGCTGGTTAATGGCAGACGGATTAATAGCTGCCTGACGCTGGCAGTTATGCATCAGGATGACGAAATCATTACCATTGAAGGCATGGGTGCGCCCGGTGCATTGATTCCCATGCAGGAAGCCTTTGTGGAAGAAGATGCCTATCAGTGTGGCTATTGTACTGTGGGCCAGATTTGCTCGGCTATGGGCATGATTGAAGAATTAAAACAGGGATGGCCCAGCCATGTGACCCACTCACTGAATGGTCAGCCTCCTCTCACCGATGAAGAAATTGCTGAACGTATGAGTGGTAATGTGTGTCGTTGTGCAGCCTATCCGAACATTGTCAGGGCCATTAAGCGTGTCGCGGCCAGTGCCTTAAGTGAGGACAATACATGAAAACCTTTGCTTATTTTCGTGCCGAAACGCCTGAACAGGCACCTCACCTGCTTGCCAGTCAGGTTGACGCAGATCATTGGGATGACAATCAGATACAGGGGAGTCAGGGTGGAAAATACATTGCCGGTGGCACTAATTTGCTGGACTTAATGAAACTGCAAATAGAAACCCCAATCGCCCTTGTTGATATTTCGCGTCTGCCTTTAACGGATATTGAACAAACAGCAGATGGTGGCCTGAAGATTGGCGCGATGGTGACCAATAGCGACCTTGCAGCGCATCCATTGGTTCGTGAGCGCTATGCAGTGCTATCGCGCGCCTTGCTGGCAGGTGCTTCCGGCCAGTTGCGCAACAAAGCCAGCACAGGCGGTAATCTGCTCCAGCGCACCCGCTGCTATTATTTTTATTCACCCAACAGCCCCTGCAACAAGCGTATTCCCGGTTCAGGCTGCCCCGCACGCGAAGGCCGTAACCGCATGCATGCCATTTTGGGAATTAGTGAGCACTGCATTGCGCAGCATCCTTCCGATATGGCGGTTGCCATGCAAGCACTGGATGCCCGTGTAGAAACCCGCCGTATTGACGGCACTACAAGGCATATTGCACTGGCGGACTTTTATCTGCTGCCAGAAGATCATCCTGAGCGTGAAACTGTATTGGAAACAGGTGAACTGATTACCCATATTATCTTACCGCCGCCACCTGCCGGACAACATGCCTACCGTAAAGTCCGTGATCGCGCTTCCTATGCCTTTGCGCTGGTGTCTGTTGCTGCCGTGATAGATGCCACGTCAGGCCAGATTCATGGTGCAAGGCTGGCGTTTGGCGGGATTGGGGTAAGACCATGGCGCAATAAAGACGTAGAACAATTGCTATGTAGTCAGCCTGCCAGCCCGCAGTTATTTAATCAGGCAGCCGATCTGCTACTCAAGGATGCCAAGGGTTCGGGCGATAATGATTTTAAAATAGCGCTAACCCGTCGGGTTTTGCTGTCTGTACTAACTGATGCCTGCAAGGGAGAACTGCAATGAGCGAGACTTCTCAACTCGTAATGGATCAGGCCGTAGAATCACTGCTGGATCGTGTTCCCAATCCTTGTGTGGGCGAAGAATTAAGCCGGGTTGAAGGGCCACTTAAAGTCAGCGGCAAGGCCACTTATGCGGCCGAATATACCTTTGAAGGTGAAGCACTGCATGGTTATCTGGTAAGTGCGAGCATTGCCAAAGGTACAGTGCAATCCATTGATGAGAGCAGCGCAACTGCAATTGATGGCGTGGTGGCTGTCATCACTGACTTCAAGGCATTTATTCGCAACTCGCAGCAGGGTGGCGAGAAAAAAGCACCCACGCAGGGTGTGAAAGACGTTGATTATTTTGGCCAACCAATTGCGCTGGTGGTGGCAACCTCGTTTGAAGCAGCGCGTGAAGGTGCAGCAGCACTTAAAGTTCATTACACACAGGAACAGGGCGCCTTTGACTTTATTGCAGAGCTTGGCAAGCGTGAACCGATCACCTCAGGCAATGACAAGCCCGAGTATAAAAATAACCCGGATGAAGGATTGGCCACTGCGGCAGTTAAGGTAGATTCCATTTATGTAACCCCTAGCCAGAACAGTGCTGCCATGGAACCGCACGCCACGATTGCCGAGTGGGATGGCGATCAGCTTATCCTGCATTGCTCTATGCAAATGCTGTCCTCCTGCAAGCAGCAGATTTGTGATGCTTTGGGTTTAAAACCGGATAATGTCCGCCTGATTTCACGTTATGTGGGTGGCGGGTTCGGTTCCAAACTGGGTATCTCGCCCGAATCAATTGCTGCTGCCATTGCTGCCAAACAGCTTCAGCGCCGCGTTAAGGTGGTAATGCACCGGACTCAGGTATTTGAAAGTACCGTGCGTCGTACCAATACCCGTCAGCGTGTGGCATTGGGTGCCAATCATGATGGACGGATTCATACCATTATTCATAATACCATCTGCACCAATTTGCCCGGTGAAACCTTTTTTGAACCCACAGCGGTTTCCACCCATTTTGCCTATAGCGGCCAAAACCGTGAAGTTAAATATGAAATGGTACGCATGAATCAGGTATTGGCCGGTTCCATGCGCGCACCGGGTGAAGCAGTGGGCATGCTGGCGCTGGAATGTGCCATGGATGAGCTGGCCGAAAAACTGAACATGGACCCAGTGGAATTGCGCAAAATCAACGACCCAGCCATAGACCCCAGTAAGGGAGTGCCCTTTTCTACCCGCAAACTGACTGACACACTGGATTATGGTGCCAAGCATTTTGGCTGGGAAAAACGGCATAAACAACCTGCCGCACAGCGTGAAGGTGACTGGCTGATTGGTATGGGCATGGCTTCAGCCACCCGCAGTAACGATCTTAAGGCATCGGCGGCGCGTGTGACCCTGACACCGGATGCAAAGGCGATTGTCGAGACGGACATGACCGATATTGGCACTGGCAGCTATACCATTTTGACCCAGATTGCTGCCGATCTGCTGGGACTGCCGGTTTCGCAGGTAGACGTCAGGCTGGGCGATACCAACTTTCCACCTGCTGCAGGGTCTGGGGGTAGCTGGGGGGCATGCAGCTCAGGTAGTTCAGTATATATGGCCTGCAAAAAAATCCGTGCAGTGCTGGCAGAAACGCTGGGTGTTGAAGAAGATAATCTAACGCTGCAAGACGGAATAGCCAGCGGCAATGGCATGAGCAAGTCAATTCCCGAGCTAATTCAGGGAAATATTGTTGCCATGGGCCAGATTGAACCAGGCAAAACCACCAAGGAATATACCCAGGCCAGCTATGGCGCACACTTTGCCGAAGTGGCCGTGAATGTGGTGACAGGTGAAACCCGGATTCGCCGCATGCTGGGTGTGTTTGCAGCCGGACGCATTCTCAATGAAAAAACGGCACGTTCGCAATGTTATGGCGGCATGATTTTTGGCATTGGTGCAGCACTCATGGAAGAACTCCTGCATGACCCGCACAATGGCCGTCTGGTCAATCATGACCTTGCCGAATATCACGTGCCGGTCAATGCGGACATTCCGCCGATTGATGTAGTGTTTTTACCCGAACGCGATCCTTATGCCAACCCTTTGCATGCCAAAGGCTTGGGTGAATTGGGGATTTCTGGCGCAGGTGCGGCAATTGCCAATGCAATTTATAACGCAACCGGTATCCGCATTTAT
This sequence comes from Alkanindiges illinoisensis, assembly GCF_004377485.1. Taxonomy (GTDB): domain Bacteria; phylum Pseudomonadota; class Gammaproteobacteria; order Pseudomonadales; family Moraxellaceae; genus Alkanindiges; species Alkanindiges illinoisensis_A. The sequence goes on from NZ_SNTY01000015.1 coordinate 58,063, forward strand.
GACTATCCGCTCACACTGGACAAGCTGCTTGATCAGCTTCCTACGCTCTAAGTGCCCATGTTATCGCAAGCCACAGGAGTAATGCCATGAGCCAGTTGACTGCCCTGCTTTATGCTATTGATCAGGCACAACTCCAGCAGGATGATGCGGTCATGGCCACCGTGGTGCAGGTGGAAGGCTCGGCTTATCGGCGTCCCGGTGCCCGCATGCTGATCTGGTCACATGGTCAGCCTGTGGGCACGATTAGCGGTGGTTGTCTGGAAAGTGAAGCCTGCAAAAAAGCCCAGTGGCTGACCCGAAATGGCCGCCCAGCATTACAGCGTTATCACACTGGCTACGCTGATTTTTACACTGATCCTGATGCTTATGCCAAAACTCAGGGTATCCATGATCACCATGGGAATGATATTGAAGCGGATGACGATGAAGCTCTTGCCTTTGGGCTAGGTTGCAATGGCACAGTCAGCGTGTTGTTTGAACGCCTGAACAGCCCAGCCATGCTTGCCGTTAGCCAGCTCTTGCGTCATGTACAGGCCAGTCAGCGTGCTGGCGTGATTGCTACTGTCATTAGCAGTCAGCCAATTAACCGTAAAAGCAACAGTAAAGAAACGACCTTGCAACTGGGCGACCGTTTGCTGCTTGATCCCGTACAGCATGAATTACGCTGGATTATCCAAACAAATAGTCCAGTTGATCGCAACTTGCATCAGATGCTGCATAACGATGTGATTTTTACCCTAACCCGGCAAAAAAGCCTGCATCAGACTTATCAAACCACACAGGGCACCATTCAGGTATTTCTGGAATATGTTGGGCCACCCAACCGACTGGTGATTTTTGGGGCAGGACATGATGCCCAGCCACTGGTGAGCATGGCAAAAATGCAGGGCTGGCATGTGAGCGTGATTGACAGCAGACCGCACTTTGCTCGTAAGGAACGCTTTATGGATGCCGACCATGTGCGCTGCATTGACTTAAAAGCTGTTGATTTAGAGGACACTGCGGCCTTGGCTGAATTAACCAGCCTAACCAATGGTGCTGCTGTAGCCATTATGAGTCATAGTCTGGCGCAGGATCGTCACTGGCTCAAACAGATGTTACTTAATCCACCGCGTTATATTGGCCAGCTTGGGCCACGTTACCGTACCGAACGTTTGGTTGCCGAAATTCAGCAAAGTTTGCCTGACCCCAGCCAGATTGACCAAGGTCTAGAAGCCTTACATTACCCGATTGGACTGGACATAGGTGGAGATACGCCTGAAGCTATTGCACTGGCAATCATGGCAGAAATAACTGCAGTGATGAACCAGCGTAGCGGCAAAATGTTAAAACAACGTGACCTTTCCATTCATGCCGAATAACCCGTTTTCCAGTCCTGTTGAAATCAATAATTCAGCAAATCTGGCGGTGTTGATACTGGCTGCAGGATTAAGCCGCCGCTTAGGACAACCCAAACAATTATTACTAAAAAATGGCAAGCCGCTGATACGCCATGTGGCCGAACTTGCAACTTCCTTAAATCCACAATGCGTTATGATGATTGCTAATCATACTGTTGAAATTTCTTCTCTGCTTGAAGACTTGCCCATCCAGCTGGTGTTTAATGCACAAGCCGATACAGGTATGGCAAGTTCATTACGAACGGGTGCCCGGTGTCTGAAAAATCATCATGAGCCTGTGCTGATTGTTGGGATTGATCAGCCCTTGCTGGATTCAGCTTATTTACAACAACTGGTTCAGCAAAATATCCAGTATCCGGAGATGAATATCGTCAGCCAATATAGTGACACCATCGGCATTCCTGCGATTGTGCAGCCAGAATTATTACAGCACAGTGAGCGTTTGGCAGGTGATACGGGCCTAAAAAAACTGCTGATGCAGCAGGCAGAAAAACTAATAAAAATGCCTGTACCACAGCTTGCCTTTGATGTTGATACCCCTGAGGCATTGCAGCATGCCCGGCAAAATGGCTGGCTTGATTAAACGCTTATTTATTTTGTGGTTTTTCTACAGCAAAACTTTATGCATCAATGTATTAGACAAGGCAATACCACGCACCACGGGCATTTGCTGCTGCACAATGAAAAAACCAAAATGCTGAAAAAATGGTTGTGCGCTAACACTGACATTTGAAGATAATAGCGGCATGTTGTTCAGCCCTGCCTGTTGCAATAAATGCTGCATTAAATATGCGCCAATGCCTTGTCGGGGAAACTGCGCGGATACAAAAAACTGGTCAATATAACCATTGTCCTGTAAGTCTGCAAAGGCAACAGGCTGGCCTTGCTGCTCTACGATATAAGGCTTGTTTTTAATAAGACACGATATCCATGCGTGCTGGTCATAATCAAGTGGTGCCCAAGCATTACATTGTTCAAAGTTATAATCTTTGCGGGCAACTTGATGTACCGCTCCATAAAAAATGGTGTACAAAGCCTGTGCATCAGCGGGCTGAAAGTCACGAATTTTCATAGGTTTTAATCACTGCCCTAAAAGCCATTTTGGATAATTTAAACAGCGCATTAATCAATTCTTTTCGTCCCTATTTTCAAGTTCCATGCGACGTTGCAATGTTTGCACTTTGCTATCCAGATTTGCTGCGCATTATCTTTTTGGGTGGTCGTTAAACCACCGCAATTGGGACAAGTTATATTAAAGAGCTGATAATAGCCATAACCCAGAATAAATACAGTGAAAACACCAAAGCCAACCGCAAGCGTCCATCCCAGCATCATATAGTGATGTTTAAGGCTATATAAACTGCCTGCAAACAAACCTGTATCAATAAGCCATGCCCAAATAAACAGGCGCTGAAACTGTGCAGCAAAGCTGGGATGGTCTTGTATAGTCATAATAAAGTGATCCAGTTTTTATAATCCATTGGATTGATTTTAAAAACTTCTACAGGTCTTACCGCCGTATAAGACACCCACTGGTCTGGGGCAATTAATTGAAATGAGGTTGAAGGTAACCTGTAAATATAACCAGTTTTATGCCAGTCAATTAAAGTGTCTTTTAACTGGATAATCGGTGGATTCATCTCAGTATTCACTGAAAACACGGCAGTATCAGATTGCGCTGTTAAACTAAGCGCAAAGGCAACCGCTAATTCATAGTGTGCGACTGCATAAACGGCATTTTCATTGTCACCTGCCCCGCTAAAACCAGTTGCCTGAGCAGGTTTTAATACCTCAAGTTGTTTGGGCGAACCATGATAAAGATAATCCGGCTTTTGCATATTATTATCTACCCGCTGATCCTTAAAGATCACTAACACGAATTTGATTAAAGCGCTTTAACCCCAGCACGCCACATAGCAAACCAAAGAGCCAGATATAAACTTCGAGCCAGTTTTTCAAAGGGCCTTTATCCATGATCGCTAACTCTGGTTTATTAGTTGCATAGATTACAGGCACAGTCGCCTGCAAATGCTGAATGTCATGGCCAAAATGATCGGTAAATCGGACAGGTTTTTTATTTACTGTAAATTCAACGATTGGCAATTGTGTGGTGACAACCCTGCCTCCTGTACTACTGTGCTGATGCCAACTTGTTGGCTGATACGCCACAATAATCCCTTGCGTTACAGCGCCATTAACCCAGAGTGGATAAACGCGTTTGATCGCATGCGTTAAACCAATTGCACAAAAAATCAGGCATGCTAAAGACAAATACTTGAGTACTTTAAAGATGATCTGAAATAGCTTTTGAGGTTGATCAACAATAGACCGTAAGGAAGCGTAAAGGTCAGCCATGTAACAACCTGCTGTTATAATTTTAATCTTGGCAAAAATTATAGCAGCAGACCCATCAACTACCCACTATTTTGATTTTGCAAAAAATTTCTTATGTGTGCTTGATAGCTAACCCGAATCGCGGATAAGCAATTGACTTGAAAAATAAGAGGACTAGAGCCATCAGTTGAGTTACCACACCAAACTCACAACTCTAGTCCTGATGTTCAATAGTACCGAATTATTTTGCGTAATT
>NZ_SNTY01000016.1 GCF_004377485.1 Alkanindiges illinoisensis
AAACGGTTTAACATCCTAAGCTCGCCCTACAGAAATAGACGATCTAGAATTAGTTTACGCTTCAATTTGATCGCTGCAATCTTTAATCTTGAACTGGTTAAAAGATGACTTATGAAAGAGGTCTATTAGGTCAATTTTCTATATTAGACTTCTTTCATAAGTTGTACCAACTCGCCTTCGACAGGCTCAGGCAGCGTTGGTTGCGCTTGTCGAAACCAGACTTATGCAAGAGATCTAATGAGTATTATAAAAATATAATGTTAAAAAAGCACGATCAGATCAATAGACCGGATCACTGCATTTGACGTTCAAATTCCGCAAACACTGCAGTTCATGCCCTTGCAATTATGCAGTACCGAGTTGCGTGCCGCATTTTTTTCAGTGCCCGGTCCGCTAATATCTTTTCCCGCCAGTTGTTCAGCTTTGCTTTGCGGTTGCCATTTGTAGTTGGTTTTAAACTGCACCCGTCCAGTGAGCAGCGGCTTGGCCAGGGTTTGCTGTTGACAGTAACGACAGGAAATTTCTGTCGATAGCGCAGAGATGGCCAGCTGTTGTTCAAAAATACCGTCGCAATGCTGGCAACGTATGTCATATAAGGGCATGGTAAAACTCCTTAACCCAAATTATTGATGACTTAAAAAGCCTCCCCATGGCTGGGGAGGTTTGCTTGGGTTTTTAGGCCACTGTCATTAAAGTTTAGCGCTCATGCCCCCAGTATTTTTTCTCACTCAGCATGCCTTTGGGTAAAATGTCCTGCTCAAAAATTCCAGTAGGCAGCGAAATGGTGCAGGCACAATTGGGAATATCTACAATGCCACCAATGCGGCCCTCAACCGGTGCCGCTGTAAGCAGCATATACGCCTGACTACCGGTAAAGCCGAAATTTTCCAGATACTTGATGGCTTTTAAACAGGCCTGACGATAGGCCACGCTGGCATCCAGATAATAGTTCACGCCGTTTTCAACGCTAATGCCTTCAAAGGTGAGCCATTCGTCGTAGTTGGGTTTGACCGGACTTGGAATAAAAATGGGTGCGTCAATATTGTACTTGGCCATGCCCCCCTTAATCAGGTCAAAGCCCACGCGGGTGACGCCATCCATCTCAATGGCACCACAAAAGCCAATTTCGCCATCTCCTTGGGAGAAGTGCAGGTCACCCATCGAGAAACCGGCACCTTCCACATACACTGGGAAGAAAATGCGTGTCCCGGCAGACAGATCCTTGATGTCGGTATTCCCGCCATGTTCACGCGGTGGAACCGTACGGGCGGCCTCGCTTGCCATTCGGTCGAACTCGGCACCTTGCAGGCCACGCAATACAGCGGTGCGCGGATCGGGAGGATTGGCCTGGCCTTTGGGCACCAGCAGCGCTTCACGGCGGTTCCATTCTTTTAATAAATCCATGGAAGGCAGGCAACCCATCAGGCCAGGATGGGTAAGGCCAGCAATGCGCACGCCGGGAATATGCCGTGATGTGGCATATAGGCCCTTTAAATCCCAGATCGCCTTGTCGGCATCCGGAAAATAATCCGCCAGAAAGCCACCGCCATTTTCCTTGGCAAATACGCCGGAAAAACCAATCGGGGTAACCGGTTTAATGTCCAGCAGATCAATCACCAATAAGTCGCCCGGTTCAGCGCCTTCCACGTAAAAGGGCCCGGTTAACGGATGGGCGCGGGTTAAATCAACATTGATAATATCGTCAACGGTGTCGGTATCCTTGATTTGGGCATCCAGAAAATCCAGGCTTTCCAGCAGAATTTCTTCCCCTGGCTTTACTGAGGTTAAAAATGGGATGTCTGGATGCCAACGGTTATGTCCCAGTTCAGCTTGTTCGGCTAGCGGTACCCCAGGTTTAATTTTGATATGTTGCATGGTGAAGTCCTCGGTATGTGTATGGTGTTGCGACTTGAATTTACGATCAGGTTGCCAAGGGATTGGCGGTGAAAATGCAGTCTGGTCAGCAGGTGGGCCAACTTGCTGTTTTAAATACCAGCTCATTGGGCCAGCTCGGGTCAGGAATCAACCGGATGTGCCATAACGGCAAATTGCCGGTTTTTGACCGTCATATACAATTGCTGCTGTTCTGGGTGCTCAAGGATAAAACGTGCCAGTACCGGTTCCAGTTGGGTGCGAAACTTGCGCGCCAGATCACGTGCGCCAAAACGGACATTATGCTGATGGTGCAGTAGTGCCCGTGTGCTGGCATCAACACTGAGCTGGCGTCCCTGTTTGCGCAGACGCTGGTTTAACTTGTCCAGTTCAATATCAGTCAGGGCATCAAGCCAGTATTGGTCGACAGGCTGGTACTGCAAAATCCGGTCAATACGGTTTAAAAATTCAGGATCAAACTGTTGATGTAAGGCTTGTTCAATGACATGCCTGGGCGATTTGCCCAAGTGTTCATACAGGCGTGCGCATAAACGTTGTGCCGGTCTGGGTAGCCTGGAAGAATACTTAAAGGCATGTTGTGCCTGACGTGCGCCCACATTGCTGGTCATAAAGATCAGGGTGTTTTTAAAATCAATGGTTCTGCTGCCAGACGACAAGGTTAGTGTGCCGCTGTCGAGTACGTTCAGCAGGCTGCGGATGACTTCCTTACTGGCTTTTTCCAGTTCATCAAACAGCACAATGCCGGGTTTGCTAAAGCTGCCCTGTATGGCTTCAATGTCAAACAGGGTGGTGCCTTCCTTGCTACCGACATAACCCGGTGGTGCACCGGTGAGGGCAGCGGCATAATGTTCCTGTGCCAGGGTATTCATATCAATACGGCAAAAGGCATCCGGCCGATTATGGATGGCTTCACTGATCAGCCGCACGGTTTCGGTTTTGCCTACCCCGGTTGGCCCCAGCATGAGGGTGACAGATAATGGGCGCTCACTGCTGGAAAAATCAGCCTTCACCACATTCAGCATATTTTCAATGTCAGTCAGGGCAGCATCCTGGCCCACAATGCGGGCACGCAAATGCTGCATGACCGCTTGTGGTTCGAACACAAAACGGGAATGATGCAGACGTTGCTCACTGACTGTTTTAGCGTGGGTCTGCTGGGCATTAACCTCACGGTTATGTTCCAGCACATCATTGATAAATGGCATGGCTAAACCCTTTGTGCTTAATTTGCTGTATTAGCCCTTTCCTGTCAGGTAAAGCGCTTAAGCCTCTTTTTCCAGTCCTTCATGCGGCAGGTTGCCAATCGGGCATTCAGCCACGCCAATGGTGGAACGGGTAAAGCTTTCGACGTTGGCCTGTGCTTTTTCAGCATCCAGCACCCAGGTACGGTAAAAATCAAACGGGCAGGTGGCTATGCCCTTGTCGCCATCACCATTGTTGTAAACACCGGTATAGCCACGGTGCAGCAGCTTGAACAAATGGTTTTGCGCCTGGTCGTATTTGCGCGCATCACGGATTTCGGGAATGGACAACTGCGCGTACTGAATACCGTTTTCCTCTTCGCCACATTCACCCAGCGTGCGGCCGTCAAAGCCGACAATCGCTGAATGGCCAAAATAGGTATAAACGCCATCGAAACCAGTACAGTTGGCGACAGCCACATAACAGTTATTGGCCCAGGCCATGGTTTTGGCCATCATCACCTGCTGTTCCTTGGCGGGGTACATATAGCCCTGACAGCGTACGATCAGCTCGGCTCCCTTCATGGCACAGTCGCGCCAGATTTCAGGATAGTTGCCGTCATCACAGATAATCAGGGAAATTTTTAAACCCTTGGGGCCAACCGACACATAAGTCTGGTCACCGGGGCACCAGCCTTCAATGGGGCACCACGGAATCACCTTGCGGTACTTCTGCACGATATCGCCGTCATTATTGATCAGTACCAAGGTGTTATAAGGCACTTTTTGCGGGTGCTGTTCATGCTGCTCACCCGTAATGGAAAACACGCCCCAGACGTTGGCCTGTTTGCAGGCCGCTGAAAAAATCGCGGTTTCATCACCGGGAATGGTGGCGGCGGTCTCCATCATCTCGTCAGGGTCATACATGATGCCCATGGTGCTGTATTCGGGAAAAATCACCAGATCCATACCAGGTAAGCCCTGCTTCATGCCAATCAGCATATCGGCAATTTTTTTGGCATTGTCCAGTACTTCAGCCTTGCTGTGCAGGCGTGGGATGCGGTAGTTCACCACGGCCACGCCAACGGTATTGGGACTGCTTGAAATATCGCCATGACGCATGATGTATTCCTTCTTTCAACACACTAAATGCAGTGGATTAAATGCTGAGACACACAACAGAACAGGGTCACTCACATCGTTGGGAGCGTGTAGTTTAAGTGAGCCTGTCCTGCTGTGATGGCTTTAGTATTGAATAAACCAGGATAAAAAAATATACGTTGGATGACGTATAACAGTTGGATTAATAAATTTTTAATTATTTGTTTCATATAATATTTTTTTATAAAAAAGGCCTACGCAAAAAAACGCATAGACCCTAAAAATGTGCACGCTGACGCACCCTAATCGTTAAAGCAATAAAGCGCTACATCAGCAGGTTTTAAATTGGCAAGTCATCAACTTGACGATTCATTAAACCGACAGATACTGGCTAATGGTTTTTTCATCGACATTATTCCGGGTGTTCTCATACACCAGACTGCCTTTATCAATCACAAAAAAGCGGTCGGCAATGTCCATGGTAAAGCTGAGCACCTGCTCAGATACCACAATGGTGAGGTCGCGCTGGTCACGGATTTGCTTGAGTGAACGGGCAATATCCTTAATGATGGAGGGCTGAATGCCTTCGGTGGGTTCATCTAAAAGCAACACTTTGGGATTGGTGGCCAGTGCCCGCGCAATCGCCAGCTGCTGTTGCTGGCCACCGGACAGGTTACCACCCTTACGTTTGCGCATATCGTACAGCACCGGAAACAGCTCATATAAGTCTTGCGGCACTTTGCCACGTGCTGAGGCAGGCAGGCCTGTCTGGATATTTTCCAGCACGGTCATGGTAGAAAAAATCATGCGGCCTTGTGGCACGTAGGCAAGGCCAGCATTGACCCGCTGGAACGAGTCCATTTTTTCAATACGCTTGCCATCCAGCGTAATTTCACCGCCACGGATTGGCAGTACGCCCATCAGGGTTTTAAACAGGGTGGTTTTGCCCATGCCATTACGACCCATCACCGCAATGATTTCATTTTTGGCCACGTCCAGGTCTAGCTGGTGAATCACTTCGCTTTGTCCATAGCCGGAAGCCAGGGCTTGAATATTAAACATACTGCTCATCATGTTTTCTCCAGTATTGCATTTAGAAACATTAAATAACGTCGGCAATGCAGCTTGCTATTAATGGCCCAAATACACTTCAATCACTTTCGGATTACTTTGCACATCCTCCATTTTGCCTTCGGCCAGAATCTGGCCCTGATGCAGTACAGTCACCTTGTCGGCAATGGTTTTGACAAATTCCATGTCATGTTCAATCACCAGTACCGAGCGGCCTTCACAAATCTTGCGAATCAACAACGCAGTTTTTTCACGTTCCGAAACACTCATGCCAGCCACGGGTTCATCCAGCATTACCAGCTCCGGGTCCTGCATCAGTAGCATGCCAATTTCCAGCCACTGCTTCTGGCCATGCGAGAGCAAGTCCGCCGTTTGATCCAGCATGTCGGTGAGAAAAATCTCGGCAGCAATGGCTTTTACCCGGTCAATCACATCAGGCGTGCGCTTAAAAAACAGTGCTCCAAATACACTGCGGCCACGCGGGAAGGACATTTCCAGGTTTTCAAACACAGTCAGGTTTTCATAAATGGACGGGGTCTGGAACTTGCGGCCTACGCCAGCATGCACAATCGCATGCTCACTCATGCCCATTAATTCCTTGCCCTTGAACTGTATTTTGCCGCTGGTGGCACGGGTTTTACCGCAAATCAGATCCAGCACCGTAGTTTTACCGGCACCGTTCGGGCCAATCACCACCCGCACTTCGTTGGGATCAATGTACATGGTCAGGTTGTTGACCGCCTTGAACCCATCAAAGGACACGGTTAAATCTTCAACCAGCAGCACTGGTTTTGGCATTTCAACGCCAATGGCTTGATGGCTCATTTGCTGGACTCCTCTGCGTTAGCTGCGGTTGTGCTGGTTGCGGTAACGCTGGCTGTGTTCACACTGACCGGGCTGTGTTCAGCCACTACACGATGACTGCTGGCCAAAGTTTTAGGTTTTTTACCGCTAAAATAGGGCTTCACATATTTATCGTATAAACCGGCCAATCCGTTGGGGAAGAACATCACCACCACAATAAACAGGCCACCCATCAGGAACAGCCACAGTTCAGGGAACGATTCAGAAAAATAGGTTTTGCCAAAATTGACCAGCAGGGTGCCATACACGGCGCCAAGCAATGACAGGCGGCCACCCACGGCAGCAAAGATCACCATTTCAATGGAGGGCACAATGCCAACAAAGGACGGTGACATAAAGCCCACTTGCAGGGTAAACATGGCGCCACCAATGGCAGAAATGGCTGCGGCCACACAGAAAATGAACACCTTGTACATGGAGACGTTGTAGCCGGAAAAACGCACCCGTTCTTCCTTGTCACGCATGGCAGACAGTAGGCGGCCCAGCTTGGAGCTTAGAATGTAACGGCCAATCAGAATGGCAGCAATCAGTAAGCCCGCATTGACAAAGTACAACACGTATTTGGCCGAATCAGTGCGGATATCCCAGCCATGTAGGGTCTTTAGGTCGGTAATACCGTTGACACCACCGGTAAAGCCCTGCTGGCCAATGATTAAAATGGTCAGGATGGCAGCAATGGCCTGGGTGACAATGGAAAAGTACACATCACCCACGCGACGGGTAAACATGGCAATACCAATGATAAAGGCCAGTGCTGTGGGAATGGCAATCACGGCAAACAGGGTAAAGGCAAAGCTGTGGAATGGTTCCCACATCATGGGCAGGCTGGTCACCTGATTCCAGTCCATAAAGTCGGGAATGCCGGGTGTGGTCTGGTGCGCGGTACTGATGGCATCCGAGGCTTCCAGCTTTAAGAACATGGCCATGCAGTAGCCGCCAAGACCAAAGAAAATCCCTTGTCCCAGACTTAAAATGCCACCGTGACCCCAGCACAGCACTAATCCAACTGCCACAAAGGCATAGCTTAAATATTTGCCCACCAGGTTAAGGCGGAAAATGTCGAAGAAAACCGGCATCACCACCAGGATGATGGCCGCCAGAATCAGCAGGCCAATGGCCCCCTGTTTTCCACCGAGTAATGCATTTAATGTATCTTTCATGATCATTCTTCTGTCAGTGAGGTGAAGACCGTGCGCAATGACCTGCGCAGCCCTTGCATCAGTACGCGCTTACTTGCGTACCTTGACTGAAAACAAACCTTGCGGGCGAATCATCAGGATAATAATGACCACGGACAGGGTAATGACTTTGGCCATTGAGCCACTAATAAAGAACTCAAGCACCGACTGGGTTTGGGCAATGGAAAAGGCTGAGGCAATGGTGCCAATCAGACTTTGCGCGCCACCAAACACCACCACTAAAAAGGTATCCACAATGTACAGCGAGCCAGAGGTTGGACCAGTGGAACCAATAGTGGTAAAGGCAGCACCGGCAATACCGGCCACGCCGCAGCCCAGTGCAAAGGTCATGCGGTCCACCCGCTTGGTATTAATGCCCACCGCGTTACTCATAATGCGGTTTTGTGTGGTGGCGCGCACTTGTAAGCCCCAGCGTGAACGGAACAGCAAATAGAAAATAATGCTGGTGACGACTAAGGTAATGCCCACCAGAAACAGGCCATTAATGGGAATATCGATCAGGTCAGTGGGCTGGTAGGAACCCATCAGCCATTCGGGCAGGGTGGGGCTGACTTCCTTGGGGCCAAAAGTAGAGCGGAAGATCTGCTGCATCACCAGACTTAAACCCCAGGTTGCGAGCAGGGTATCGAGTGGGCGGTGATACAGTCTTGAAATCATCACACGTTCTACACCGTAGCCTATAAGGCCTGCAATAAAGAACGACACAATGATGGCAATAAAAAAGTAGTAGGGCATCAAGGCCGGGGCATAGCTTTCGGTCAGGGTCGAAATCATATAGGTGGTATAGGCACCAATGGTGAGAAACTCGCCATGAGCCATATTAATCACACCCATCTGACCAAAAATAATGGCAAGACCCAGAGCCATTAGCAGCAGCACACAAAATACCGATAAGCCATTAAAGCCTTGCATTGCGAAGATTGCGCCCATTTCTGAGAGTGAGGTCATGGCAAACTCCAGCGTTGGGTTTGAAAGCAGGTGCTAAAAGCAGATATTAAAATTCCTGGCTTAACGCAACCGATTCAATCCAACGGTTAAAAGCAAATAGTGAAAAACAGTCTGTAAAAAATCTTTGAACGCAGATTGTTAAAAGCAGCAGAACAAAACACCAAAACCTAACGGTGACAGGCATAGGCCCATCACCGCAAGAGATCAAGTCAGGGCTAAATTGCCTAGTAACCTTTCGGGAACGGATTTGGCACAATCAGGTTAGGGGATTCATACACCACCTTGAACTGGCCATTGGGCAGCGCCATGCCAATGCGTGATTTGCTCCACAGGTGATGGTTTGGATGCACTTTCACGTAGCCTTCCGGTGCAGTTTTTAGCTCAATGCCAGGAGAAGCAGCCACCACCTTGTTCACATCAAAGCTGCCGGCTTTTTCAACCGCGGCTTTCCACAACCATGGACCCAGGTAAGCTGCCTGCGTTACATCGCCAATTACGGCTTTGGGGCCATATTTGGCTTTAAAGGCCTGTACAAATTTCACGTTGTTGGGGTTGTTCAGGCTTTGGAAGTATTTAAACGAGGCATAAAATCCAGCCATGTTTTCACCGCCAATCCCCAGCAGTTCATCCTCGCTAGCCGAGAAAGTCAGCAGGGTTTGCTTGTTGCCAGTCACACCAGCGGCTTTTAGCTGCTTGTAAAACGCCACGTTGGAACCACCCACCACCGCAGAGACAATGGCATCCGGATGCTTGAGCTTCATTTTGTTAATCAGCGAGCCAAACTGGGTGCTACCCAAAGCATAGTATTCTTCACCCACCACTTTCCCTTTAAGCACTTTTTCAATGTGGGTGCGGGCAATTTTCATGGTGGTGCGCGGCCAGATATAATCAGAGCCAACCAGGTAAAAGGTCTTGGCTTTCTTCTCGCGTGCCAGCCAGTTTAAGGCTTCAAGCACCTGCTGGGTGGCTTCCTGTCCGGTGTAAATCACGTTTTTGGATTGTTCCAGCCCTTCATAAAAGGTGGGGTAGTATAGGAGGCCATTGTCGCGCTCAAAAATAGGCAGTACCGCTTTGCGTGAGGCCGAAGTCCAGCAGCCAAAAACGGCAGCAACCCGGTCTTTTTCCAGCAGTTTTTTGGATTTTTCCGCAAAGGTTGGCCAGTCAGAGGCACCATCTTCCTGAATAATGCGAATCTTGCGGCCCAGGATTCCGCCCTGTGCATTGATTTGTTCAATGGCCAATCGTTCTGCCTGAATGGCACCGGTTTCACTGATGGCCATGGTGCCAGTGGCAGAGTGCAACTGACCCACCACCACTTCCTTGTCATTGACGGCAAGTTTAGTGGTATTAATGGCTGCGGTTGCTGGTGCAGCCTGTGCCAGAATGGGCAGCATGGCCAACGGTAGGGACATTAACCCCAAAACCAGTTTACGACGGCTGGTTTTTAATGTGGATTGGAGCGTTTTAGTGGGATTGGTCATGGTTGACGACTCCTGAAAAAGCAATGTTAAAGGCAGTGCTTAAACCGCAAGCTTGTTGTGCTATTGAACTGTTTATCAGCAGGTTAAACAGGCCACCTGCCAGCTTGTAATCAGATTACGGGCAACGCCGTACTGCCCGCTATACGTCACATTGCGTATATCGGGTTTAAAAAATAACCAGCTTGTGAAAAAGACCGGGCTGATGAAAAGTGGGATGAGAAAAACAATGGACCGGCAGCATTGATCTTGGCGCGCTTTTTGAATTGATGAGATACGCTATTTTTTAAATGTTGTGTTATCCATGTCATCTCCATTCCCAGACAGCGCAATTACCCAGCCGGAGGATGGTTCTGCACCTCAGCGCATTATCAAGATCCGGCGTGACTACAACACCTGGGTGGCTGATGAAACGCTGGAAGACTACGCCTTGCGCTATACACCTAAAACCATGCGCAAGTGGTCGGAGTTCCGGGTGGCCAATACCGCATTTGGTGCAGTGTCTTTTCTGGCAATGGAAGCCATTGGTGCTTCCATTGCACTCAATTATGGTTTTATCAATGCATTCGTGGCCATTTGCGTGGTGTGCCTGCTGATTTTTTTAACCAGCCTGCCCATTAGCTATTATGCATCGCGTTATGGCGTAGACATGGATTTACTCACGCGCGGGGCAGGGTTTGGCTATATTGGTTCAACCCTAACGTCTTTAATTTATTCCAGTTTTACTTTCATTTTCTTTGCCATAGAAGCCGCGATCATGGCGCTGGCACTAGAGCTGTTTACCGGTCTGCCGTTGTATCTGGGGTATCTGGTGAGCTCACTGGTGATTATTCCGGTGGTATTGCGCGGTATTACCCTGATTAATAAACTACAGGCATGGACGCAGCCTGTCTGGCTGGTTTTGCTAATCCTGCCGTATGCTGCCCTGTTGTATCAGCAACCTACTATTGTTCAGGACACCCTGAATTTTTCCGGCAAGTTTGGTCAGGCACCGGAATTTAATGTGCTGCTTTTTGGTGCAGCATGCACCGTTATTTTTGCATTAGTGGCCCAAGTTGGGGAGCAGGTCGATTATTTACGTTTTTTACCGGCAAAAACGCCCCAGAATCGGACGCGCTGGTATGCTGCATTGCTCACTGCCGGGCCGGGCTGGATTTTGTTTGGCATGTTCAAGATTTTTGGCGGGGTATTGCTGGCGGTGCTGGCCTTGCAGCATTTTGTGCCACTGGATAAAGCTTCTGATCCTACCCAACTGTATTTGATTGCCTACCAGTATGTGTTTGCCCAGCCAGAAGTGGCTTTGGCCTTTACGGCACTGTTTGTGGTGATTTCCCAGATCAAAATTAATGTCACCAATGCCTATGCCGGTTCACTGGCCTGGTCGAATTTTTTTGCACGATTGACGCATAGCCATCCGGGCAGGGTGGTATGGCTGGTATTTAATGTGCTCATTGCCGTGTTGCTGATGGAGCTTGGTGTATTTCATGCGCTGGAACAGGTGCTGGGCCTGTATGCCAATATTGCCATTGCCTGGATTGCAGCACTGGTGGCTGATCTGGTGATTAACAAGCCGTTAGGTTTAAGCCCCAAAGGCATTGAGTTTCGCCGTGCCTATTTATATGACATCAATCCGGTAGGCGTGGGTGCCATGCTGATTGCGTCGGTGCTGTCGATTACGGCCTATTCCGGGGTGTTTGGCGAATTGCCCAAAGCACTGGCCTCGTTTATTGCACTGATGACTTCATTTATCTGTGTACCACTGATTGCATGGTTGACCAAAAGCAAATACTACATTGCCCGTCCACCGACGATTTTTTATCAGGAGCTACAAGGCTGCTGTATTTGTGAAAAAAAATATGAAAAGGAAGACATGGCCTATTGTCCGGCTTATCAGGATGCCATTTGTTCGCTGTGCTGCTCACTGGATGCACGCTGCCATGACTTGTGCAAGCCAGAGGCGCGTTTGTCGTCACAACTGCTGGCGATTGCCCAGAGAGTCCTGCCCACCCGGTGGTCAACCCGCATTAATACCCGGTTAAGCTACTATTTGCTGCTGGTGCTGATTTTGACCGTGCTGCTGGGTGCAAGCCTTGGACTGATTTATTTTCAGGAAATCCTGGTATTACAGGATTTTAACAGTGACAGTAAAACCTCGCTGGCGTTAGTGTTTATCAAAATTTTTACCATTTTATTTTTACTGATTTGCGTGGCCTCATGGTGGCTGGTACTGACTTATGAAAGCCGCCGCGTGGCACAGGAAGAATCCAACCGGCAAACCACGCTGCTGGTTCAGGAAATTGATGCACACCGGATTACCGATCAGCAATTACAGCAGGCGCAGCAAGTGGCCGAGCGCGCCAATCAGGCCAAAAGTCGTTATGTCACTGGCATTAGCCATGAACTGCGCACCCCGTTAAATAGCATCCTGGGCTACAGCCAATTGATTGCCAAGGATCATGGCTTGTCGCAACAAAGCAAAACCCACCTGAACATCATTCATCGTAGCGGTGCGCACCTGATTTCCCTGATTGACGGGCTGCTGGATCTGGCGCGTATTGAAACCGGCAAGCTCACACTGGTGCCTACCGAAATCAATCTGCCGGAATTTTTGGATTATCTGGCGGATATGTTCAGGCCACAGGCCACCGACAAGGGCATTGCCTTTATTTGTGATTTTTCCGAGCACCTGCCGCAATATATCCGCAGTGATAAAAAACGGCTCGACCAGATTTTAATTAACATCATTGGCAATGCGATCAAGTTTACCCAGCGTGGCAAAGTTGTCTTTAAGGTGAGTTATCGCTACCAGACTGCCACCTTTGAAATTGATGACAGCGGCTGTGGGATTGCGCCTGAGGACCTGCCCAATATCTTCAATCCATTTGAGCGTGGTGGTAACACGCCAGCCCATGCGATTGCCGGCACAGGTCTGGGCTTGACGATTGCTAAATTGCTCACCGATCTTCTAGGGGGAGAAATCAATGTACGCAGTCAGGTTGGGGCAGGAAGTACCTTTCAGATCAGGTTGTACTTGCCGCAGGTGCAATCACCTCAACCAGTGCGCTTGAATATTATTCACCAGATTACTGGCTATGAAGGCCCACGCCAGAAAATCCTGCTGGTGGACAATGAGGAGCTGGATCGCCAGTTACTCTGGCAATTTTTGCAGCCCCTTGGTTTTGAACTGGCCGAAGCTGATTCAGGCTTGGCTTGCCTGCGTCTGGTGCCGGAATTCCAGCCGGATTTGATCTTGATGGATTTAACCATGCCACACTTAAATGGCTGGGAGACTGCCAGTATTCTGCGCAACAATCATTTAACCCTGGCGCCCATCCTGATTGTATCGGCCAATGCCGAAGAGCAGGGCAAAAGCAATGATGCCCAGATTGAGCGTGACGACTTTATTGTAAAGCCGGTAGACCTGTTGCGTTTGCTGGAGCGTATTGGCCAGCGGCTTCACCTGAACTGGATCAAGCCGCAACAGGATAGCTCAGCCGATGCCAATCCGATCAGCAATACCTTGGCTGAAATATCAGTCGCTAAAACAACTGACTTTCAACATGCAGATAGTGGCAATCCGGTTGTTATAAATCCGCTAAGCCCTACAGATCGGCAGGCCTTGCTGCAACTGGTCAATATGGGCTACGTGCGCGGCATTACCAGCAAACTTGATAAAATTGCCCAGCAGCAACCTGAGCATGCAATAGCCATTCAACACTTAAAAACCCTGGCCAATCAGTTTGACTTCAAAGCATTACAGACGCAATTACAACAGGAGCAATGGCCATGAGCAGTGCTTTGCATGATCCATTAGCACAGGCAGGACAGGTGGTACTGATTGTGGATGACATACCGGACAATCTGGCGCTGCTGCATACCACACTGGATCAGGCTGGTTATACGGTGCTGGTGGCCACCGATGGCTATAGCGCTATTGAACGCGCTAGCAATTTTATGCCGGATGCCATTTTGCTGGATGCCATGATGCCCGGAATCAATGGCTTTGACACCTGCAAGCTGCTAAAGGAAAATCCGCTAACCCAGCATATCCCGGTTATTTTTATGACTGGCCTGACCGAAAGCGAGCATGTGGTGCAGGGTTTTCAAAGTGGTGGCGTGGATTATGTGACCAAACCGCTGCAACATGATGTAGTTCTGGCACGGCTTAAAACTCATATTAACAATTCACGGCAGGTACACCAGCGTGAACAAATGATCAATGCTGCTGGTATTGCCATGCTAGCCTTCAATTCAAGCGGCCAGCTCATTTGGCAAACCCCATTGGCTCTGCAATTGCTTCAGGACAATATTGAACAAATTGACAGCTTTTATTTAAAAATCAGGGAATGGTTTCAACACGCTGAAGCGCAATCCAGCCTGTTAGTTTCTGGCATAAAGCAAAACCTGAGCCTGACCCGGCTTGTTGATACGAAGCAGGCCGCGAATGGGCAAAGCAACCATCTGGTCATGATCCAGACGCAGGACACCATTCCTGCACCTGAGATACTGATGCAATGCTGTGGCATTACCCCACGTGAGGCTGAAGTACTGCACTGGGTGGCACTTGGCAAGACCAACCGTGATATTGGTGAAATTCTGGAACTCAGTCCGCGCACGGTCAATAAACATCTGGAGCATATTTTTAGCAAGCTGAATGTAGAAACACGTACTGGTGCCGTATCAGCAGCACTGGGACGTATTAAAAAATAACAATTCTGGCAGGTTAATCAGATTATATACCCCGGATCACACTAGCCTTTAAAGCGGCATTTAACAGTAAATACGATGTGACAGAGCAAGTGTAGTAGCATAAATAAGCCTGTTTTACACCATAAAGGACACGATAAGCAGGAGCCCGGTAAATACGGTAAACAGGCCAAGCACGATGGGTAGATTGACAGAATAGCCTGCAATGTATTCAGCTGGATTAAGCGAGCGTAAGGCAATCTTGTACTGGATAATTGACCAGAAACTCACAATCAATCCAAGACAGATGGTAATGACCCCAAGCCAGAAATTAAAGGTAATCTTGCCTGCATATTTGACCGGATCAAGCAGATGGACTAGCAGGGTGGATTTTTCAATTAAAAAACCAAAGCCAATTAAGGCAATACTGCTCCGGTTCCAGGCCAGCAGGGTGCGCTCCAGTGCCAGTAGGACACGCGGATCTTGTAGGTTTGACATCAATCGTCCTTAAGCATTAAAGCGGTTTAATGGAATTTTTAAATAGCGGATGCCATTGGCCTCGGCTTCAGGTAGCTTGCCACCATTCATATTGATCTGAATGGCAGGCAGAATCAGTTTGGGCATGCTTAAGGTGGCATCGCGTTGTTCGCGCAGCTTAATAAATTGCTGCTTATCAGTGGCCGCATTCAAATGAATATTAGACTGCTTTTGCACGCCAATCGTCGTGCTGCACTGATATACCTGACGCTCTTTGGGCTTATAGTCATGACATAAAAATACCCGCATAGCGTCATTTAGGGCATACAACTGCTGAATCGAATCATAGAGTATACTGGCGCTGCCATTGGGAAAATCACAGCGTGCCGTGCCATAATCTGGCATAAACAATGTATCACCAACAAATACAGCATCACCAATGACATAGCTTAAACAGGCTGGGGTATGACCGGGCGTGGGAATGTTATAAGCTTTTAAAAAACCAATATAAAATACTTCACCGTCCTCAAATAAATGATCAAATGGCTGCTGGGCATTTAAAGCTTTAACGTCAAGGTTATAAATTGCACCAAAGGTTTTTTGTACCAAGGTAATCTTATTGCTCATGGCAATAGTGCCACCCAATTTCGATTTTAAATATGGTGCAGCAGACAAATGATCCGCATGCACATGGGTTTCCAAAATCCAGGCCACGCTAATATGATGTTGCTCAATAAACGCAATAATTTGATCTGCTTGTGTAGTAGACGTGGTAGCAGAAGCTGCCTCGTAATCCAGCACACTGTCAATAATGGCACATTGACGTGTGATTTTATCCGTCACCACATAGCTAAAAGTATTGCTTTGCTCATCAAAAAATTCCTGAACCCAGGGTGCTACAACACTATCGAGTTCACGGTTGATATTCATGTTAGTGCACTCCAGGAAAACGACGGTACAACAGCATTCCAGCCAGCATGGGTATAATAAAATATAAGACTTTAAAGTGGCCAAGACCAATCAGGGTTAGGGCAGGGGCTGGACAAATTCCTGCAATGCCCCAGCCAATCCCAAACAGCAGACTGCCCAAGATTAACTTGATATCAATGTCTGTACGTCTGGGTAGTAAGATTGGCTCACTCCACAGGCTGACACGATGGTGCAAGGCATATCGAAAAGGGAGAAATGCAATCAGGATTGCCCCTAGCATCACAAAGAATAGGCTGGCATCCCAGTTGCCAGACACATCGAGAAAATCTAGTACTTTTTGTGGGTTGGCCATACCTGAAAATAGCAAGCCTATGGAAAACAGGCTGCCAGCCGACAATGCAAGCACGCGGTCAATGATAGGTCTGATCATAAAACTACTCCGGCAACATGGCGGATAATATATACCGTCATAAAACCGCTAAGCATGAAGGTAATAGTTGCAATGAATGAGCGCGGTGACAGACGGCTAATTCCGCAAATACCATGGCCACTGGTGCAGCCAGAACCTAATCGTGTACCAAAACCCACCAGTAAACCGGCAATGACCAGGAGCACTGGACTTGCAGAAATATGAATTTGTGGCTGCTCAAGCCACCTGTAAAAATAGGGCATTGCGATTAGCCCAGCAATAAACCAAATGGCGGGTGACAGCGGTTTATCTTGCCATGTGTTAGGCTGTATTACCTGATCAATCATGCCACTGATCCCAGTAATACGACCATGAACCAGCAGGTAAATAGATGCGGCAATGCCCAGTAGCATTCCACCTGAAAAAGCATTTAAAAATGGATGCATGACATAGTACCTTAATTATATATTTTAATATTATATAAAAAAATATAATATTAAAATATATAATTTGTAATTGATGATAGATGACAATTGATAATGCAGGGTAAAGCATGAAGGAAAAACTGGAATTAGTACGATTGCGTGAGCAGGCAGGAGAGGTAACCGCTATGCTAAAAATGCTCGCCAATCAGGACCGTTTACTCATTTTGTGTCATTTGGTTCAGCAGGAATTAAATGTATCGGATATTGAGACAGCAACTGGAATTACGCAGCCGACATTGTCCCAGCAATTGACCATTTTGCGTCGTAGCGAAGTAGTATTAACCCGTCGTGAAGGTAAGCAAATTTATTATGCGATTGCAGATCAGCGCGTTGTGACACTGATGCAGACCTTGTATGGTTTATATTGCTGTTAAATCACGCACAAAGCCTACGTCATAGGTGTGCCTCTAGTGAAACTAATCTGGCTCTGCTGGTTCATAATTTAGCTAAAAATCCCGACTCAGTATGCTTATGGCATAGTAAATTGGTAGAAATCAATCGGGGATTTTCAGGAAACAGGGTAATCTCGAAAATATTTATTTTAGGGTGCAGTGTAGTTTTGACTGATATAAACAAGGCTCTAGACTAGCAGAGATTAGGGTTTACTGATGAGCTTCCAGAGTTCTTTAGCAAGCTCATCAGGCTGCTTTTTCCACCGCCACTCGCTTTGTTTTAAGTGTAAATCAAAGTATTGCGTTACTCCGTTAAACTTGGCTAAGCGTCTTTTGGTCAAACTCCAAAATGATTCTATACCGTTAATATGACATTCGCCATGTGCAAACTCATTAGCCCCATGATTGACTCTAAAGTGCCTTGAATATCCGACATCAACCAAGCCGTTATAGCCACGCCAGCCATCACCACGCCAGCCATCACTATAGATCACGCTTTGCAATGATACCTTGCCGAGTATAACTGCCTGTAAAGTCTGCTTTTTACAGTCAGGCACGATTTCGGTATACACCCTGCCATCCCGTTCAAACATCCCAAAGACTGGCTACTTGAGTGTACCTCGACCTCGTTTGAGTTTGCCATGATAGCCACGTTGTCTTTTAGCTCCAAAATAGCTTTCATCCACCTCAACTGCACCGACCAGCTTAATTCTTAGCGCAGTTTGATGCTTATAGATGACTTGCCTAAAGATCAGATACCAGTGGTTAATGGTATTACGATTGAAATCCAGCATGAGCAACACTGTGGCGTAAAGCTGTTTTAGACCCGGGAATATCAATGCAAAAGCATTGAATTATTTTTTTAAGCTGATAATCACTTAATTTACTGTTCTGTATCATATTTCTAGACTAACATGACAGTCTTGCTAGTCTAGAGCCTTAATAATATCCTCAACAAACAAAATGGCATTGCGATGGTTAATCGCTTCAAAGTGTTCACGGATTGCTTTACCACCCACGGTAATGCCTTTTAAGACAACCTTGGTCTCAAGCAAGGTAAGCGTGTTCCCTTCAATGGCATTGGAGTGATAAGTCCAGCGTAACACCAGATCATCATGCAGGTTCTTGACCACCGCATGCGGTAGAGGACGGTGATTATCAAGCTGATGCTTTAACTGATCGATTTGTTCAAACACGCCACTGACCTAAAAAAATCATTCTCTTGATCATACCTGATATGCCTAAAATGAAAAAATAAATTTTTATGTTTAATATCAAAAAACCCTTAATTATCAAAGGACAAATATTGCTATTTTGGAAGAGTGTGTAAGAGCTTATGGTTTCAATAAAAAATGACTGCTTTACGTGATTAAGTTATAAAATAAGTTATTGATATTTAAATATAATTTTCATTAAAGCTATGTTCTTGGGTATTTCTGGTAAAAGTGTACCTTGTAGTATACCTTATTAAGAAAATCATAAGAAAATTCAATGAAATCAGTGGTAAAATACTGCTGCATCATTGGAGTATGGGAGCTAAGGTCAAGCATGGGGTTGGCAGCGTTCACTGGGTATAGAATCCTTAAAGAGATTTAGCCTTCTTGAAGAGCATATTTTAGCAAATTTGAGGGGGCTAATAAAAAGAAATACAACATAGCATGATTCGCTTTTGCTATTGAAAAATGAAAATGGGGAGTGCAAATAATAGTAATGATGAGGGCTACTTTTATGGCCTATGGCCGATACTAAGTAGTGATTGCTTGATTGTGCTGTTGATCTGAAGTGGACAATAATCCAGCATTTCAATGAGGCTGTAGAGCTTTTTTTAAGTAGCTAAAATTAGGCAGTAAACGATTAGCTAAATTTATCCTTTAGCTTAATCGTTTAAAATTAGCTTAGACCAATGTGATATTGCAGGGGTGTAATTCCTGTTCAGCGTTTCTGGTTGAGTGCATTCGCTGTCCCGGTCAACAACAGGGTTTTCAACGAAGCACTAGCCTTAATCATCAGCCCTAATCCAAACCACTGTTCTACCTAACACACTGGTCCCTACATAACCCCGGAGTTTTAAGCGGCGGCCATCATCTGAATAGCCACTAATTTTGTAGACACCTTTTAGTTAGATAAAATGGCTAATTAACGAGGTGCTTATGAGCAGTAAACGATACCCTGAAGAATTCAAAATTGAAGCAGTAAAACAAGTCACTGAGAAAGGTCATAGTGTGGCCGAGGTTGCTGCACGTTTAGGAACCACTACCCATAGTCTGTATGCCTGGATTAAACGTTATGATCCACAGCAGCCCAATATAGTAGTAGAGTCTAGTGATGTACTTGCGGAGCTAGCGAAACTGAGAAAAGAACTGCAACGAGTTACTGAAGAACGGGACAACTTAAAGTGAAAGCACTGCTTTCACGCCGCTTCGCAAGCCAGTCCAAATGAGGTACGCCTTTATTCAGGACAACCAGCATATATGGCCTGTTCGTCGTTTATGTTCAACTCTAGATGTTCATCATAGTGGTTATTATGCATGGCTAAAGCAGCCTATCAGCAAGTCAGCCCAGAAAAGGCAACAGCTTTCAGGACTGATTAAACAGTTTTGGCTAGAATCTGGCGGAGTCTACGGCTATCGCAAGATTTACTGTGATCTGAAAGATGTTGGTGAGAATTGTGGGATTAATCGAGTGCATCGGTTGATGAAAGTTGATGGACTTAAATCACAGCGTGGCTATCGCAAACCTGGAACTCATGTAGGTACTCCATCTGTTATTGCCGCAAATACTTTAGATCGACAGTTTAACCCAACTCATCCCAACCAACTGTGGGTCACTGATATTACTTATATTCGTACTCATGAGGGATGGCTGTATCTTGCAGTTGTAATTGACCTATTTTCTCGTCTTGTTGTTGGATGGTCGATTAAATCAAGAATCACGACAGACCTGGTTTTAGATGCATTACTAATGGCTTTGTGGCGAAGGAATCCAAAGAATAAGGTGCTGATCCATTCTGACCAAGGTAGCCAATACACCAGCCATGAATGGCAGACATTTCTCAAGCATCATAATCTTGAAAGTAATATGAGCAGACGACTTGCGCAGTATACTGCTCATGCTATGACAATGCTGTTGCAGAAAGCTTCTTCCAGCTATTAAAGCGGGAACGAATTAAAAAGAAAATCTATGCAACTAGAACTGAAGCAAGATCTGATATCTTTGAATATATTGAGATGTTCTATAATTCAAAACGCAGACATGGTTCCAATGGTCAGCGTTCTCCATTAGATTATAAAAAGGCCCATCAAAAGATGGTTAGGTGTGTCTAGAATTTTGGTGGCTATTCACAAGGTGACCGCTTTTTTATTGGCTAGAGTAACCGCTATACCGGCTGTTGGGCACGCATCCAAAACAGGGAATGAACTGGCGGGGTTATGTTGCTGCCTTTATGGCAAGCAATCTTGTGTTGGGGTTGGTGACCTGGGGCATTTTTATGGTGCAGGGCTGATTACCGCATTTTCCACTGTAATATTCACTTTGGTTTTTTTTGGACGCTCAATGGGTGTTTCAGTGGCATCTATGATCACTGCTGACCAGTTAAGATCATCAGGTTTACCATGTGGTAGCTTGCGTGGTAAGTCAAACTTGCCTGAGTTAATCAGAACCTCTTCAACTTTCTTCACAATGCCACTGGCACAGGACTCATGACTGTTAAAGTCCATCCCAATATGATAAAGAGTTCGGTATTCGCGCCAGTAGGTCAGTGCCCGTAATATCTGTGCCTCCAGGCCAAGATCACCCGGACGACCTGATTTAGTCCTGGATGCCTCATGATCTTGCATGGCATCTAGCATTTGTGCAAAAGTGGCTTTGTGTATTCCTGTATAACGCTTAAAGTCCACGTCCTTTTGCTCAAGTAGTTTGGTTACGTTTGGCATATTTATTAAATAATTACGGTTTAGTTATGGTCTTTGAGGCTTCAATATTCTTTTGCAAGAGGTCTAATTAAGTTTCAAAATAAATTTGAGTACGGCCTGATCTATGACAGAATAAATTTTTGTTGGGTCGATTTATGATTTAGAGAATTTTATGACTGTAAAAAAAGCAGTTTTACCGGTAGCAGGATTGGGAACACGTTTTTTACCGGCCAGCAAATCAATTCCAAAGGAAATGGTTACAGTGGTAGACCGCCCAGTAATTGATTATGTGGTGCAGGAAGCCGTAGCAGCAGGCATTGAGCAAATTATTCTGGTCACACATTCTTCCAAGCGTGCCATTGAAGACTATTTTGATAGTTATTATGAGCTGGAAGATACCCTGCAAAAAAAGAACAAGCTTCAGCTATTAGAAACCATTCAAACAATTATTCCTAAAGGAGTAAGTGTGGTAGCCGTACGCCAGCCGCAGCCCTTGGGTTTAGGACATGCAGTGCTGTGTGCCAAATCGGTGATTGGTAATGAACCGTTTGCTGTGCTGTTACCGGATGTACTGGTTAAAAGCACGAATGCTCAGAAAGGCAATGATCTGCAACACATGATTAACCATTATACCCAAACACATCATTCACAAGTGATGGTAGAGCAGGTGCCTGCTGAACTGGTTTCCCAATATGGAATAGTTAATATTGCCGGACAAAAACTTGAGGCTGGGCAAAGTCTACAATTACAGGGAATTGTAGAAAAACCAAAAATTGATCAAGCACCTTCCAGCCTGGCTGTGGTTGGGCGTTATGTGCTGCCTGCACGGATTTTAAGCCTGCTGGAACAAACAAAGCCGGGAGCGGGTGGCGAAATTCAGTTAACTGATGCCATTGCTAGCCTCATGCATGAAGAGTTTGTGGATGCTTATCGGATGTCTGGTAAAACTTATGACTGTGGCAGCAAGCTGGGTTATCTGGAGGCTATTTTAAGCTATGGAATTGATCATCCCGAACTGGGCAAAGACTTTATAAACCTGATTCAAAACTCCCTTAAGTAATAGACTGGTACAATGAAAATACATGTTTATGGCGATAACCTGTGCGCATTGGTGAGTGCCGCCCTGTTTGCCTCTGTGGGTCATGATATCTGGTTATGTTTACCGGAAGGCCGAGTTAAGCATATGCTGGATATCGGTGGAGAGGCCTATCCTGAGCCTCGCTTACAGAGTTTATTGGACCTGCAACGCAAAGAGCAGCGGCTGATATATACCCATTTAAATGAGCCTCTACCTGATGATTTAGAAGCGGTATTCCTGGCATTTGCACCCAAGGACTTTAGTCTGGCTGAGCAGATTGTTAAAAAGCTTGGCACTCATGATCAACAAATACTGGTCATTAATCAGTCTACTTTTGCTGTTGGTTGTTCAGCGCGCTTGGCCAATCATTTATCGAGCCAGCAAAGTCTGGTTTATGTCCCCGATTTTATTCAGGAGGGGGTAGCCATTGATAGTATTGCACGACCCAACAAAATTATTCTGGGCATGGATGATCCGCGTGCTGAAAACCAGATCCGTGAGATTTTCAGGCCATTTAACCGGCTAAAGGATCATTTTTTGAAAATGTCTCTACGTGAGGCAGAATTTACCAAGCTGGCTGTATCAGGCATGCTGGCTACCCGCATTAGCTTTATGAACGATTTATCCAATGTGGCAGAT
The DNA here is from genome assembly GCF_004377485.1 of Alkanindiges illinoisensis. GTDB lineage: Bacteria > Pseudomonadota > Gammaproteobacteria > Pseudomonadales > Moraxellaceae > Alkanindiges > Alkanindiges illinoisensis_A. The sequence continues at coordinate 22,743 of NZ_SNTY01000016.1, forward strand.
GCGATTGGCGTTGATATTGAGCAAATTCGTGTTGGCATGGGAAGCGACAAGCGCATTGGTGAGGCGTATTTATATCCGGGTTGTGGCTTTGGTGGGCAAAGTTTTTCTGAGGATGTGATTAATCTGGCGCAAACGGTGTCAGGTGTAGGGATTAAAAGCAAGCTGCTACATCAGGTACTGCAAATTAATGAAGACCAGAAAGAAGTACTATTTAGAAAATTATGGCGCTACTTCGACTGTGACTTAAGTAATAAAACTGTTGGAATCTGGGGAGCCGCCTATAAACCGAATACCAACAAGATCGACAATGCACCCATTTTAAAAATTCTTGAAGCACTTTGGTCACAAGGTGCAGTGGTTAAATTACATGACCCGGTTGCCTTGGAAAAAATTGCCCAGCTTTATGGACAGCATGAGCAATTAATTTTATGCGAGTCACAATATGATGCCGCAACGAATGTAGATGCCTTGATGCTGGTCACCGAATGGAAACAATACTGGAATCCCAATTTCCGGCGCTTAAAGCAATCCATGAATCACCCGCTCATTCTGGATGGGCGCAATATTTATAATCCGTATTATTTAAAAGATCTGGGCTTTGAATATGTTGGCATCGGACGGGGAATATAAGATGCAGGTTGATCATTCACTTCCACCTTATGAACAGCTTAAAAAATATGCTGAGCTTTCAAAAACAGTTCATTTAAAGGATTTATTTGATCAGGACGCAGCCCGGTTTGACCAGTTTAAACTGGAAATAGGGCCTTTGCTGTTTGACTACAGCAAGCAGCGGGTTACCCGCGATATTCTGGACGCATTGAACCGGTTTGCAGATGCTGCCCAGTTGCGTAGCTGGATGGAAAAACTATTTCAGGGTGACAGGGTTAACAATACTGAAAACCGTGCTGCCATGCACTGGGCCTTACGTGTTCCAAACCTATCAGATGCAGAACGACAGCAGCCAGCCTCAGCACTTGATAATCAGATTTTACAGGCCATTCATAAGCAGATTGATCACATGGGTTTTCTGGTGGATCAGTTACATCGTGGCCAGTACCGGGGCTGTACCGGAGAGGTCATTACTGATGTCGTGAACATTGGCGTTGGTGGTTCAGACCTTGGCCCACTTATGGTTAGCCGTGCACTCGAAGATTACCGGATTAAAACACCGCAAAACCTACAGGTTCATTTTGTGTCGTCTATGGATGGCAGTCAGGTATCGCATGTATTGCATGAGCTACGGCCTGAAACCACCCTGTTTATTATTTCATCAAAATCTTTTACAACGGTAGATACCTTATATAACGCTGAAACTGCCAGAACATGGCTTGAGCGTAAGCTGGGTCGTAATTCACAGGTAGACCGCTGCCATTTTATTGGTGTGTCGACCAATAAAGAAAAAATGACGGAGTGGGGAATTTATCCTGAGCATCAACTTAGCATGTGGGACTGGGTGGGTGGCCGCTTTTCATTATGGTCAACAATTGGCATGCCGATTGCCCTCACCATTGGTATTGAGGGCTTTAAGCAGTTGCTAGCGGGTGCGCATTTTATGGATCAGCACTTTCAAAATGCGCCGTGGTCTGAAAATCTGCCTGTGCTGATGGGGTTGATTGGCATATGGAATACCAATTTCCTCAATATTAAAACGCAAGCTATTTTGCCCTATGACGGGCGGCTGGAGTATCTGGCAGATTATTTACAACAGCTTGAAATGGAATCCAATGGCAAGTCGGTAACCCGTGAAGGGGAGCGCGTCAAGCTTGGAACCTGCCCAATCATTTGGGGTAATGTGGGACCAAATGCCCAGCATGCGTTTTATCAGCTTTTGCATCAGGGTACTGAACCGATTACCTGTGATTTTATTGCGCCAGCCTTACGTTACCATGCCCGTGAAAAGTTGCATGCAGAGGCCGCCAGTGAGTTGCAGGCACAACACCAGTTGGCGCTGGCCAATTGTTTGGCACAGTCCCGTTTGCTGGCACTGGGTGAGGGCGCTCTGGATGAAGGCTATAATGATTTGCCCGTGTATAAACGATATTATGGCAATCAATCCAGTTCGACTATTTTGCTGCATGAGTTAAATCCCTTTAGCTTGGGCGCTTTACTGGCAGCTTATGAGCATAAGGTGTTTGTCCAGTCGGTGATTTGGGGAATTAATCCATTTGACCAATGGGGCGTGGAGATGGGCAAGGAAATTGCCAAGGAACTGCTACCCGCCCTACAAGGCAAGCAAGCCAGCAAGCAGTTTGATTCGTCAACAGAAGGCTTATTGCGCTTTATTTTGCAGTAAAAATCAAAATTTAATTATAATAACCTTTGCGTTTTATCCTTAAAATTTTCAGGATAAAACGCTTTTTAAATTATTAAACGGAAAACAAAATGACAAAATTATTATTGCTATGCAGCCTATTGTTTATAGGTGCTATTCAATCCAATTATGCTCAAAATCAACAGGAATTTATAGAAACTGTACAGTTAAACCGGCAAACAACTTCATTGGAATTTAAGGATATTTTAAAAAATATTTATGCGCACCAAATTGTTAATCATCAACACTACGATAACGAGGCAGACTTTAAACCTTATGCCAAGACTGTATTTTTTGATGTGGCCGCCCAAGAGCAGCAGTTAGTGCTAATGCATCCAGTCGTTTCTTATAAAAACTCAGCAGGTGAAATGCGTTATTTTATATTGTTAGAGAAATTAGCTGTTGGCAGCGGTGGGTTCATTAAAAGCTGTAATGCCTGCAGTGCAAAAGCGGATTTTTTAGTTTTTAAGAAACAGGAAAATGGTAGATTTTATCTGATCAATTACCAGTTAAATGTAGATGATTTACCAGGTGGTGCGGGACGATTAAAACTGGATATAAAACAGATTAGAAAAAATTTGCAGCCTATGGGCAAAAATCTGATCGGGAGTTATTTTATAGGGCATTACACGGGTGCGGGTGGAGAAGCAGGTTCTGAATGGTATAGCTTATTTTTATCAGAGCAGGATAAAATTCAGGTGGTCGAGATTGGTATGGCAGGTCATGATAGCAGTTCCTTTTATGCCGATCGCCCTGAGTATGCCTCTGTGACAACCTCAATATTAAAAATTCTGCCCAATGATCAAGCTTTTTATCCTATTGAGATAAGTTATAAAACTTTGTCTGGAGAAAAAGAAAAGGCAACTTTTGAAAAAAGCCGCTTTATATTTGATGGTAAAACCAATAATTATGTTGAGAAAAAATTGGGAAACCTAAAAAAATAAGCTTACTCCCCTTTGCTCAGGGGAGTTTTTATTGCAGTGCTATTAAAAAAATTACACGGTTTTATTTTCAATTAAACGGGTGAGCAAATCAATATATTGCTCAACGCCATTATTTTCCAGCCAGCCTTTGCTTTCAATATTCAAGCGTAATAACGGCTCGGTGTTGGAAGCACGCAAGTTAAAGCGCCAGTTGCCAAAATCAAGGCTAATGCCATCAATGGTGTCCATAACAGGTTGCTGGGGTGCAAAATAATCAAGTACACGTTGAATAGTGGCCTTGCTGTCATCAACCACAAAATTGATTTCACCACTACATGGAAATTTGGCAATCCGTTCATTCACCAATTCGGATAAAGGCTTGCCAGTTTGGGAAATCAGTTCAATTACCAAAAGCCAGGGAATCATGCCGCTGTCACAGTAGGCAAAATCACGAAAATAATGGTGTGCGCTCATTTCGCCGCCATATATGGCATTATCCCGGCGCATTTGCTCTTTAATAAAAGCATGCCCACATTTGGACTGAATGGCTTCACCCTTGCTTTCCTCGACCATATCAATGGTATTCCAGGTCAGGCGTGGGTCATGAATGATTTTTTCACCCGGAGATTTAAGTAAGAAGGCCTGAGCCAACAAGCCAACAATATAATAGCCTTCAATAAATTGGCCAGTTTCATCAAACAGGAAACAACGGTCAAAATCACCATCCCAGGCAATGCCAAGATCAGCCTGATGCGCCAGCAACGCATCGCGAGTGGCAGCGCGGTTTTCCGGCAGTAACGGGTTGGGAATCCCGTTTGGAAAATTGCCATTGGCTTCATGGTGAACTTTAATAAATTCAACAGGCACATTGTGCTGTACAAATTGCTGCTCTATAGCGTCAATCACATGACCAGCCGCGCCATTTCCAGCATTAACTACCAGCTTGAGTGGCTTTAACTGACCAATGTCAATATAGGTCAGCAGGTGTTCAACAAATTCTTTTAAAATGGATTTTTGTATTAAGGTACCTTTTTGCAGGCCTTCTACAAAATCCTGACTTTCCGCCAGTGCCTGAATTTCTTTTAAACCACTATCGGCGCTAATCGGGTAAGCATTTTCACGCACCAGTTTCATGCCATTGTAATCCATGGGATTGTGGCTGGCAGTAACTTCAATACCGCCCTGCACATCTAGATGAAATGCACCGAAATAAACTTCTTCAGTACCTGTCATGCCAAGGTCAATCACATTAACCCCAGCATCCATCAGGCCACGTGCAGTCGCTTGCTTAAGACCTTCACTGGTTAAACGAATATCACTGCCAACCACGACGGTTTTAGGCTGGTAAATCTGGCCATAGGCGCGGCCGATCCGGTAGGCAATATCTTCATTGAGTTCTGTGCCAAGGCGGCCACGAATGTCATAGGCTTTAAAACAGGTGAGGGGTGTTGTCATGTTGTTTAAGCATCATTTTTCGGTCAATATAGTTTAATTTTAGCTTATTTTTACTTAAGATTTTGATTCATTTTAAGTTAATTTTTTTTAAGGCTTTTTATAAACATTGGACAGATTTTGCATCTGCTTAAAGCGCTTGTAACCCCACATGTATTGCTCGGGAGCACGGGCAATCATGCGTTCAATCTCGGTATTCATTGTCTTTACCGATACCTGTAAATCCTGATCCAGAATCCGGTGGTCCAGTAGCTCACAAACAATATCAAAGCCTGATAAATCTGGCCGACGGATACAACTAAGGCCAAGCACACTGCACTGGGTTTTTTGCGCCAGTTTGGATACCAAGGTGGTGGTTAAAACCGAATGGCCAAAAAAAGGGGCGTAAATCCCACCGGAATGATCCGGTACATGATCCGGTAAAATCGCAGTAAAGCCACCAGTTTTGAGCGCCTTAAAAATGGCACGTACGCCAGAATCATTGGTGGGTACGAGGGTGGCGTTCAAGCGCTGGCGAGCTTCAAGCATAAAACGGTCAACACCAGCATCCTTGCTGGGTTTATACATAATGACTGGACTGGCGTACTGGTTTAGCCAGGCATTCATCAGCTCCCATGTGCCAAAGTGCGGTACAACAGCAATGACACCTTTCGGGTTCTTCAGGGCTTGTAGCAAAATATCAGTGCCTGAAATACTGTGGATTTGCGCGAGGCTGTAGGATGTTGGCATACCCCAGCTTTTAATGGATTCAGCGGCAGTCAGGCACTGGCTGTAAATACTGGCTCGTTCCAGTTGAAGCCGTTGCTGCTGGCTTAACTGGGGATAGGTGAGTGACAGGTTAACACGCACCACCCAGCGCATACCTGCATAGGGCATGATGATGATAAACAGGGCAACCCAGCGCGCCAAATAGTGCAGGACTGGAAGTGGCAGGCGCGCAAGAATCTTGAGTAAAAAATACATGACAGGATATGTGTTTCCAGCAAACTAGTTATTGCTGAGCACTACCCAGCCACGATCGTGCTTGACTACGGTCATTGTGCCATTTTGCGTGCTAGGCCCAACCAGTGGTAAATCCAGCTTCACCTGAATATCACAGCGATATTGTTTGGTATTGTTTGATTCTTGCTGGCTTTGATTGTTCTGATTGGCAGAAGCTTCAGGCTGTTCGCAGGACAGCTTTTTAAAATCCTGCAAACCAATTTTCATGCGGTCACCACCAATTTTTACAGCAAGCTGATTGGCTTCTGCCAGTGACTTTTCATAGGCTTGCCGTAATTCTGGTTCAGTGGGTTCACGGGAGCAACCAGTTAATAAAATAGCTGTTGTTAAACTTATTATTGTTAAAAAAAGACGCATGCGTGTGTCCATCCCAAGAGTTAAACTATTTTACTCAAAAATATTTTGTGCTTAAACCAAAAACTGACATAAGGTGCAGTGATGACTACCAATCAAAGGCCTAGCTTCATAAAAAAACAGCTTAAACACTTACTGTTTGCCGGTATCACAGGGTTGATGACCTTGCAAAACAGTCAGGCTATTGAAGTACAAACCTTGCCACTTGCCAATACCCGGGCTGTGGTGGTGACGGTGGATATTAAAAAAGATAACCTGCAATTGTTTTTAAAGGATAATCGTGGAAATCCTTACCAGTCGTTTGCAGCGATTAATCAGCAATTATTAAAACAGCAATCAGCACAGCAACAACCCGCATCCCAACAACTCATCTTTGCCATGAATGCTGGCATGTTTCATCCCAACTATTTGCCGGTTGGTTTGTATGTTGAGCAGGGCAGTGAGCTATATCCCTTAAATACGGAAACAGGTACAGGCAACTTCTTTATGCAGCCGAATGGCGTATTTTTACTAAAGAAAGCAGATAAATATCCTTCAGGTGCTGATAGCGCGCAGGTGATAAGTACCGCTGATTTTCAAAGCAACCCATCCAGGCATATCTGGCTAGCAACCCAGTCGGGGCCATTGCTGATTTATAAGGGAAAGATTAATTCGCAGTTTAATCCAGCCTCAAGCTCACGTTTTATTCGCAATGCGGTAGGGGTCAAGCAATCCACCAAAGCAGTATTTGTGATTAGCGAACAGCCAGTGAGTTTTTATGAACTGGCAGACTTCTTCAAACATACCCTAAAAATAGACAATGCCTTGTATCTGGATGGAACCATTTCCAGCCTGTATTTACCTGCGTTAAATCGTCATGACCGACAAAGGTTTTTAGGGCCAATTATTGGTGTAACACAACCTGTAAAGCGGCACAGTTCAACCCAATGACAAAACAAATAACGACTACAGCAGCCAATTGTAAATTGCTTATATAAACGCCTTAGGAATCGTAGTTATCAGGATTACCCTTAATCACCATATAAAGCAGGGCCAGTAAAATCAGGGTGGCACAGAAAATTCCACTTAAAGTGTAAGTCGCCGCGCGCTGCGAATAATTTAAGTCCAGCCACTGCTGATGAACGGCTGTCTGGAGCAAAATGCACTGAAGAACAGCAAATCCAATGATTAACCAGCCATTTCGTTTTACTTCAGGACGCATTGCCATAGCTTATGCCTTTCAATACTAAAAATTATTTATAGGCCCAAATTGTCGCATGAAGCCCCAGACAGGGCAACTGAAAGGACAACTTTAAAACACTGATTGAAACAGAAACAACATTTTAAAAGTTAAAGAAAAAAAACCAGCTCAAGTATCCGGCTATAAAAAAAGCCCTCACCGGGAGAGCTTTTTTGGTGGCGCGTTATACATTAAACAATAACTTAAGCCTTGTTTACTTAATTCTGTGTTGCTTCGGCTTTTGGTTTTTCACGCAGGCGAATGCCCAGATCACGTAACTGGTTGGCATCAACAGGGGCTGGTGCCTGGGTTAATGGACATTCAGCTGTTTTGGTTTTCGGGAAGGCAATCACTTCACGGATGGAGTTTGCGCCAGTCATGAGCATCACCAGACGATCCAGACCAAAGGCCAGACCACCATGTGGTGGCGCACCATATTTCAGTGCATCCAGCAGGAAGCTGAATTTATCTTCGGCTTCCTCATCAGAAATGCCTAGCGCTTCAAACACCGCTTTTTGCATCTCAAGCGTATAAATACGCAAGCTGCCACCACCAATTTCAGTACCGTTTAATACCATGTCGTAGGCAACAGACAAGGCCTGACCCGGATTGGTTTTCATGTCCTCAACCGAACCCTTTGGCAGGGTAAATGGATGATGCACAGAGGTCCACTTGCCGTCGTCGGTTTCTTCAAACATCGGGAAATCGACCACCCACATTGGCGCCCATTCACAAGTTGCCAGTTTCAGGTCATGGCCAATCTTCACACGCAGGGCGCCCATGGCATCGTTTACAACCTTGGCTTTATCTGCGCCAAAGAAGACGATGTCGCCATTTTCAGCACCAACACGTTCCAGCAGTTGCAATACAATTGGTTCAATGAATTTGACGATAGGGGATTGCAGGCCAACAACGCCTTGGCTTAAGTCATTAACTTTGATGTAGGCCAAACCTTTGGCGCCATAAATACCCACAAATTTGGTGTATTCGTCAATTTGGCCACGACTTAACTCGCCAGCACCCGGCACACGCAAGGCTGCAATACGGCCTTTCGGGTCTTTGGCTGGGCCGGCAAATACTTTAAATTCCACATCCTGCATCAGGTCGGCCACGTCAACCAGTTTCAATGGAATACGCAGGTCTGGCTTGTCAGAGGCATAATCACGCATGGCATCGGCGTAGGTCATGCGTGGGAATTTGTCAAACTTCACGTTCAGCATGGTGTCAAACAGCTCAACGGTGAGGCCTTCCATCATTTGCATGATGTCTTCATCAGACATAAAGGAAGTTTCAACGTCGATCTGGGTAAATTCCGGTTGACGGTCAGCACGCAGGTCTTCATCACGGAAGCATTTGGCAATCTGGTAGTAACGGTCAAAACCCGCCACCATCAGCAATTGCTTGAATAACTGGGGTGATTGTGGGAGGGCAAAGAAACTGCCGGGCTGGGTACGGCTAGGCACCAGATAATCACGCGCACCTTCCGGGGTGGCACGGGTCAGGATTGGAGTTTCTACATCCAGAAAGCCATTGCGATCCATATAGTTACGAATCAGGCTGGTGACCTTGGAGCGGAACACCATACGTTCCTGCATTTCCGGGCGACGCATGTCCAGAAAGCGATATTTCAGGCGGTTTTCTTCGGACACATTGCTAAATTCATCATTTAGCGGGAATGGCGGCGTTTCAGAAACTGCCAAAGTTTCAATTTCTTTGGCCAATACTTCAATCTGGCCACTCACCATATTGGCATTTTCAGTGCCTGCATAGCGCTTGCGCACGTAGCCTTTAATTTTTAATACATATTCGGAGCGTGCACGGTCAGCAGTGGCAAATGCTTCTGGGGTATCCGGATCAATCACCACCTGAACCAGACCTTCACGGTCGCGCATGTCCAGAAAAATCACACCGCCATGATCGCGGCGACGGTGTACCCAGCCGCATAAGGTAACAGTTTGATCCAGTTGGGCTTCAGTTAAAGAGCCACAGTAATGAGTTCGCATCATGGCGCGTAGAGTCCACTAATTATCTAAAAATTTGAGCGCTTTTGGGGAACGCATGAAAACGGTCAATTATGCCTATATATAGCTATCGGCTCAAGACGCTTTTGTGCTTTTGAAATTTGTGCTTTTAAAGTTTGTGGCAGTCAAATTTTTTTATTGGCAAATTTTTACAGATGCAATATCTGGTTGTTGAATTAATATATATGTTATAACATAACATTATTCATTTGGGTTTTTATGATAACAGGCTTTAAAGAAGTCAGACTTTTGCAAGCATGCTTTTGAAAAAACAGGACAATCTTATGCACCTAAAATGTCATCCCCTCGTACAGGCAATGGCGCTGGCTATGCTACTGGCACCACTCCCCATGAGTGCATGGGCAGAAACATCGGGCGAGACCCAGCGCAATGAAGCAGAACAAAAAGCACTGGATCAGTCTGATACTGCAATATCTGCCAAGACAGCCTCTGCCAATACAAACGCAAGCATTAATACATTACCGACCATCGTGATTAGTGCGCACCCCCTGGATCGAACTGCATCTGATATTGCTACGCCAGTTAGTGTGGTTGAGCATGATCAATTGGCCAGCGGGGCAACGACATTAGGACAAGCATTGGCCGGGCAGCCGGGCATTCATGCCGATAGTTTTGGCGGTGGGGCCAGTCGCCCTGTGATTCGCGGGCAAACTGCGCCCCGGGTTAAGGTATTGTCGGATGGATCAGAAGTGATGGATGCTTCAGCGATTTCGCCTGATCATGCGGTGACGGTAGAACCATTATTATCCGAAAAAATTGAGGTGGTACGTGGACCTTCAACCTTGCTCTATGGCAGTGGTGTAATTGGTGGCGCTATTAATGTACTCGATAACAAGATTCCCAGCCGTATGCCTGAAAATAGAGTTGAGGGAGAGGTCAATTTAAGAGGCAACACAGTAGCCGATGAAAAAGCGGCAGCAGCGGCTGTCACTCTTGGGCTGGGCGAGCAGTTTGCCTTGCATGTTGAAGGAGTTAAACGCGAGACCAGTGATTATAAGGTACGTGGCTACGCGCCAGAAGGTGAGAATGAAAAACGGGTCGATGGTTCTTATGCGACAGGTGAGAATGCCAGTGTAGGGCTGTCATGGATTGGCGAACGTGGTTTTGCCGGGTTGGCCTTTACCCAGCGCAAGGATAAATATGGCTTGCCCGGTCATAGCCATGAATATGAAAGCTGCGAATTACATTACAATCAGCCACATGGTACGCATTTGCATTGTGGCGGACATGATGAGGAACATGAAGATGAAGCGGCACATGACCACGAGCACGACCATAGCCATGAAGCCGCACCTTGGATCGAACTTGACAGCAAGCGGATGGATTTTCGGGCAGAGTATGCGCAGCCATTTACCGCCTTTGACAAAATCCGTGTTAGGGTCGGTTATACCGATTACCAGCACGATGAAATAGAAGAGGGCAGCGTTGCAACCCAATTTAATAACAAGGGTTATGATGGGCGTATTGAACTCACACATGTGCCAGTGGCAGGTTTTGAAGGCGTGCTGGGTCTGCAATATGCGCGCTCGGACTTTGAAGCCAATGGCGAAGAAGCCTTTTTGCCCAAAACCCTGACTGAAAACATCAGTGCCTTTTTGCTGGAGCATTATCAGTGGAAAGATATACATTTTGAGTTGGGCGCGCGGCAGGAATGGCAAACCATTAATCCAGAACTGGGACTGGCTAAATTTAGTACGCAGGACTATGACGATACGGCCACTTCCGCGTCTTTTGCAGCCACGTGGGAATTTGTACCAGATTATGCACTGGCTTTGTCGCTGGCCCATTCTGAACGGATGCCAAACGCCCAGGAGCTATATGCCAATGGCGGCCACTTTGCCACTAACACTTATGAGCTGGGTGATGCCAATTTAAGCAATGAGAAATCCAATAATGTTGAGCTGAGCCTGCGTAAAACGGCGGGTGATTTCACCTTTGGCTTAAGTGCGTATCATAATCAGGTTGATGACTATATTTATGCCAAAACACTGGATCGCTTTGAAGATTTTCGCCTGATTCAATACACGCAGGCTAATGCCACATTTAATGGCGTTGAGGCTGAAAGCAGTTACCGCATTGACGATAATTATACAGCGACTTTGTTTGGTGATTATGTACGCGCCAAGCTGGACAGTAGCGATGCGCAAGGCAACCGTAACCTGCCACGTATTCCGGCAGCGCGTCTGGGCAGCCGTATACAGGCCAACTGGGATGCCTTGGGTGGTCAACTGGGCGGTGCACTCGAATACGCGCATGTGTTTAAGCAAAATGATATTGCCGACTATGAGTCCAACACCGCAGGCTATAACCTGATCAATGCCACGCTGGCTTATGATGGTGAGTTAAATGCCCGCAACAGCTATCGGTTATATCTGCAAATGAACAATTTGCTGGATGAAAAATACGTTAGCCATAGCTCATTTTTATCGACCATTCCGCAGCCGGGCCGTAATTTTACTGCCGGTGTGCAATTGAAATTTTAGAATATAATAAGCGTGATACTCATCTTATATAATTATAAGATGAGTAGTTATTGGTTAATAAAAAATTGTCTAATCTTTTTTCTTAAAGGGCATGTGACAATGTTGACAATTTTTCTTATAAAAACCTGTAAATAAGATAGAATTGGAAAAGAATTCTTTTTCACAAAAAGGGCATATGTTATTCATGGAGGATTTAATCGAAATAATATATAAATAGATTGCAGATAGTATGAAATAAATCAGTATAAAGTAGTTGATAAAATTGCTGTTTAAGTTTGGTATTTGAGCAAGAATTACAATTAAAGTAGCACCTATGCCAAAGATTTTAAGTGGAGCGAAATAGAGAGCTTCTTTTCTTGCGGCTATTAATTTTTTATACTGAGAAAAAGAATTTTTTTTATCATCTACCATAAAATTATCCTTTTAAGAAGTAAAAATTATTTGTGGAAATTCAATAATATTTTTCTTGATTGAGATATTACTTTAATTTTTTATATGAGAGCTATAATAAATTAAAAATAGAATCAGAAAAAAAACTCGGGTTTTAACCGAGTTTGAATAGAAGGTTTTACATAAGTTTTTTAGTTCTTGCCGCTTGCAAAACGGCCAAAACGCTTGTTAAAGCTGGCAACACGGCCTTCATTGCTGGCCTGACGCACTTCCCCGGTATAAAAGGGATGGGAGGCACTGGAAATATCCAGCGTAACATACGGATAGATTTTGCCCTCAAATTCACGGGTTTGCTTGGGCTGTAGGGTAGAGCGGATAATAAAGTACACATCGGCATTGGTATCGTGAAATAACACTTCCTGATAGGACGGATGAATATTGGCGCGCATGATTATTCTCTTTGCTTTTAAAAGTTATATTATAACATATCATTGATTAAAAATAAAAAGCGGCCAAACCTAGAAAAACAGATGAGTTACCGGATTGCATAAATACTTAAATTTTAAAGAACGGATGAATTACACTACGCTCAAGTAATTCCTCAAGAGTGATGTATGCGTTTTTTTCAGTATTTGCTTAATCAACTAAAGTGGACAAAAAAAACCATGTTGATGTTTTTACTGGCATTGTGGTGTCTGGCTTATCTGGCATCGGCAATTTATCAGGTGTATAAGCCATTACCGCAAGGCTTAAATGTGGCCTTGCCGCTACGTACTGCCGGGCAGGTACAGTTTCTGGGCGATTATACCTATACTGACAATCAGAACCAGCGCCACCAGCAGCAAGAAATTTTTGATCAGGCCTTTGACATGATCAGTCAGGCACGCCGTATGATTGTGGTGGATATGTTCCTGTTCAATGATTATGTGGGTGATTCCAAGGGCAAATACCGTAATCTGACAGCCGAGCTGACGCAGGCGCTGATTGCCAAGCATAAAAACACACCGGAAATCCAGATTGTGGTGATTACCGATCCCATTAATACTGTGTATGGCGGGCAGCTCACCCGTAACCTGCTGGATTTGCGCCAGGCCGGAATTGAAGTGATTGAAACAGATTTAAAACCACTGCGCGCGTCCAATCCCTTATGGTCTGGCTTCTGGTATTTGTGCTGCCAGTGGTTTTCCAATAACCCGGAAGCAGGCTGGCTGCCCAACCCATTGGGTAAGGATAAAATCACCCTGCGCAGTTATTTAACCCTGTTTAACTTTAAAGCCAATCATCGCAAGACCCTGATTACCGATGCGCCAGATGGCTGGCAGGCGCTGGTGACCTCGGCCAATCCGCACAATGCCAGTAGCTGGCACGACAATACTGCGCTCAAATTTTCCGGTGCGGCTGCGCTGGATGTGCTGGAAACCGAGCGTGCTGTTGCGCGAATGTCGGGTGCTGATTTGCCCTTTATTGTTGCTGCGCCACCACCACCTGCCAGTGACGACCAGCCACGTTTGCAGATCCTGACTGAAGCCAAAATTCGTGATGCCTTGCTCAACAGTTTAAACACCGCACAGCAGGGTGACCGGCTGGATATTGCCGTGTTTTATTTATCGCATCGTAAAATTATTCAATCCATCAAGGATGCAAAACAGCGCGGTGTCAATGTTCGCTTGTTATTAGATCCCAATGAAGACGCCTTTGGCCGCAAGAAAAATGGCATTCCCAATCGGCAAGTGGCCATGGAATTGAAAAAAGCTGGTGTTTCCTTGCGCTGGTGCAGTACACATGGCGAGCAGTGTCATACCAAGATGCTGGTGAAAACCAGTGGCAAAACTGGCCAAAGTGAACTCATTTTAGGCTCTGCCAATTATACCCGCCGCAACTTGAATAACCTGAATCTGGAAACTGATGTACGCTTACTCGCCCATGCAGATTATCCAGCCATTACACAGGCGCATGGCTATTTTGACCGGGTATGGACCAACCAGAATGACCAGAATTTGAGCGTGGCTTATGCAAAGTACAAGGATGAATCACAATTGAAATACTGGTGGTATCGCTTTACCGAATGGAGTGGTTTGTCGACGTTTTAAGCTGTTGTTTATTTTTGTCTATCATTGACTTAATCCCTTCTAAGCGTTAATAAAAGTTTAGAAGGGATTTTTGCATGGGCTGGTTTTAAATTATGAAGACTTAAACTGTAGTAAATAAATTGACCAGAAATGCAGTAACTGCTTTGCATGTTCAATCAGCCAATAATCGACATAGAGTAAAGTGGCTATACTTGCAGCAATAAGCGCCAGTTGCAGGCTGTATTTACTAAATCCTGAAAAGTGAAGACTAAAGCGATAGCCCAGCGCCAATATAAGTCCACCCGCAAAGCCCCCCAAATGCGCAATGCTATTAATGCCACTGACAAAAAGCCCCAAGCCCAGATTCAACAGGGCCAGCATAATCAATGCATTTTTATTGAGTAAGTATTTAGGCTCAAGGTCTTTTTTAGGCCATAACGCGGCGACCAGTAGCGCACCACCCAGCCCCATAATGGCACCGGACGCACCTGCACTGACCGAGGGCACCAGACTGTTACCCATACTGCTGGCCTGCAAGATGGCCGTGTTTGAAAACTGAAGCGCCTGATGAAGTCCGGTGTAATTGCTGGCCAGGTTACCAGCAATGCCTGCAAGCAGGTAAATCACCACATACCAGAATCGGCCATAATAAAATTCGGCATACATACCAAATAAATACAGCGCCCACATGTTCAGGAGCAGGTGCACAAAACCAATATGCAAGAACATGCTACTAAGCAAACGCCAGTTTTCACTGGTCAGGGTAAGCGGTGCAAAGTCAGCACCCCATTTGATCAGGTCAGACACACTAGGGTCAGTTGCACTGACACCACTCAATACCTGCCATGCAAACAGGCCGCAATTGATGGTAATCAGCAGGGCAGTAAGCCACCAGTAACGAAGTGGCTGTTTCAACAGATATTCATTCATGGCTGGCACTCAAGGCATTCTTCTATAGGCACATTAAAAATGCCCTGCTGATTGCATGCATGGGCATAGAAATAAAATAATTGGAGTAAAATCGGCGGCTTTGATAGCATTGCGCCACTATAACTTTTTATCTCGCTGTTATGAAGGCATTTATTGCGCGTGCTGTGTTAATTGGGATATCTGTATTTTTGCTGGTTCAACTATGGATTTTTTCCAGTCTGGTGTGGTGGAAATATCAGCCGGTTGAGCGTTCCATGTTCATGCGCATTTATGAATGGAACTATAAGCAGCCTGCCATTCGCCATGAATGGAAAGACAGTGACCGCATCAGTAATAACCTCAAGCGTGCACTCATTGCGGGTGAAGATGCCAAATTTATTGACCATTCCGGTTTTGACTGGACTGGCATTCAACTGGCACTTACCAAAAATGAGAAAAAGGGCGAGGTGGTTGCTGGTGGTTCAACCATTAGCCAGCAACTGGCCAAAAACCTGTTCTTGTTTAACCAGCGTTCTTATATTAGAAAAGGTCAGGAAGCCATTGCCACCTGGATGATGGAGCGGCTCTGGAGCAAGCAACGCATTCTAGAGGTGTATGTTAACTCGGTAGAGTTTGGCAAGGGCATTTACGGCGCTGAAGCGGCTGCGCAATATTATTTTGGCAAGTCAGCCGCCAATTTGAGTAAAAGTGAAGCGGCGCAATTAGCCGCTTACTTGCCGAATCCCAAGTATTATCAGGATCATCCCGCTGACCGCAAGGTTCGTACGCGCAAGGCCCGCATTCAGCGTTACATGGGTTATGTACGCTTGCCAAAAGATGAGTAAACCAGTCTGTTCTTAAGTTTTTTAACACTTAATGGCTGGTTTTTAAGCAGTTGTTATTGAACTGTCATTAAAAAGTAGCATACTGATTTTAATGATGAGAAGAACTGGCACACATCCATGAATCAGCAGGTAGATATTCATTCTGAAACCTATACCTTTAATAATCGCTATATCAATCGTGAACTGTCCATTCTGGATTTTCACCTAAGGGTACTTGAACAGGCGGTTGATCCACTGCATCCGCTATTGGAACGCCTGAATTTCCTGCTGATTTTTTCACGCAATCTGGATGAGTTTTTTGAAATCCGCGTGGCTGGTTTGCTCCAGCAACTGAGCTTTAGCAATGAAAGCCGCACACCGGATGGGTTAACACCAGCTGAAGTACTGGCACAGATTTCCCACACTGCCCATACCGCCATTGAGCGTCAGTACCGCATTTTAAATGAGGAAATCCTGCCGCAACTGGCCGAAGAGGATATCCGTTTCCTGCGTCGGGATGAGCTAACTGAAGAACAGGCAGCATGGGTTAAGCAATATTTCCACGAACAGGTTATGCCGGTACTCACCCCAATCAGCCTTGATCCAGCGCATCCGTTTCCACGTCTGGTGAATAAAAGCCTGAACTTTATTGTCACGCTGGAAGGCAAGGATGCTTTTGGTCGTCAGATCAATCTGGCTGTGGTGCCAGCACCGCGTTCGCTACCGCGCGTAGTCCGTTTGCCCGATGAGCTGACCAATGGGCATGATCATCATGTCATGCTGTCAGCCATTATTCATGAGCATG
Organism: Alkanindiges illinoisensis; assembly: GCF_004377485.1. Classification (GTDB taxonomy): domain Bacteria; phylum Pseudomonadota; class Gammaproteobacteria; order Pseudomonadales; family Moraxellaceae; genus Alkanindiges; species Alkanindiges illinoisensis_A. Next base: position 39,526 of record NZ_SNTY01000016.1, read on the forward strand.
TGAGTGATCTGTTTCCTGGCATGACCGCCACAGGTTGTTACCAGTTCCGGGTTACGCGTAATGCGGATATGGAGCTGGACGAAGATGTAGAAGATCTGGCCAAGGCACTAAAAGGTGAGCTGAATTCGCGCCGTTTTGGCCGTGCGGTACGACTTGAAGTAACCCAAAACTGCCCTGAGCATATTGTCACCTATTTGCTTAACCGCTTTCGCTTAAAACCGGCCCAGCTGTATAAAGTAGATGGTCCAGTTAACCTTGCGCGCCTGATTTCCAACTTTAATCGCCCACACTTAAAGTACAAGCCATTTATTCCTGCGATTCCAGCCGTCCTGCAAAAAAGTGAAAATATTTTCGAGGCCATGAAAAAACAGGACATTCTGCTGCATCATCCCTTTGAATCGTTTGCACCTGTGATTACCTTGTTGCATCAGGCAGCCTGTGATCCGCAAGTGCTGGCCATCAAGCAAACCCTGTATCGCAGCGGGCCGGATTCTGAAATTGTCAAACTGCTGGCTGAAGCCGCGCGCAATGGCAAGGAAGTCACTGCTGTGATTGAGTTGCGTGCGCGTTTTGATGAGGAATCCAACATTGCGGTAGCCAACATTTTGCAGGAAGCGGGCGCAGTGGTGGTGTATGGCATTGTGGGTTACAAGACCCACGCCAAGATGATTCTGGTGGTACGCCGCGAGCAGGACAAGCTGCACCGTTATGTGCATTTGGGAACCGGCAATTACCATGCAGGCAATGCACGTATGTATACCGATTATGGCTTGCTGACAACGGATAAGGCACTGTCGGAAGACGTGCATAAAATCTTTCAGGAACTCACTGGCATGGGCAAAATGGCCAAGCTGAAAAAGCTGCTGCATGCGCCGTTTACCCTGCATTCTCAATTGTTAAGCTTTATTGAAGATGAAATTAAAAATGCCGGGGCAGGAAAACCCGCGCATATTATTATCAAGGTCAATGCACTTACCGAGCAGCAACTGATTGATGCGCTGTATCGGGCATCACAGGAAGGCGTCAAGATTGACCTGATTATTCGCTCAATCTGCTGCCTGCGCCCGCAGTTGCCCGGCTTATCTGACAACATTACCGTGCGTTCAATCGTAGGGCGTTTTCTGGAGCACACGCGGGTATTTTATTTTGCCAATAGTGGTGGGGAACCGCGTGTTTATGGTTCTAGCGCTGACTGGATGGACAGAAACCTGTTTTCACGCGTGGAAGCCTGTTTTCCGATTGAAGATCCGGTTTTAAAAAAACGCATTATTCAGCAAGGGTTGCTGAACTATCTGGAAGATAACCAGCAGGTTTGGATTCTTAAGGGAAATGGCGAGTGGAAACGGCTGGTGGCGGACGAGAATGAACAGCCGCATATGGCACAGCAAATTTTACTTGACAAGCTATCACGCTAAAAAACAGTTTTTTTTCAAAGGAATAAGACGTCATTTTAGAACGTATGGCGCTATAAAATATTAATAAAATCCTCTATGAAATCAGCGCCGATACTGCTTGGTTTTAGCCTGATTGATAAATATAGGCCAGGGCAGCAATATCAGGCGTGCTGTCATTTACCAATTTAAAAATTTGTATGACTCAATAAAACTTAACTGATTTATAAAAATACGAGGGGAATATCATGGAATTACATAGCAACCTGTATTACACCCATCCTGATGCCAGTATTATGGATAAACTGGATGCCTTATTTACCCAGCATCGGGGTAATGACAGTGTGTTCCTGCAAGGTGCGGCAACAATCAATGGGGATGAAGGCGCAGCACTGGCACAGGATTTACTGGATCAGGTCGATTCTGTTGAATTTGACCTTGGTCCGGAATCGGTATCCCGTACAGCCGGTTATTCGGTTGCCCATTTTGTGCATGGTTCTGCTGGCGATGAGTTTATTGAAGCGATCCTGTTATTTTTAAAGTCACTGTTACCTGAAATCCATGCCCAAGCCTGGGGTTGTGGCGATGATGATCCGTGGGAATTCTGGCTTAAGTTTGAGGGCGATGAGTTAGTCCGTGAGGATGATGAACCCTTTAATGATCCGGATGAAGATGAAGATATCAAGGCTTCGATTTATGTCTGGTGGCATCAGGATATGCCGGCAGAAATCAGGGAAGGTTTTTTAAACAGGGTACAAGATGATGAGTAACATGAGCTTGTCTACATGGATTCAATGCAACCAATTCGTCCAAATGCGTCCAGTAAATTAAGCTTGAATAAAAAACCCTTCTAATATGAAAGAGTTTTTTAATATGACGCAGGTTTAAAAATTAATAATTGGCTCAAGCAGCTTTGCCAGTTGGGCAAATTCGGCATGCAATGGTGTGCTTTTTCGGGTCAGTAATGCCAGTGTGCGCTGAGGAGCCTGATCAATGGACTTAACCTTGAGCTGGGGCTGGCCATTTAAAATCCCGGAATTAATGGCAATGGCGGGGAGCAGGGTAAAACCAAGCCGGGCCTGTACCATTTGAATCAGGGTTGGCAAGCTACTGGCGGACAGGCTACTGGTTTGTTTTAAGTCACTAATGGAACAGGCACTTAACGTATGTTCACGCAGGCAATGGCCTTCTTCCAGCAACAATAGCCGCGATAAATCCAGATCAGCCATGCTGCGCGCATGGGCACAGGTAGTGTCCTGTTCATGGTAAACAAGGCACAGGGGTTCATCACGCAGTTCCTGTACCATCAGGTTATGCGTATCAAATGGCAGCGCCAGCAAGACAATATCCAGTGTGCCATGTTCGAGTCGTTCCACAGCCTGACCACTTTGCGCTTCATGCAAAAACAGTTGCAGCTTAGGCATGTGTTGTCCAATGGATTGCAACAATGGCGTGAGCACAAACGGCGCAATAGTGGGAATCACACCCAGATGCAGCTCTCCGGTAAAGGGTTCGCTCATCTCCCGGCTCAGGCGCATTAAGTCCTGTGCATCGGCTAGCAGGAAACGTGCACGGCGTACCACTTCCTCGCCCAGTGGCGTCAGCCGTACATTTTGGCGGTCACGCTCAACCAGTACTCCGCCCAGTAGCCGCTCCAGCTCCATGATGCCACCAGACAGGGTAGACTGAGTGACAAAAGAGCGCCGGGCTGCCTCGGTAAAGTGCAGGGTTTCAGATAAAGTTACCAGATAGGAGAGTTGTCGCAGGGAAGGAAGGGCTGCCATCGTATTTACTTCACATGAGCCTGAATATGCTGGCTAAACAGTTCCACCAGCTGCGGTACAAAATATTTGGGAATGTCATGGCCCATACCGTCAATGAGCTGGAACTTGGCATTTTTAATGGATTTTGCCACAGCACGGCCGTGTGATGGCGGTAACAAACGATCCTTGCTGCCATGCACCACCAGCGTAGGCTGCTTGATTTCACGGTCAATCTTGCTGAGCGAACCAGTGCACAAAATTGCCAGAAACTGCTGCATTACGCCAGCCGGATGAAAACTGCGACGATACAGTTTGCGGGCAGTTTCACGCGCTTCATCCAGATTAAAGTGGCCAGGAGAACCAATGGTGCTAAACAAACGCATGGAATGTGCCACCATGCCTTCTTCATCAGTAGACTTGGGACGGCCCATCAGACTCAGGAACTGCTTGGGAAAAGGTGGTGGCAGGAACGCGCGGTTGTTACTGGTAAACAGCAAGTTCAGGGTTTGGACTTTTTGTGGATATTTGGCAGCCAGAATCTGTGCAATCATGCCACCCATGGACGCACCAATCACATGCGCTTTTTCAATGTGCAATGCATTCATCAGACGGCTGGTATCATCAGCCATGTCATACAGGGTATAAGGTGCGCCTTCATTGGGCAGGCCAAGCGTAAAACGGCCCATCAGTTTGAGGCTATTTAAGCGCGGGCCTTTATGGCGAATCTTGCTGGACAGGCCAATATCACGGTTATCAAAACGGATCACACGGTAACCATGCTTGATGAGCGCTTCACAAAAATAATCTGGCCAGATGAGCATTTGAGCGCCAAGGCCCATAATCAACAGGATGGTTTCCTGTTGCGGATTATTATTTTCAATGCCGCCAATTTCAAAATGCAACTGGATATTGTTGCCAATATCAATTTTACTTTCCTGCATTAAGTCGCAGTATTGAGAAGGTTGTAAACTGCTGAGGGCATTCATGGATTAACCTGCTGTGCTTATTGGTGATCACGCTTCATTAATGACAATAAGAATTGTCAAATTGCAGCTATCATAAATCATTTCATGAATTTTTAGCACAAATTATTGCCAATTTTTAGTGTTTTATTGGAAAAACCTATCTATTCAATAAGTCCTGATAGAGGTCATAATTTTCGTGGTCATGACATATAAACATAACCTGCTGTAAATATTGGCATTGTGGTAAGTGATCGCGTATAGCCTGTATGGCAATCTGGACAGCGCGTGCCTTTGGAAATCCATACACACCCGTACTGATATTGGGGAATGCAATACTGCTCAACTGGTGTAGCTCGGCTAGTTTGATACTTTGTTGATAACAGGAAGCCAATAGCTGGTCTTCACCATGCGTACCGCCTTGCCATACCGGGCCTACGGTATGAATGACAAATTGCGCTGGAAGCCTGCCTGCTGTGGTGATGACTGCTTTACCTGTAGGACAGCCGCCCTGACGTGCCCTTATTTTTTTACATTCTTCCAGAATCGCCCGGCCGCCAGCACGATGAATCGCCCCATCCACACCACCACCGCCGAGCAGCGAATTGTTGGCCGCATTTACAATGGCATCTACGGTAACTCGGGTGATATCACCCTGAACCAGTTTAAATTTTCCAGAAAAATCCGTCATGTCAAACCTATAAAATAAGGCAGTTAAACCTGCCTTATTTTAAAACGCGAATGCTTAAAATCCATACTGCTGATTTGTTGGCTTAGCTGAGCTGGAAAGACTATTTTTCAGCTTAGGCGCTAGCGGCTGGCAACAGGTCTGGCACCAGTTTGGTCAAAGTCATGCGTTGCTTGCCTGCGGTGGCACCCAGCAATACAAAGCCACGTAATGTGCCTTCATTATCAACGGCCTTGGCCAGCATGCCATCTTCAAACTGTTCGGTTTGCCATTCTACTTGCACATCAGCAGGCGTAGGCAATACCGTCAGTGGGGCAGCCGGGGTTTTTACGGCAACGGGCATAGCTGGATAATGCACGGCTGTGGAAGTGCCTGACAGTGTTTTGGCCAGTGCGCGTGCCTGTTGCATGATTGGCATGACAAAGGGCAGCAAATGCCCGGCCACTTCAGCACAATCACCAATGGCATAAATATCCGGCTGGCTGGTTTCAAGCCACGCATCAACTTCAATACCGCGGCTGGTTTGGATATTGGCAGCTTGTGCTAGCTCCAGATTGGGACGCAGGCCAATTGCTGACAGCACAATATCAACGATCAGTGTATTGCCGTTGGTCAGGCTCACTTCATAATCCTGACCCGCGCGATTGATGCGTTGCACCGTGGTATTCAAGGCAAACTGCACACCAATATGTTCCAGTCCGGCCTGAAATGCCTGTGCCGTATCAGCAGGTAGTAGACGGCCTAATGGCTGAGGTGCAATATCAACTACAGTAACATCATGGCCCGTGGCTTTGAGGTCATTGGCGAATTCACAGCCAATTAGGCCAGCGCCCAGCAACAGCACACGCTTGTCTGTACGCAGGGACAGGGTATCGCGGAAAGTGCGGTAGTCAGCCAGTGAATTCACCACATGAATGTCTTCAGCGCCATCGCCTTCAATGGGCAACCGGATAGGATTGGCACCTACTGCCAGAATCAGTTTGCTATAGGCCTGTGTAGTCTGTTCGCCATTTTGGTGTTTTAGTTGCAGCGTATGATTTTCACAATCCACATGGCTTACGATAGTGTGGGGCAAGATATTGATATTTAGCTGCGCACTCATTTTGGCAGAATCACCAAGACCAATCTGATCCGGGTGCTTGTTGCCAACCAGCGCATTGGACAGGGTGGGTTTTGCATAATTTACCGCGTCATCAGCACTAATCATAACCACAGGCGTGGTGGTATCAAGCTTACGGAACTCACGCGCCAGGGTATAGCCAGCCATGCCAGAACCAATGATGACAATCGGGTTCATCTGCAATTCTCCATCAGAAACGTCAAAAATTAATATCAAAAATTTGAATGAAAATACACATTCATGAAAACAAAAAAAGCCATGCAGATGAGGAGCTACATGGCTTAAAGCAAAACAGTCTTAGATTTCAATCATCTCAAAATCCATTTTGGACACGCCACAGTCAGGGCAGGTCCAGTCATCAGGGATATCGTCCCATTTGGTGCCTGGTGCAATGCCATCCTGTGGCCAGCCTTCTGCTTCATCGTAAATCCAGCCACATACGATACATTGATACTTCTTCATCATCATCTCCAAAACTGTCCTGCCCATGGGAAAATGCCTAGGGCAACATGTCTGAATTGTGCCACTGCACAGGACAATTTGTAACGCCAAAAATCCAAAAAAACCGTGCAAAACCCCAAAAAAGAGTTATTGCTCTAAATTTGCCACACGTTAACCATCTGCACGCAATTTGTCGAGTGCATTTTGATAGTGATTGGCATGACGTTTTTCGACAGTGGTTAGTGCAGCAAAGCGTTTGGCTGCCTTTTCCAGCACGGCCTTAAACTGCTCGGCATGCACGCGCGATTCCTCAATCTGCTCATCATATTCATTCACGGCTGCCTGATTGCCTTCTTCAACTGCCAGATGGCGAAACTTGGGATACATTTCAGTGTATTCGTAGGTTTCACCTTCAATGGCAATTTCCAGCGCACGGGCAGGCGTCATTTTGGCTTTGGGATACAGTAAATCCAGATGACCAAAAGCGTGCATCACTTCCTGATTGGCGGTTTCTTCAAAAATGCGCGCGGTGTCGTCATCACCCATTTCGCGGGCCAGCTTGGCAAAGTAGCGATACTTGATGTGCGCCATTGCTTCACCGGCAAAGGCAGCTTCCAGATTCTCGATGGTGACCGACGCTGGTTTTATCTCTGAATTGTGCATGATTACCCTCATAAAAAATGCAGACTGTTATTACAAAGTGCTTAAGTGACTGGCAACCTCAATAACGCGAGCTGCTTAAGTGATAAAGCCAGTATCAGGTAAAATGGTTTAGATGTAAAAACGATTGTTTTTATAAAAATGATTGGTTTTTTAGATTTTAAAATAAAGCCGGTCATTGGCTAAAGCTACTTTGTCTTATACAAGCGGTAATCAGACAAAGTAGTTTTAATAATTAACGAATCACTATTGAGAGCACTCTCAAGCCACAGCAGGTTTTTTAAACACCACTACCTTGGTGGTTGTATCTTGCACCACCTGATCATGCTGGTTTTTGGTCAGGCTGTGATAGGTAACGATGCCCATATTGGGCTTACTTTGGGAAACTTTAATATCCACAATTTCGGCTTCAACACGCAAGGTATCACCGGGGCGGGTGGGCGTGGGCCATTTTAAATGGCAATCAATACCAATCAGGCCATTGGCAACATGCAGGGTTTCAGTCCATAGCTTCATGGTAATGGACGCGGTTTGCCAGCCACTGGCAGCCAGCCCATTAAACAAAGTGTCCTTGGCAAGCTCATCATCCAGATGAAACGGCTGAGGATCATACTCACTGGCAAATTCCAGTAGCTGGTCTTTTTCCAGTGTATAACTTGGGCTGGTGAAGCGGTCACCAATGGTTAAATCATCCAGATACAATGGAGCAGTCATGCAGCTCATCCTCATATTTTTATCGAAAATTAATTATTTAATGATTCATTAATGTTGTCCATGCATAAAGCTTTACCCTTTAGTCGAAAAATAAAACCTCTGCGAACCTTTGCTTGATGAAACATGCATAAAAAAATAGTCATCCTAAAATGGCTCTAGGATGACTATGTGAGTAAAACAATAAGAAAAAATATTAGCAATAAAGCTGCGAGAACTAAGGCTTAATTCCAGCAGCCTGATTTTAATAGCTTGTTTCCACTAAATAGCATGGAAAATAATTAAGGCGTCAGGATTACTTTCCGACACTCGTCCTCACGGCCATCAAAAATGCGATAGCCTTCAGCAGCGTCTTCCAGCTTCATACGATGGGAAATAATAATCTCAGGATTTAAGTCCCCATTTTCAACATGCTGTAACAGCTCAGGCAGGAAGCGATGCACATGAGTTTGACCCATTTTAAAGGTAAGGCCCTTATCAAAGGCATCACCAAACAGGAAACCATGAATTGGTCCGGCATATACACCCGGCACGCTCACCACACCACCACGACGTACCGCTGCAATACACTGACGCAATGCTGCACCACTGGAGCCTTCAATTTTCAGGTTGGTAAGCACAGTTTCAATCATGCTGCCTTTGGCTTCAAAACCTACCGCATCAATCACGGCATCTACACCACGCTGGCCTGCCGTTTGACTGATAATAAATTCAGCAGCATCCACCTTGTCAAAATTAACGGGAATGACGCCATAAGTTTCTTGGGCATAACGCAGGCGATAATCGTTGTGGTCTGCCATAAAAATTTGTTCTGCACCCTGTAAGCGGGCACAGGCTGCAGCCATTAGACCAACCGGGCCTGCCCCATAAATGGCTAGACTTGAGCCTTTTTTAACCTGCGCATTCACCACGGCCTGCCAGCCTGTGGGCAGAATGTCTGTCAGGAACAATACTTTTTCATCAGGCAACGAGCCCGGTACTTTAAACGGTCCTACATTGCCTTTCGGTACGCGAACATATTCGGCCTGACCACCGGGCACACCACCATATAAATGACTAAACCCAAACAGGGCAGCACCGGGAGGAATTTGTTTTTTGTTTAAAATAGCGCCACGGCCAGTATTGGTATTTTCACAGGCTGCAGTCAGCTCGTGTTCACAGAAAAAACAATGTCCACAGGCAATCACAAATGGAATAATCACACGGTCACCTTTTTGAACTTCAGTGACGGCTGGCCCAACTTCTTCCACAATGCCCATAAATTCATGGCCAAAAATATCGCCGTCCATGGTGGCAGGAATTTTGCCACGATAAAGGTGCAAATCAGAACCACAAATTGCAGTGGCGGTAACCCGAAGGATAACGTCATCAGGTTCCTGAATTACTGGATCGGGTACAGTTTCAACTCGAACATCTCTGGCACCATGGTAGGTCAATGCGCGCATTATTTTATCCTCAAATATTAGAATGAAAGCTAGGACTATCGGCCTTAAAACGTTTAGTTATACTGCCAGTGGCTTGTAGGCATTCCCGAGTTGATTTGGTATTAAAAACAATGACGGCGTGTTAATTAGATAATAGTTATAAGAGAATAAGGTTAAAAATTGTACACATACGAAGAGATAAAAAATAATACACACCATGATGGCACATTTGTATTTAAAACCCTCTCGCGAATAGATGAGCGGGCATGGTTCGCGTTGGTGTCAAAATATGGGTTTTCTGCTATGATTGCTGCCTTATTTTTTCCTAACGCTTAGAGGCAGATAATGGCGCAGTCAGGTCAGCACAATTCAGGCCAAGCCACGTCGGATCAAGTTCCGAACGATCAACAAATTTCTGAAAACGACTTAATTGCGCAGCGTCATGCCAAGCTAAATGCCATTGTAGAAAAGGCCAAGCAAACAGGCAGCAATGCATGGCCAAATCACTTTAAACGTGATCATTATGCGGGTGACTTGCAGGAACAATACAAGGACAGCAGCAAGGAAGATCTGGCAGCGACTGCAATTTCAGTCACTGTAGCAGGCCGCCTGATGCTAAACCGTGGCTCGTTCATGGTGTTGCAGGACATGACAGGCCGCATCCAGTTGTACGTAAATCGCAAAGTGTTGTCTGCTGATGAACTGGAACTGATCAAGCAGCTTGACCTTGGCGATATTATTGCAGCCAAAGGCACACTGGCCCGCTCAGGCAAGGGCGATTTGTATGTGGACTTGACCAGTATTGAACTGCTCACCAAATCCTTACGTCCATTGCCTGACAAGTTTCATGGCTTAAGCGATACCGAAGCCAAATACCGCAAGCGTTACCTTGATTTAATCACCAATGAAGACACCCGCCGAACCTTTGAAATCCGTGCCAAAGTGATTGCAGGTATCCGTGAATACCTAATTGGCGAACGCTTTATGGAAGTGGAAACGCCCATGATGCATGTGATTCCGGGTGGCGCAGCAGCGCGTCCGTTTGTGACTCATCACAATGCGCTGGACATGGAGCTGTATTTACGCATTGCACCTGAGCTGTATTTAAAGCGTCTGGTGGTTGGCGGTTTTGAACGGGTATTTGAGATTAACCGCAATTTCCGTAATGAAGGCGTGTCTACCCGGCATAATCCTGAATTTACCATGATTGAGTTTTATCAGGCCTATGCTGATTACAAAGACCTGATGCAGCTCACTGAGAACATGCTGGAAAAACTGGCACTGGACATTCTGGGCAGCACCGATGTGCCGTATCAAGGTGAAGTATTTAGCTTTAAAGGGCCTTATAAAAAGATTTCCATAGTGAATGCCATTCTAGAAAACAACCCTGAACTAACTCGCGACCAGGTCAATGACCGCGAGTTTCTGGCTGGCTTTGTGCAAAATACCTTAAAAGAGCAGGTAAAACCTGGCTTTGGTCTGGGCAAGCTGCAAACCATTGTGTTTGAAGAAACTGTGGAAACCAAGCTGCGCCAACCCACGTTTATTACTGAATATCCGGCAGAAACCTCACCGCTGGCCCGTCGTAGCGATACTAACCCGCATGTGACTGACCGCTTTGAATTCTTTATTGGTGGCCGTGAGCTGGCCAATGGCTTTAGCGAGTTAAATGATCCGATTGATCAGGCCGAACGCTTTCAGGCTCAGGTGGCTGAAAAAGACGCCGGTGATGATGAAGCCATGCATTATGATGCTGATTTTATTGAAGCACTGGAATATGGCTTGCCACCAACCGCAGGTCAGGGCATTGGCATTGACCGTTTGGTAATGCTGTTTGCTGATGCGGCCAGTATCCGTGATGTGATTTTGTTCCCACATATGCGCAGAAAAGACGTTTAATTTAAGCTAATTGAAAAATCCCGCCAAATGGTGGGATTTTTTTAATCTATTTATATAAATCTTCTTCAATATTAGAAAAGTTTAATGACTAATCCGGTTCTTTGATAAAAAGTGCAATACCAATAATAGCCAGCAGTCCTGTCTGCATAAAAACATTCTTATTCAGGCCCTCATAATATTGCTGTGAGAAAAATAAAATAATGATAAAACCAATACCGTAAATTATTTTATAAAGGCTATTAGCAAATATATAGAAAACACCCGAAAATGCAATAATAAGAGACCCTACTACCATGTAATTAAGATCCCAGATAAGAGTATGAAGGCTTGCAAATAATGTAAGAAAACCACCAGTTACCAATGCCTGTGGACTGCTGAACCCCTTTAAAGAATAATAATTATAAATGATCAGACATGGTAACAAGATCAATAGCAATTTAAAGTAAATCTGATATTTTGAAGTTAAAAAGAAACTTATTTTCTTCAGTGTAATCGGATGATCATTAATAGTAAGACGCATCCAGCGAAGCTGATAATGATCTTGAAGAAATGTATTTACTATTATGGCTAAATTTCGTGGACTATCGACTTCATAAACGTTTGGCTTGGTATAGCCATAAAATATTGAGGTGTTGCCAGAATGGTTTGGCTCATAAAATGTATGATCATTATTGAAAGTTGCAACATTATAAATTTCATGATGATCATATGAGTTTTTTAAGGCCAGCCGTTCAATAGGACAGTGCAAATATTTGGATAACGGTATACAAACCGGTAAACTGTAGATCTCAGACTGTCCTGAACCGTAGGATTCTTTACCTGCATAATCAATATAAACATAGAGTTTATTGGTAGGACTTTGATAATTAATCGTCGGCGATACCCAGCTATTTTCACCTAAAACTTTGGTCATCTCTGTAGCATTTAAAGAAACCTCAATCGGTTTATCATGTGAACCTGTGAGCGGAATCATCCATTGTTTATCAGCTGCAATAGGTTTTGTAGATTCAATGTCATATAAAATAGGAGGAGTCTGATAGTATTTTTCCGCATCACTCAATGGTTTGCCCGAAAAAAGAAGGAACATAATCCCAAAAAAAGCTATAGTGATGTGTGCTGAAAAAACAGGAGGGTTTAACTTGGTAAACTATACATACTCATTAGGAGTTTACCATGAGCAAGAAACACAAGACTTACACCGCAGAATTTAAAGCTGAAGCCATAAAAGCCATTGAAGAGAACCAAGGCAATGTCTCGGAATCCGCTAGACAACTTGGCATTTCAATGCAAACCCTTTCGAACTGGAATAACAAAGCAAAGGCTGGAACTTTAGCAGGCACAAAACAGTATTCACCTGATCTAAACGCTCTACTCGAAGAAAATAAAAAACTCAAACAACAGCTCAAAATAGCTGAAATGGAACGTGAATTTTTAAAAAAGGCAGCAGCGTACTTTGCCAAAGAAAGTCAGTAAGGTACGCCTATATGAAACAAAAAAGATATTCTTTTCCAATTACCTTAATGGCTCGATTACTTCATGTTTCAGTTTCATGTTTTTATGATTGGCTCAAGAGAGGCGTGAGCAAAAGAACGATTCAACGAAATCAACAGACGATATTGGTGAAAATAGCCCATGAGGAGACAAGGCAGAGCTATGGTTATATTCGATTAACCAAATACTTACAAGCTCAGGGTATAAAAATGAGTATGTACGCTGTACGTCAGATAAAAGCGCTGAACCACCTGTATTGTAAGCGACACAAGCGTTTTAAAAGGACTACGAATAGTGACCATAATCGAGCGATCTATGAAAACCTGCTGGAGCAACAATTCTCAATGACTAGACCAAATCAAGCATGGTCAAGTGATATTACGTACATATGGACTGTTGAAGGATGGCTGTACTTAGCAGCGGTAAAAGACCTTTACACGAAGCAAGTGGTTGGCTATAGCTTAAATGAGCGCATGACAGCACAGCTTGTTTGTAATGCGCTAAATATGGCTATTCACAATCAAAAACCAACCAAAGAACTGATTGTGCATTCAGACAGAGGAAGTCAATATTGCAGCCATGAATATCGAAATATACTTGAGCAATATGGTTTTCAAGGTTCAATGAGCAAGCGCGGAGACTGTTACGATAATGCACCGATTGAAAGCTTTTGGGGAATACTGAAAAATGAGTTAGTGCATCATTACAACTATCAAACCAGAGAAGAAGCCAAAGCAGATATTATAAAATACATTGAATTATTTTATAATCATCGAAGAATTCAAAAGGGTTTGGGTTTTAAGACACCAAATCAAATGGCCGAAGACTTTTATAAGTTGGCTGCCTAGAATCTCCCAAGGGAAAGTCTCCTGATAATTCAGCGTATATCATAGCTATAATTATTCCTAACAGGAGTGGAGTATTCCTTGTACGAAATTTCTCAAAATCCTCTTTAAGATTAAAGCCCTTAATCATAATATCCCTTAATATAAAAATTTATTAATTTTGGCTGTAGACGACTAAACATAAATAGAAATTTTCTATTCCCAATTAAGAAAAAATTGCAGTTATTTTTTATATTGGCAGATGATTATAATCATCATTAAATAAGTTTCGATTAAAGATAAAGATCAAATAAAATCGAGAGCTAGGTGTTTATGAAATCAACTTGCTTTTTAAGCAACTGTAATTGATCATAATCACTAGGATATTTCGATGAGTAAATGCTATTGGCAAGTTGTATTGGATCATTTGCAATCATAACTTCTGCAATTCCGTCATAAATTTCATTCATTGATGCAAAATATGCCAATTGAGGTCTTATTAACTTCAGATGTAATTCAAAATTGCTTCTTGATCGACTGGTATCTTTGTTTTTTCTGTTTCTTAATTCGTTCTCAGCTATAGTTAAAATAAAATATTTATCGGGAAATTTAATTTTTTGGTCTTTGAGAGCTATTGCATAAAAATCAATGACTGAATTTATATCTTGAAACCCTAAGTCGCTAAAAATCCAGTTATACCATAAAGGCTGAAAGGGGTCGCCATCCAAAACTGCAATACCACCAGCAGCAGAGATTTGTTTGGCCATTGCCCAGCGCTCTAGTTGTTTTTCCAGATACCGTTCGGAATCTTTATTTGAATATCTTTGAAATAGTTCATTAACTTCAGAAATTCGTTTGCACCCGTACATTCTCTCAAGAGCTTTAGAGATCGTCGTTTTTCCAACGCTACTTGCTCCTTCAAGACATATAATTGACACTCGTTATTACCCATAAATAACCAAGGAATATTATGTTTCACTACTAACCCATAATATTCCTTAAAATTAAATTTACTTCACTACCAAAAAACCAGTCACTTCTTCGCGGTCATGGTACAGATGACGAAATTGTAGCCGCTCAATTTTTTTACCTGATGGTTTTAAAGTTTCCTCAATAATTTCACGGCAGTATTCCAGTTCATCCAGACGATCTTTAACCGCCATCTTGAGTTGAAATATAGCACGCTGTGCATCACCAGCCGCCAGCCAGTCTGCAATAAGCTGAGTCACCCGCACCGGTTTTTCGGGTAGATCACACACCAGCCAGTGTACTGGACGGGGCGGACGATAAACAAAACCGTCAGCCTTGACATGTTCAACTTGACCGCTATCCAGCAGGCGCTCATTAAGCGTCCCATTATCCACGGCAATGACTTGTAAACCATGTTTAACCAGCTGATAAGTCCAGCCACCGGGACTGGCCCCCAGGTCTACTGCGGTTAAGCCTTCACGTAGCCATTCAGCCTGTTCTTCCTTATCCATAAAATAGGCAAAGGCTTCGGCCAGTTTTAGTGTAGAGCGACCTGGGGCATCCTGTAGCATTTTCAGGCGCGGAATACCCATTGGCCATTTCAGGGTTTCGCCGGCTTCGCTCACCCCAAGCCAGGCTGCTGTTCCATCAATAAATACCAGATGGGCACGCTGCTTGGCGTCACGGTTTAATATATTGGCTTTACCAGCGGCAGACAGCAGTGGTTTTTGCAGGCGGTGAAACAAATCGGCCATGCTGTTGCCATCATTGGTATCCGGGTTATCCAGATAAATGGCGCTGTAGGTCTGACCTTCCAGGGCACTTAAAATAGGGCTAATCCGGTCTTTATTGTCAAAATAAACTGGTGTTTTACTAATCAGTTTTATTACCTGACGTGCAAAAATAAGCTCGGAGGTTTTGGGAAACTGCTTGCTTTGCCCAAACCAGATCACCTGACCGCTTAGTTTTTCAAATTTGACATAACCATCGGCACCACGCTCACCAAACCAGCGTTCAAGCTCGCTACTGCACTCGCGCTCAAAGCCAATGCGGCACAGAGCCAGTATGCCAACAATGGGCGGATTTTTAGGAGAATGTGACATAACCGTTTAGCAACACAAAAAGAGTCGGCATATTATAGGCGGCTTTTGCAATGGATAGGTCTTTTAGCCCGTTTAATTTTTAAATAGTACAGTTGCTATAAAACCGTCTTAATAACAATCAATTCATTTACCTTTTTTAAGTTTATTTTAAGAAAATAGAAAATATGTGCTTATTTTTGCTGAAATTTTACTTAAAGCTTACAGCAAGCCTACATCGAATTGAGAATCGTTTGCTAATTTTAAGCCTGACTAATAAAGCGCTGTTAAGGAGCAGGCCATGTCGGCTTATTTACGTTGTTTGGGTATTTCTACACTCATTGTGTCCAGTTTAGGCGTGGCCAGTGCTGCTTTCGCCGAGTTTAAGCAGACAGCCTTACCGTATGCCTATGGTGCGCTGGAACCCTCTATTGACAAGCAAACCATGGAAATTCACTATGGCAAGCACCACAAGAGCTATGTGGATAATCTAAATAAGGAAATCAAGAATTACCCTGCACTGGATAAAATGAGCATTGAACAGGTACAGGCGCAAATTTCCAAATACAATACTGCGGTGCGCAATAATGCTGGCGGTCACTATAACCACAGCTTTTTCTGGGAAAGCTTAAGTCCGAAAGCCAAGGCCGGTAAACCCAGCGAGGCGTTGCTTAAACAAATCAATGCTGACTTTGGCTCGCTGGACGCCTTTGAGCAAAAATTTAATGAGGCCGCAACCAGCCGTTTTGGTTCTGGCTGGGCATGGCTGGTGCTGACACCTGATCATAAACTGGCTGTGACTTCGACCCCCAATCAGGACAATCCATTGATGGATATTGCCGAAACCAAAGGCCAGCCATTATTGGGTCTGGATGTTTGGGAACATGCCTATTATCTGAAATATCAAAACAAGCGTGCTGATTATACCAAGGCATTCTGGAATGTGGTGAACTGGAACAAGGTCAACCAGCGCTTTGAAGCAGCAATGAAATAGGGATAAATTATTGTGAAAGCTAAGGCTTAAAACAGCTTTTAGCTTTTGAAACAAAACCAGCTAAAATATGGCTGGTTTTTTATTGAATTGGTTTTGCTGTGATTCATATTATTTTATTTGAGCCGGAAATTCCCAGTAATACCGGCAATATTATTCGCCTGTGCGCCAATACAGGTGCCAAGCTGCACCTGATTGAGCCATTGGGCTTTGAGCTGGAAGATAAAAAACTAAAACGGGCAGGGTTGGATTATCATGAGTGGGCAGAGCTTAAAATCTGGCCATCCTTGCAGCCTTGTCTTGATGAGCTAAAAACACGGGGTATTGAAGCTGTTTTTCCAATGACCACCAAGGGCCAGCATTCGCCGTTTGACCGTAACCTTAACCGTGATGTGGCTTTTTTGTTTGGGCCAGAAACCCGGGGCTTGCCAGAAGAAGTGCGCGTGAGTTTTCCGTTTGAGCATTGGTTGCGCTTGCCGATGCAGCCTGAATCGCGTAGTCTGAATTTGTCCAATTCGGTGGCAGTAATGATCTATGAAGCATGGCGACAACAGGGTTTTAAGTAATCCAATGATCAATTGGCAGTTTCATTACATCACACAGCCTGTGCTACCAGACTTTATTCAGCCTGATAATAAAATTGTCATGTTTGATGCGGTGTGCAAGCTATGTACAGGCTGGAGCCGGTTTTTAATCCGGCACGATACACTGGAAAAGTTCAAATTATGCAGTGTACAGTCGCCGCAGGGTCAGGCGATTTTAACCTCGCTTGGTATGCCGACGGATCACTTTGACACCATGCTACTGATTGAAGGCCATCAGGTGTATGAACGCAGTGATGCCTTGTTGCGTATCATGCAGCAATTACCGTTTCCATTTACTATGCTGGCAGCAGGGCGTGTTATTCCTAGAGCATGGCGAGACTGGGCCTATGACCATGTGGCAACCCGGCGCTATAAACTGTTTGGGCAACATCCACAGTGTATGGTGCCAACTGCAGAAATCCGTAAACGGTTTTTAGATCATGCAATCTAGTACTTTGGCTCGTTTGGGCTTGAGTTTTTTATTTATTTATCAGGGACTGGTGCCCAAGCTCATCTTTTTGGATAAAACCGAGCTATATATCAATCAGCAGCATTTAGAGCTGCTGCCCATCCAGAATTTACTTACACCAGAACTTATGGCACAACTGGCAGGAATAAGCGAAATCCTGCTTGGCATACTAATTATAAGTTTTCCGAGAAAAAACTGGCCGGTCTGGCTGGCTTTTATTGCTTTGGCTGTGCTGCTACTGGATATTATGGTGGTAGTACCAGAATTATTAAGCGGCGCATTTAATCCGGTTATTAGTAATATTGTTGGGATGCTGCTGGCATGGATTGCACTTAAACCCAGAACTGATCCCTGGCATATCAAGCTAAATTAAGCAAAAAAGTCTGGCACCATTAATAAAAAAATCCTGCACTAAGCAGGATTTTTCTTGACCGTAACGCTAATGCAATTTAAGCCCAGGCTTTTTGCAAAATAGCCTTTAGGTCAGCTCTTGAGGCTTCACGCGGATTAAAGATGATTGAACCGTCATCCAGTGCCTTGGCAGCAATTTCATCCAGTTGCGCTTCAGTGACCTTGCCGGTTTCTTTTAGAGTACGTGGCAATTTGGTACGCTCAAATAACACATCACGTACTTCACGAATATGCTGAATGGCCCTGGAAGCACGCTGGCTGGCTGGTGTGCTGGCGTAAACTTCCGGCCCAGCCAGTGGCAGTAGCAACTCGGCAATTTTGTCACCATTGACAGACTGGTTGTATTCCAGCACATAGGGCATAAACAGGTTCATGCACAAGCCGTGTGGCAAATGGGCAACAGCACCAGTGGCATGACCCAGTGAATGTACCAGACCCACCATTGCATTGGAGAACGCAATTCCTGCCATGGTAGACGCCTGAGCCAGTTCCAGACGGGCATCAGTGTTGGACGGCTCATCCAGCACCTTAATCAAATTGGCACTGATTTTCTTGATGGCGGAAAACGCATAGGCATCACTGATTGGGTTGGAACCCAGACAGGTATAAGCTTCCATGGCATGCGTCATAGCATCCATAGCCGTCATGGCAGTAATGTGTGGCGGCAGGGTTGCGGTCATGCGCGGATCTAAAATGGCCGCATGTGGCATCAGGAAGTAAGAGGCAAATGCCAGCTTCACGTTCTTTTCAATATCAGATACTACTGCAACCGCCGTCACTTCAGAGCCTGTGCCTGCTGTCGTTGGCACCACAAAAAATGGCTTTAACGGACGTGGCAGGTTATGCGCACCCGAGTATTTGAGCAGGTCATCACCGCCTTCAGACACCAGAATATTCACGCCTTTAGAGGTATCAATGACTGAACCACCGCCTACGGCAATAATGGCATCACAATTGTTCTGGCGGTACAGTTCAGCCGCTGTGCGTACTGTTTGCAAGCTGCTATCGGGTGGCACATCATCAAAAATTACCGCAATACTGCTGTCAGTGCTTTCAAAAGCGGCCTGAATAGGTTCCAGCAAATTGTTGCTGCGCACGCCCTTGTCAGTAATGATCATGGCGCGCTTGGCACCCAGGGTTGCCAGTTCAAAAGGAATATGCTCCAGTGCTGCACTCCCTGCAATGACTTTTACTGGGCAAAAGAATTCATAATACGGCTTGGCCATAATTAGCTCCGTTTAATATAGGTTTGAGCAACTTTAAGATAAATGCGTGAAGCAAGGTTTAATTTTTGCGTGAAGCTCAGGTCTTCCGGGTATTGCTTAACCGCCAGTTTTGCAACCATTTTTGGCAGAATTAACGCTTCCATCTTGTTCAGGCAGCGCACCAGACGAATGGCATAGGACAAATCACCATCGGCTACCATGCGGTCATTGGCAAATGCCCGTGCTGTACCTTCCTGAAAACTAAATACCAGAAATGCATGGGAGATATGCTTGAAGGTCACTGTCAAATCAGGTTTGCCGCCAAAATTTTTAAGCAGCGCCAGTGAACCATCAGGCTGGCTTTGTGCCGTAAAATCAGGGCCATTTGGAAACACCGTCATTCTTACAATAAAACCAGCCGGGAATCCTTTCGTTTCATTATGAATCTCAGGGTCAACCTGACTTGCTGAGGTAAGGCCACGACCGATGACGTCCATCATCAGGGCGACATAGGCACGCTGTGCTGCCGGAAGAAGTTTATTGGTTGGTTTCACTACGCATTCTCTATCATCAATAGTTAAGTGAAATGGCTAAAACTTATCTTTAGAGTATTTACTCTAATTTTCATCCCTACAATAACAGATTGTTTAGACAAGTCCAGTCTTAATACTGGAAAATATATGCTGTTTTTCGATTAAATACTGTATTTGAAGGCAGATTTGCTCAAAATTTGGTGGACTCTCCAGTACATCACTCAATCTGATCATTTGCAGGCCAGCATAGCCGCATGGGTTAATCCGGGAAAATCCGTCCAGGCTGCAATCTATATTCAAAGATAAGCCGTGATAGCTGCAACCCTTGCGAATCTTGAATCCCAGCGAGGCAATTTTCTGCTCATTAATATAAACACCCGGCGCATCTTTTTTGGCATAGGCAGTTAAGCCATAGTGTTTGAGCAGATTAATCATTAGCTGTTCAGTAAAATTCACCAGATCGCGCACATTCCATTTGAGCCGATTAAGGTCAAACATCAGATAACCCACCAGTTGACCCTTGCCATGCCAAGTGACTTGTCCACCCCGGTCTGTTTGCACAATCGGCAAGTCTGGCGAGGGGAACAATATATGCTCCGGTTTACCCGCCTGACCTTGGGTGAGTACATCATCATGCTGTAATAACCACAGTTGGTCAGCGTCTTCTTCAGTGCGGCTTTCCGTAAACTGCTTCATGGCCAAAAAGGTAGGCTCGTAATGTTGCAGGTCAGAAAATTGTGTAATGAGGAGAGTAGGCTTATTCATTAGTCAATTTATTATTTTCAAATGTTATAGATTCTAAAATCTGAGGAATTTCATTCAATTGATCAGTAGATTGCGTAATGATAGAAATTATTTTCCAATCATTTATTTTTCCTGTTGATGCAAAAACTTTATAGGGGTTGTTAAGCCCATAATAGAGAGTTCCCTGTTTTAAAGTATATTCTGGGAAATGTCGTGTTTTGTCTTGAATTAGTGATGAAGGATAAGGAGAGTTTCTAGTAATTTCCTGAAACATTTTTAATAACAACTGATCTAGATTTATGATGTGTGCTGAGAAAACAGGAGGTTTTAACTTGGTAAACTATAGACACTCATCAGGAGTTTACCATGAGCAAGAAACAGAAGACTTACACCGCAGAATTTAAAGTTGAAGCAATAAAATTGATTG
>NZ_SNTY01000017.1 GCF_004377485.1 Alkanindiges illinoisensis
TTCCCGAACTCAGAAGTGAAACCACGTTGCGCCAATGGTAGTGTGGCATTCGCCATGTGAGAGTAGGGCATCGCCAGCTCATTATTCCTAAGGGGATCAGTTCAATACTGATCCCCTTTTTTATTTAGGAACCGTGCCGAAAGCAAACAGCCAGGATTCCTTTGCTGTGCAGTGCAGCAGCGCAAGTGGACATCGCCCTTGTCTTGCGTGGTAGCCTACTCACAACTCATCAAGAAACCCGCATCAGTAAACTGATGCGGGTTTCTTGATTAAAACTTTAAAGCCTTTAACAACCCGCTAAAGCTGGTTGGCGGCAACCAGAACAGGTAACTCCTCAACCAGATAGTCGATAAATACCCGTACCGCCGGTAATAATCCCCGACGTGACGGATATACCGCGTGAAAGGTTCCCTGTGCCAGCTTCCAGTCAGGTAATACAACTTCCAGTTTGCCTGATTTAACCTGTGGGGCACACATGGTTTCTGGCAAGAGGGCAATGCCCATGCCCTGTTCTGTAAAACAGGTTAGCATTCCAAAATTTGAGCCCATGACAGTAGGCTGAATTTTAATTCGTTTTACTTGAGCATTATGGTCTTCCAGGACCCAGAACTGGTTTACTTCGTCTTCACTCATGCTCAACGTGGTATGTTCAGTTAATTGATCTGGATGTTTAGGACGGCCATGCTGGTTCAAATAGTTGGGTGAGGCAATCAGACGATGATTAATTTGCCCAAAACGCCGGATAATGAATGAGGCATCTTCATCCAACTGGTTTCTGACCCGTAAGGCAACATCAATCCCTTCATTAATGATGTCAACCCGACGGTTGCTGATGATTAACTGAACTTTGATATCTGGGTAACGCTTTAAAAAATTTGGCAGAATTTGTACCATTTCCTGCTCTGCAATACTTACTGGTACGCTAACGCGGACTACACCGCGAGGTTCAGCGCGCAGGTGATTAACCACATCTTCGGCAGCTTGCGCTTCCATGAGCATGGCTTGCGCGTGACGATATACACTCATACCAACATCAGTCACGGCAAATTGCCTGCTGGTCCGCTGAATCAGACGGACACCTAAATCCTGTTCCAGTTGCTGCACGCGGCGGCTCAGTTTGGATTTTGGAATATCGGTTGCACGTTCTGTGGCGCTAAAGCCATTATGGTTTACTACCAGTGCAAACCAGTAATAGTCATTAAGATCAGCCATTCTGTTGTTCTTTAACCAAAAATATCATTATTGAAATTAGTGTAGCGTGAATTAGCAAAGGTTTAAAAAGACTGCATGAATTATTTTTGGTTATACACGTAAAAATGAATAAAAAAGCCAGCATACGCTGGCTTAGATGAATATAGATCTATTTAGGCATGACGCTGCATAAAGTCACGCAATTCAATAATAGATTGTTCAGCCATACTCACCCAGGGACTAAACATCTGAAACACATGCCACATGCCGGGATAGATGTTGAGTTCAATATCATTACCGGCAGCATCGGCCAGTGCCTTAAAGCGATTGGCATCATCCAGCAGGATTTCCTTGCTACCCACTTGTACCAGGGTGGGTGGCAAACCCGACAGGTCGGCAAATAAAGGAGAAACCAGCGGATGATCGAGCGGATAGTCGCCTACATAATACTGGCTGCCCTGTGCCAGCAACTCCCGGTTAAGCATGGCATCCAGTTTTTTGTTGAGTTGCATGGATTCACCGCTTAAGGTTAAGTCCAGAAATGGCGACATCAAGATCATGGCAGAAGGTAAAATGATTTTGGCCTCACGTAAGGCAATTACCGTTGCCAGTGCCAGATTACCACCACAGGAATCACCAGAAATGATGATGTCCTTGGCATCATGGCCTGCCTGAATAAGAGCCATGTAGGCATCCTTAATGGCATTAACCGCTGTTGGATAAATATGCTCAGGTGATAATGGATAATCCAGTACATATACGGTAGCGCCAGTTTGTGCCGCAATCTGGCTGGCAAGGGCACGGTGAGTGTCAAGGCCGCCCAGAAAAAACACACCGCCATGGATATGCAAAACCACTTTCTTGGACAAGCCGTTGGTATATAGCACATGCTGTTCTGCATTACAGTTACCCAGTTTAACGGCGGTGATATCAATCTCGGGACGGACAGGAAAACTTTTACTGGCAAGCGCCATACTCTGGCGCAATACAGGCACTGGCAGGTGATATTGACTTGGAATCTTGCAGGTTAATTTTAAGATTTTTTCAATAGCATAACGTTTAAGGTGTTCGGGTAAAGCCATGTCATACTCCACAAGGCAAATCTGGCAGATAAAATGAGAAAAATATGAAGAAATACTTTACATTGAAAAACTGGATAGTCACATAATCATATTGAAGCAAATTATAAACCGATTATTATAAAGGGCGATTTACATACTAAAAGGATGTTGAGATGCGTCGTTTTGTTTTGATGTCACTGATGATGGCAGTAAGCGCGGCAGGCTTTGCTGCTGATCAACTCAATGGTACAACTTGGAAAACAATTGACGATAAGACCGGCAAGCCGCGTGCTATTGTCAAGTTTACCGAGCAAAATGGTTCACTGGCTGGGACAGTGCAAAACGTGGTAGACAAAGATGCAGCCAGAGTGTGTGCCAATTGTACTGGCAGCCTGAAAAATAAGCCTATTGTTGGTATGACCATTGTACATGGCTTAAAGCCTGTTAGTGGCGTGAGAAACAGCTACGATTATGGTAGCATTCTTGATCCAAAAACTGGCAAAACCTATAAGCTTAAAGGCACTTTGTCTGATGACGGTAAGGTACTTAACCTGCGCGGCTATTTAGGCGTGTCCCTGCTGGGCCGTAACCAGACATGGCAGCGTGTGGAATAATTATCCCGCTATAAAAGTTGTAAAAAGAACCGCTATTCCTGTTTAGGTGTAGCGGTTTTTTTATGGATAAACCTTAAATATTAAACCTAAGAGATTGTCCCGGCATGGCCTTGCTGGCTGCTGCGCCACTGGTGCGGGGTTTGACCCGTCCATTGCTTGAAGGCACGCTGGAAGGCACTTTGCTCAGAGTAGGCCAGTAACAGGGCAATATCAATCAGGCTGAGTTTGGAATCCAGCAGATATTGCTTGGCCAGCGTTTCACGCACCTGCGCCAGCCGCTGTTGAAAGCTGTAGTTGCGCTTCACCAGTTGCCGTTGCAGTCCGCGTGCCGATAGGCTCATACGCTGTGCAATGTCATCAATACAGATGCTGCCCTGCTGCACGGCCTGTGTCATGTACAGTTGCAATTGCTGGTCAAAATCATCATGTTCAGGCAATTCATGCAATAGGGCTGCGGCATGATTTTCCAGCAGTTTTTGCAGGGTCTGGTCGGCGCGGTTAACCGGAGCTGCCAGTAAGGTAATGGGAAAACCAATCCGCGTGCGTGCGGCGTTAAAAGATACCGGGCAGCCAAAATACTGCTCATAGATCCTTGTGTGGGCAGGCTGCGGATTGACAAATTCCACATGGCTAAGGGTCAGCGCTAATGGCTGAATCAGTTGTTCAGCAATATTTTTAAACAGGGCAATGGCAGTTTCGTCCACCAGCTGCCCCGGTTTGCCAGCATTAATTCCCCAACTGATTTCTACCAGATTGTCCTTGATGTTAATTTGCAGGTCATTGCAATCATAGGCCAAACGGTGATAGCGCTCAAAACGTTGCAGGGCTTCACCCAGATTCTGACACGATAAGCCCAGATAACCCATGATCCCAATATGAGCCGGTTCAATCAGGCGGGCAATTTGAAGACCTAACGCTGGTTGCTGGTAGTGTTCATTGACCTGATGCAGGAGATGCTGCCAGACATTAAACGGAATGCGCTGGGCATCCTGATAGGCCAGACACTCTGCCGGTACAGCTAAGCCTTGTTGCAGGCAAAAGTGTTGTACCAGCTTGGCCAGACCGCCATTGACCGATTCCTGATTAAATCCAAATGCCATGCCGGTTATCCTTTTGCCAAAATCCTTGCCAAAGCGTCATAACTATTGATGTGTCGTGTTTTGTCAATAAACAAGAGGTTGTCGTCAAGATTTAGCCGAAAAATCGCGGCAAAATCAAGAAAAATTAGACAGGATAAACATGCAATGATTCGAGGATTTATTGCCGGTGTGATGATTTCCAACGCCTTTGAATGGGTGGCACACAAATATATTTTGCATGGGGTACACCGTAAGGGTAAGGCGCGTTTTAGCCCGAGTCCAGCCAGCATGAATAGCCACTGGGCACATCATCGTTTTGTACGCAAGCAACAGTTTGGCGATGACGGCTATGTGGAAGGCCTGAAAAATGACCGCACCCGGCTGGAACTATTGTCGCTGGTGATTGTGGCCAGTACTACCAGCGCCATGGCGTATCCGTTTTCAAAGGGTATGGCGTTGTCATTCTGGTATTGTGCCGGCAAGTATTTTTATGTGCATCGCCGCGCGCATCTGGAGCCGGACTGGGCTAAAAAACGGATTCCGTGGCATTATGACCACCACATGAATAGCAATCAGGATGCCAACTGGTGTGTTACCCGGCCCTGGTTTGATTACGTAATGGGCACTCGCGTGGCCTCTACCCATGAACTGATGGAATCCAACCTGCTGGGAATGAATTTGCCTGCGTTTATTGAACAGCCATTGAATGCCTGGGCACGCAGGAACTTGCCCAAGGTATTTGCGCGCTTGGAGCAAAACCTGACCCTAGAGCAAAAAGCCCAGCAACAGTTACAGCCAGAGATGGTTAGCGATGAAACTGCCTCGCAAGCAGCCTGATAGGCCACGGGCAGCAAAAAAATCATACCAGTAGTCTGATTTGGCAAAAGCCGGATGCAAATCCTGTTGAAAAATCGACTATTGATACGGTTTTAACATAGTGCAGACGGCAACTTTTGGTTAAAATTTGCATATTCAAATTTAAGTCGATAAGAGCCTGCGCGTATGACTGCTGCAACCCCTCGTAAAACGCCTCATGTACTGGTGATTCTGGATGGCATTGGCCACCGTGAAGAAGTCAAGGACAATGCCTATCTTGCAGCCAATACGCCCAATCTGGATGCCATCAAGGCCCGGCATCCGCATGGGCTGATTTCCGGTTCGGGTGAGGACGTGGGTTTGCCGGAAGGCCAGTTTGGTAATAGCGAAGTCGGCCACATGAATCTGGGCGCCGGGCGCGTGCTGTATCAGGATTCTACCAAGATCACCAAGGAAATCCGTGAAGGCCAGTTTTTTGAGCATGCGGTTCTGATTGATGCGGTTGAAAAAGCCAAAGCAACAGGGGGCAGCCTGCACATACTGGGCTTGCTGTCCGATGGCGGTGTACATGCCCATATTGACCATATTGTGGCCATGAGCCAGCTGGCAGCGCGACGCGGGGTCAATGTACTGGTACATGCCTTTCTGGATGGCCGGGATACGCCGCCCAAAAGTGCTGAAAAATATATTGCGGATTTTGAACATAAAGTGGCTACAGAAAACGGCACCAATGCTGGTCAGATTAGAATTGCCAGCCTGATTGGCCGTTATTTTGCCATGGATCGTGATGAGCGCTGGGATCGGGTGGAACAGGCCTATCGTTTGCTCACTGAAGGCGTGACGGCGCGTCATGCTACTGATGCTCAGGATGGACTGGCACAGGCTTATGCCCAGAATGAAACCGATGAGTTTGTCAAAGCCACTACCGTTGGCGAGCCAGCTATCATCAAGGATGGTGACAGTATTGTGTTCATGAATTTCCGGGCTGACCGTGCGCGTGAAATTACCCGTGCTTTTGTGGAGGATGATTTTGCTGGTTTTAACCGCGTGAAGCGGCCACAGCTTGCCAGCTTTGTCATGTTGACCCGTTATGCCAAGACCATTCCTGCGGCTGTTGCCTACTTGCCGGAAGACCTGAAAAATTCACTGGGTGAATATCTGGCCAGCATTGGCAAAACCCAGTTACGCATTGCCGAAACTGAAAAATATGCGCATGTGACGTTTTTCTTTAGTGGTGGTCGTGAAGAGCCGTTTGACGGGGAAAAGCGTATCCTGATTAAATCGCCAGATGTGGCCACCTATGACCTCAAGCCAGAAATGAGTGCCTTTGAAGTCACGGATGAACTGGTAAACGCCATTAATTCCGGTGAGTTTGATGTACTGGTGGTGAACTATGCCAATGGCGACATGGTTGGCCATACCGGGGTGTTTGGCGCAGCGGTGAGTGCGGTGGAAGCGCTGGACCAGTGCATTGGCCGTGTGTATGACGCGGTAATGGCGCAGGGCGGCCATATGTTGATTACTGCTGATCATGGCAACGTTGAGCAAATGATGGATTATGACAGCGGGCAGGTGCATACCCAGCATACCACTGAATACGTGCCGCTGATTTACGTTGGCCCAACCAGCGCTAGCATTGAAGCTGGTGGCGTCTTGGCAGATGTGGCACCGACCTTGCTGAACCTAATGCAGGTTCCAGTACCCAGTGACATGAGTGGACGTAATCTGCTGACATTGCAGCCAGCAGCTCAGGCAGCGGTTTAACATGAAAAAAACCCGGCTGTCCAGTATCGTGCTGCTGACATACAGTGTGCTTGCTGCTAATACACTGCTGCATGCAGCGCCTGCTTCTGGTATCACACCGGCAACAACGGTAAACAGTGATGATGCGGAAATGGAGCAGTCGGGTGACTTTGATCAACTCGACGGAATAAGGGATGAGGCGCAGGCCGGTTCAGCCAGTGCGCCCACCTATGATGATGTGCCGGTTGATGCCATCCGGCGTTTTGTCAGTATTTATGAAAAAGTCAAAGCCAACTATGTTGAACCGGTTGATGACAACGAGCTGTTTGAAAATGCCCTGCATGGCCTGTTGTCCAAACTAGACCCGTATTCGGATTATCTGGATGCCAAAACCTACGAGGCTTTACTGGATTTTACCGAAGGAGAAGTGGCACAAACCGGCCTGACCGTGCGTCCGCTCACGGGAGCTGATGCCAACTGGCAAATTGATCAGGTGGATGCAGGTTCGCCTGCAGCACGTGCGGGTTTGCAGGAAGGCATGTTGCTATACCGCATTGATGGTAAAAGTACCCGTAACCTGAGCCAGCATGATATTGACCAGTTATTACGTGGCGCGGTGGGAACCACGGTTGAGCTAAGTGTGGCCGAATCTGGCAAGCACAGTCGCAATGTGCGGGTCATTCGGGCTACGCCGGAAGACAATGCTGTAAAAGTAATCGAAGAACCCAATGGTATCTTGGTACTTAAAGTGAGTGCCTTTCAGAGCCAGACCGCTAGCCAGATTAATCAGGCAATTGAAACCTATCAGAAAAAGATACCCCTTAAGGCTGTGCTGCTGGATTTACGTGATAATCCAGGCGGCTTGCTGTCTGCGGCTGTGGAAGTGGCCGACCTGTTTTTAAATCAGGGCTTAATTGTTTATACCAAGGGACGTGGCGAGCCCGAGCAGCGTTATCAGGCCGTACCGCCAGCACGCTATGCGCAGTTACCTATAGGCATATTGGTCAACCATTATTCTGCATCAGCAGCGGAAGTATTGGCCGGCGCCTTTCAGGATCACCAGCGTGCCATTGTGATTGGTGAAACCAGTTATGGCAAAGGCTCGGTACAAAAGCTGTGGCCCATTGCAGATGGCTATGCCATTAAGCTAACTGTTGCACGCTATTACACGCCCAAGGGGCGGCTGATCGAAGGCAAGGGGATTCAGCCTGATATTTTAATCAAAGACCAGCTCATCACGAACGACGTCGACAATACACTAAATAGCAGTGTGGAATTGCTGCGAAAGCATTACCAGTTGCCCTGATTGGGGTTTTCATGCGGGCTAAATGAGTGCGTGATTCAACCTGACAATGAACTTTCTTTTATGACTGAAATAAAAAACCAGCATTCGCTGGTTTTTACTTTTTATCAGGAAGCAGATAAGAACTAGATGTTGCAAGGTGTAGCCGCTTTACTTATCTGTTCTACTCGAAGCACAGCTTCTCGTCTTGCAAGCAGGTAAATGAGACATGTATGTCGCAAGGCGTAGCGGCTTTACTTATCTGCCCACTTCAGGCAGAGCCTTCCGTCTTGCGAACAGACGAAGCAGTGCTTCGTTTATCTGTTCTCATCCTCGTCATCGTTGTCGCTATCCAGCCCGAATTTTTTAAGCCGGTAGCGCAGTGAGCGAAAGGTCATGCCCAGTTTTTTGGCAGCAACCGTGCGATTCCAGTAGGAACTTTCCAGTGCCTGCAAAATCAGTTGTTTTTCGATGTCTTCCAGATAGGTTTCCAGTCCTTCACTGGGCAGGCCTTTGCTGTCCAGTTTGTTCTCCGGACGATTTGACGGCACCGCATCCGTTAGACAAGGGGGTTCTGCAACCAGTTGCTGGGTGGATAAAACTGGCGGCTGGCTACCACCAAAACCGGGCAATTGCAGTGAATCCGGCTGGATTTCCTGCCCATCACTTAAGGTCAGCGCCCGCTCCAGCACATTATGCAATTCACGCACATTGCCTGGAAAGCTATATTGCATCAATGCCTGCTGCGCGGCCCTGGATAATACCGGCTGGGCAATACCCCATTCCTGACAGATTTTTTCAATAAAATTAGTGGCCAGTAGCAAAATATCTGAACCGCGCTCACGCAGTGGCGGCATATTTACTTCAATCACATGAATGCGATAGTACAAATCCTGCCGGAACATACCTTGCTGTACCAGCTGCTGCAGATTTTTATGCGTTGCACTGAGCAGGCGGATATCTACGCTGATTTCCTGCTGGGTGCCAATGGGGCGAATCTTTTTTTCCTGAATGGCACGCAGCAGCTTAACCTGCATGGACAGCGGCAGATCGGCCACTTCATCAAGAAATAATGTACCGCCCTGTGCAGACTGAAACAGGCCAACCTTGTCTTCAGTGGCGCCGGTAAAGCTGCCTTTTTTATGGCCAAAAAATTCACTTTCCATCAGTTCGCTGGGAATGGCACCACAGTTCACTGGAATAAACGGGCCATTGTTGCGCGGCCCCAGCAGATGAATGAGCCGTGCGGCCACTTCCTTACCCGTACCGGATTCACCACTGATATATACCGGGGCCTGTGAGCGTGCCAGTTTGTGCAGGGTGGCTTTAAGCTGCTGCATTACGGGTGATTTACCCAGTAGTTTCTGGTCTTCAATGCCCTGAGTAACCAGTTGTTCCTGCGTATTGACTTTAAGTGCCTGCTCAATCAGGCTTTTGAGCCGGGGCATTTCAATGGGTTTACTGACAAAGTCAAAGGCACCTGCTTTTAGCGCATCAATGGCAATATCCATACTGCCATAGGCAGTGATTACGGCCACTGGAAGCTGCGGATAATGCTGGCTGATGGTTTGTACCAGTTGCAGGCCACTACCGTCCGGCAGGTTCAGGTCGGTCAGGCAAACGTCAAACTTGGTCTTTTTCAGCAGTTGATGCGCCTGTTGCAGGCTGTCTGCCACATAGCAGTCGATATTCATGCGCTTGAGCGTCATGCGCATCAAAACGCGTAAATCTTCTTCGTCATCAACAATAAGAGCCAGTGGGCGGTTCACGTGCATGATCCTTCATGACAGGGGTAAATACGAACCAAGCCTAACATGACTTGGTGGGGGAGCGAAACACAATCCGGAAGCAGGCGCCACGGGTTTGTGGCACATATAATAACTGAGCATCATTGGCCTCACAAAATGCTTTTGACAAATACAGGCCAAGACCAGTGCCATTGGGTTCGGTGGTAAAAAATGGTTCAAACAGGGTCTTAATGGCGCTGGCGCTCAGGCCGGGGCCAGAATCCATTACATCCAGCACCACATGCTGCTGCTCATTGTGGCTGGCCAGCAATCGGATAACAGGCTGGTCATGCAGTTTCTTGCTGTGATGTACAGCGTTTTGCAGCAGATTAACCAGAATATGTTGCAGTTGTAGGGGATCAAACCAGACACTTAAACAGTCCTGCACCTGAATCTGGATATACGGTGCAAGCTGCGCCACATTGTCATTAATCATGTCCTTAATCCAGCCATTTAACTGGATTTTTTGTGGACTTACCGGCTTGCGGCGTGACATTTGCAGAATGTTTTCAATAATCAGGTCCAGCCTGCGGGTCTGGCGCTGAATCATGGCCAGCAATTCCTGATTGGTTTCATCCAGTTTACTGTCGGCCATTAGCTCGCTGGCCTGGCTAATGGCTGCCAGCGGATTGCGGATTTCATGCGCAATACTGGCAGTGAGCTGGCCAAGAGATGCCAGCTTAAGCTGCTGTACCTGCTGATTAAGGCGTTGCAGGCTTTGCATGATCACCAGAAAATGACTGCTTTTGTCATCATGGTTAAGGCGGGTCAGCTGAATATTCAGATCCTGATGCTTGCCCTGCGGCTTTAATAAAAATTCATAATGCTGCTGATCCAGCGCCTGCTGGATATATTCTGCCAGTTGCGAGTTTATCCGGCCCAGTGGCTGGTTTATCATGTCGGTAATGGGCAGGCTTAAGGAAAATGCCAGCTGCTGTGCAGCCTTGTTAATCAGCAAAATATTGTGATGTTCATCCAGCACCAGCAGGCCGGTTTCAATTTGTTCCACGATTTGCTGGTTAATGGCCTGTAGCTGGTTAATTTCACGTGAGCGTTCCTGCGCCAGTCGTTCAACCAGCCGCAAGCGCTGGGTAATCAACTGGCCAAATAGCGAAATACCAATAAAACTGGATGCCAGCAGAGCCGCCCCACTAATGCCAC
This sequence comes from Alkanindiges illinoisensis, assembly GCF_004377485.1. GTDB lineage: Bacteria > Pseudomonadota > Gammaproteobacteria > Pseudomonadales > Moraxellaceae > Alkanindiges > Alkanindiges illinoisensis_A. The sequence goes on from NZ_SNTY01000017.1 coordinate 10,735, forward strand.
GAATATCCGCATCCTGTGCCAGACTATAAAAAAACTGCTGGTAAATCACGGTAATGGCCGCAAACAAGGCAATTGCTAGCGCACGCAAAGCTGGTAGCAGGATATTGGCAGCCATCACCACCACCATATACAGCATGGACATTTGCAGGCTGGGGCCGCCATTGGCATAAAGCATTAGGGTAAGTGCACAAACATCCACCACTAACATGAAGCTAATCTGGTTATCAAGCTGATAGGGCCAGTGCCGTAACGACACATAGGACATCAGGGTCACAAAGGCATAGCCTGCCAGCGCATTTAAATATAAATACGGTGCGCTGCCCCCCACGACCGGATTGTTCAGGGTCATTAAAAACAGCGCAATCAGGAAAAATGACAGGGCCAGCCGGTAACCGGAGTAAATCAGCACCAGCCGATATAAAACATTGGAATCATAAGGCTGCTGAACCGCAGAAAACAGGCGCTTTATTTTAAACATTGACCTCTTCCCTGAGGAAATGAATGAACACAACGAGGGATGTGCTTTATTATGGCATGTTTTGTTTAAAAACGCTGAGTCTACAAGGCGTTGAGCCAATAAACTTTAAAGAAACTAAGGCTTAATCAGGCCATAGCGAATGGCCAGATGGGTTAGCTTGACATCGCTATCCACATTCAATTTTTCAAAAATCCGGTAGCGGTAGGTATTCACAGTTTTAACGCTAACAAATAGCCGGTCAGCAATTTCCTGCGCACTGATGCAATTGACCACCATCATAGCCACCTGCATTTCCCGTTCAGACAGTAAATCAAAGGGGGATTGCTGCTGTTCGGACAGATAGCTGCTGGCAATTTGTTCGGCAATATCAGCACTAAAATACTTGCCGCCCTGCATCACTTTCTTGACGGCCCGTACCATTTCAGACAATGGCGCGCCTTTGGTAATGTAACCCTTGGCGCCAGCTTTTAATACTAAGGAGGGATAGGGTTCTTCGGCCAGCCCACTCACCGCCAGAACCTTGATGGTGGGTACACTCTGAATAAGGCGACGGGTGGTTTCAACCCCGCCAATACCGGGCATGTTCACATCAAGCAACACCACATCCGGATTTTCACGCCGTGCCATATCAATGGCCATTTCCCCGGACTCGGCTTGACCGATGACTTCAATATCCACGGTATCGGCCAGCATCCGGCAAATGCCGGTACGGACGAGCTCGTGATCATCTACCACCAGAACTTTAATCAAACTGTGCCCTCCTTTACAAAACTGCAAAGTTTTTTGTTAATAGCAGCGAAAAGCGCTTGCCAAGTAGATGGGAATTTCGCCATTCTTATATTCTAGCTCGAATTTTATGTCATTGCATGGTCATTGGGTAGTCGTTACTCACACATGACCTGTTTGGCATTGTTGCAGGAAGCGTATTTTATGGCCAAATCAAAACACATTATTGCAAAGCAGCCAAAGTGGCGTTTAACTGGCTTGGCGTATCTGTCGCTGGCCGCAGGTATCATGGGTATGTCCGGTATGGGGCAGGCCGCAGTCTACGAATCTACTCAGGTTACAGCGGCACAGGGCAGTGGGCAACTGTCATGGTCTGCAGATGAAGCCAGCCGGTTGATGCATGAAGACCGTGACAGCAGCGAAGTTGCTGTAGACGTGCGCCAGTTGCCAGGCCGTTCCGGTAATCTATCAACAGTGGTGGAGCGGGTTAAAGAGCCGGTTCGTCAACTGGGTACACAAATTGTTAACAGGCTGCAAGGCCAGCCTGAAGTCAGCGCGGCAGCGGCACTGGTACTGGATGCCCAGACTGGTGAGGTGCTATACAGCAAAAATATGGACAAGGCATTGCCGATTGCCTCGATTTCCAAGCTCATGACCGCTGTGGTGACTGCAGATGCCCGATTGGATATGGCGCAGCGCATTGTCTTGCAGCCCGAAGATTTTAATGGCCCAAAACGGGCCAGCTCGACGTTGCGTGTTGGCGATGAAATGAACCGCGCAGAAGTGTTGCTACTGGCGCTGATGAAGTCGGAAAACCCGGCAGCAGCAGCACTAGCCCGGACTTATCCGGGGGGTCGAGCTGCCTTTATGGCCGCCATGAACAAAAAGGCGCGTGATCTGGGGATGACCTCAACCTGGTTTGGCGACCCAACCGGCCTGGATGCGCGCAATGTGGCGTCTGCCAAGGATCTGGGTACTCTGGTGCGTACTGCCTATCAATATGGCTTAATCCGCCAGTTTACCACCACGCCACATTATGATTTCAACCTGCCGACCCGGGTGTTGCGTTCCAACAACACCAATGCACTGGTGCGTGAAGGCAACTGGAATATTGGCTTGTCCAAAACCGGTTATATTAATGAAGCAGGACGCTGTGTGGTCATGCAGGCCAATATCAACCAGCGTCCTACTGTTGTGGTATTACTGGGTGCCAGCAGCAGTGCCGGTCGCACCAATGATGCCAACCGTATTTTTACCTGGCTTAGTGGTGCACTAAATCGCTATAACTAACGAGTGCTAGACAATGGGCTTTAAACCCAGCTTTTTTACACTAAAAACTATCAACAAAAAACCCTGAATAATTTCAGGGTTTTTTTAGGGGCTTAAACAGGCTTTATATTGTTATGACCTGCTTATTCCATATTGGACAGGATGCCAGCTTTAACCTGTTCCAGTGTGGCATCAATACCCAACATGACGGCATCAGAGCATTGCTGAATCGCAGTATCCGGGTCTTTTAAACCATTGCCTGTGAGGGTACAGACAATCACTGAACCCTCAGGAATTTTGCCAGCCTTAATGTCACGCATGGCACCCCCCAGTGAAGCGGCCGAAGCAGGTTCACAGAAAATGCCTTCATACATGGCCAGCATACGCTGGGCTTCCAGAATTTCCTGATCCTGTAGCTCATCAAACCAGCCGCCGGATTCTTTCATCACAGCATGCGCATGTTTCCAGCTTTGTGGATTGCCAATACGAATCGCAGTAGCCAGTGTTTCGGGATCAGCAACCGGGCCACCACGCAGAAATGGTGCAGAACCAGCTGCCTGATAGCCCACCATTTTTGGACGAGCCTGTGCTGCTGCCAGACCGGTAAAGGCGTCAGTGGATGGATCATATACGGCGCGATTGGTGGCATAGTGCAGCGGATCAACCGCATGTTCGGTATAGCCCATCCAGTGTGCGGTAATGTTACCTGCGTTACCTACTGGCAGACAGTGGAAATCCGGTGCACGGCCCAGGGCTTCAACCACTTCAAACGCGGCAGTTTTCTGACCCTGTAAACGATACGGGTTGATGGAGTTCACAATGGTGACTGGTGCCTGATCAGCCACTTCTTTGACCAGTTGCATGCCTGCATCAAAGTTGCCACGGATTTGCAGGGTAATGGCGCCATACATCATGGCTTGTGCCATTTTACCCATGGCAATCTTGCCTTCGGGAATCAGTACAAATGCCTTGATACCAGCACGGGCTGCATAAGCGGCAGCAGCGGCAGAGGTATTGCCGGTAGAAGCACAAATAATGGCCTTGCTGCCTTCTTCAACTGCTTTGGTCACGGCCATGGTCATGCCACGGTCTTTAAATGATCCGGTTGGATTCAGGCCTTCATATTTGACATAAATTTCAACATCCTTGCCAATTAAGCCTGGAATGTTTTCCAGTTTGATCAACGGCGTATTGCCTTCACCCAAAGAAATGGCACGGGTGCTGGCAGATACCGGCAGGCGATCACGGTAACGATCAATTAGGCCAGTGTAACGGGTGGCGTTTGACATAGTAGTATTCCAATATTTTAGTCGACCAATAAGGCTGACTACAGGCTGTGGTCGCTGCCAGCATTAGCTGGACAGCCCTTAAAATCAAAAATTTCGGATTAAATCCGGCTTAGCTGTCCAGTGTTTCCAAACGAATGCGCACAACAGGGGCACAAATGGCTGCCAGCTGTTCAATCTGGGCAATGGCGTCATTCATCTTGGCTTCCAGTACAGGCTGGGTCAGCAAAATAACCGGAACGTGGCCCTGATCCTGTGCTGGTTTTTGCAGGATGGCATCAATATTAATACCGGCACGGCTTAAAATACTGGTGACTTCAGCCAGTACCCCCGGATGGTCTTCAGCATCCAGACGCAAGTAATAGGCTGTGGTCATCTGGTCTGCCGCCAGAATCGGCGTATCGGCCAGTGCATCGGGCTGGAATGCCAGATGCGGCACATAGCTGGCACTGTTTTGGGTGCTGATAAAGCGCACCAGATCCAGCACATCAGCCACCACTGCCGAAGCTGTGGGGCCAGCGCCAGCACCGGCACCATAATACAGGGTAGGGCCAACGGCATTGGACTGCACCAGTACGGCGTTCTTCACGCCATTCACATTGGCAATTAGGCGGCTTTCCGGAATCAGGGTTGGATGCACACGCAATTCAATGCCATGTGCCAAACGACGCGCTACACCCAAATGCTTGATGCGATAGCCCAGCTCTTCGGCGTAATTGACATCCTGCGCGGTCAGCTTGCTAATGCCTTCGGTGTAAACTTTTTCAAATTGCAGCGGAATACCAAAGGCTATTGAGGCCAGCAGGGTCAGTTTATGCGCGGCATCAATGCCTTCAACGTCAAAAGTAGGGTCAGCTTCGGCATAGCCCAGTTGTTGTGCTTCCTTCAATACATCTTCAAAGGCACGGCCCTTGTCACGCATTTCAGTCAGGATGAAATTGCCAGTACCGTTGATAATGCCAGCCAGCCATTCAATTTTATTGGCTGCCAGACCTTCGCGCATTACCTTGATAATAGGAATACCACCGGCAACTGCCGCTTCAAAGGCAATTTGGACGTTATGCTGTTCGGCTTCCCTGAACAGTTCATTGCCATGTTCAGCCAGGAGTGCCTTGTTGGCGGTGACCACATGCTTGCCATGACGGATGGCTTCAAGCACCACATCATGGGCCTGAGATGTCCCGCCAATCACTTCAATGACAATGTCAACATTATCCTGTCGTACAATCGACAGCAGGTCGTCGCTTTGCGCAATGCCATCTAGGTTTAAATCAGGGCGTGGGCGACGTGTACCCACATGGGTAATTTGAATATCACGACCGGTACGACGCGCAATTTCTGCTGCGTTTTCTTGTAATAGTTTTAAGGCGCCACCACCTACGGTGCCTAGGCCTAAAATCGCCAGTCGGACTGGTTTCACCGTCACACTCCAAACAACTAAAAATAAAGGCACAAATCATAGCCAAAAACCGCTGGTTTCACCAGTCAAAAATTGGGATTTGCAGGCTGGTTCATCAGGGAATTTCTAAATTCGGGCTAAAAAAACAGGCCACTGTGGGCCTGCTATTGTTTTGCATTTGACACATAAGCCGGATTACAGGCCCAGACGTTTTGCCAGTTCATCCGCTGTCAGGTAACCACCCAGATATTTACCATCCACACTATAAATGGCTGGGGTGCCATTCACACCAATTTGCTGACCCAGACTGTGATGTTCCATCACCGGATTTTTACATTGTGGGGCATTCACTGGCAGGCCCTTAATGGCGGTATTAAAGGCCGCGGCACGATCTTCACTGCACCAGATGGCAACCATGGCTGGTACAAACTGCTCGGCACGCGGCCAGGCCAGATAGCGCACTTCAATACCCTTGGCATTAATGTTGGCCATTTCTTCATGCAGCTTGTGGCAGTAAGGGCAACTGGCATCGGTAAATACATACACCACAGCCCGGGTGTTGCCGCTGGGCTTATAGGTAATGGTGTCTTGCTGCTTCACACTGGCCAGTAAGGCTTTGGTATCGCCAGACTGTAGTTCTTCACTGATGTTATGCACGTTGTTTTTGTCCAGACGCACCACATCGCCCTGAAAAATATATTTGCCATCAGCAGTGGCATAAACCGATGGCAGGCCATCTAAACTCACCCAGTACATATTGGGCAGTTCGGTGCGGCGTACATTGGTAACTTTGGCATTAATCCCGGCAGCTTTCAGGCTTTTGCTTAAGGTGTCCTTAAAGCGGTTGTTGGCATTGCGCTCGGTAATGTCCAGGGCTTCACCAGCAGCTGGCGTGGTGGCGGTCATGGAATTATCAGGGGCTGAACTGGTGTCAGCATTGGAGCAGCCAGACAGGCTAAAACCCAGTATCACCGCCGCCATTGACGTGAGGACAAACCGCATAATGAATCCTTAAACTAATTGGTATAAATACATTGTAAATTGCGATGTAATTAGCCTCTCTGAGGCTAAAGCAAGCTCATACAAAGAGGCACAGCATAACAAAAAACCATTTTTTGCGCTTGATTTTGCAGCAGCACTGGCCGGATTTTTCTGTGAGCAAATATGCCAATACGGCTGCTGAGGGCTTAACCACGTGGATGATGCTGGTGATGCAGTTCCTGTAAGCGGGCGCGTGCCACATGGGTATAAATCTGTGTGGTGGAGAGGTCACTATGTCCCAGCAACATTTGCACCGCACGCAAGTCGGCGCCATGATTCAGCAAATGGGTGGCAAAGGCATGGCGCAGGGTATGCGGTGACAATTCAGTTTGAATATTGGCGTGTAGCGCATAGCGCTTGATGCTATGCCAGAAGTTTTGCCGCGTCATCAAGCCACCGCGCGAGCTTAAAAACACCCCGTCATGCTGCTGCGCCGACAGGGCAGAACGGCCATGCTGGATATATTTTTCCAGCCATTCCACCGCAATATCACCCAGTGGCACCAATCTTTCCTTGTTACCCTTGCCTTTAACCCGTAAAAAACCGGCACGCAGGTTGAGGGCATCCAGCGGCAGGCCAATCAGCTCGGTCACGCGTAGCCCACAGGCATACAGCACTTCCAGCATGGCACGGTCACGCAGGCCAATCGGGGTATTAATATCCGGTGCATCCAGCAGGGCTTCAACATCAGCCTGACTTAAATCCTTGGGCAAGGGACGGCCCTGCTGCGGGTTTTTTTGTTCCTGCGTGGGGTTGTCTTCACGCAGGCCCAGTTCACGCTGATGCTTAAAAAACTGGCGCAATGCCGATAACGCCCGTGAAATGGAACGCGGGCTTTTTTGCTGCTGATGTAAAAACAGCAGATATTCACTCACCTGCTGCTTGCTCCATGCTGGCAGCGCCGTATCAATAAAGTCTTGTGCCTGGCACAAATCAGACAGGTAAGCATTGCGCGTATGTGGGCTAACCGCCTGGCCAATCAGGTATTCACGAAACTGCTGTAGCCACGGCGCATGTTCTGGCAGCTTAACCGGCGTTGGCAGGCGAGGTGCCTTGGCCACACTTTTGCGTGGCGCGGCCTTGCGGGCAGCAGGCCGGACTAAGGCAGTGGTGGATGAAGCAGGCATGGTGAGCACACTAAAAACGACAGATGGCTTACTATAATCTTTCTGGCAATCAGTACGCCATACGTGATCATTGGCTAAGTTGGCTGTTGCATGATTTGGAAATTGCCAATCATACTGGCCGTCTGAGCAATAGTAATAAAGACAGCTTCAATCCTAAAAACCTATTAAACAAAACTTAAAAAAGCCGCTGGCATCCGCCGATTTTGTAAACAAAGTCATTTTTTTCGTAGGATTTAAAGGTGTAAGCGATTACACTTAACGATTAGTAATTATTCTCATTTTGAGAGTGGCGCTATTTTGCTGTTGCTGCCGCAAATTCAAATTATTGCAGGGCAGCCAATAGCCCAGATCATGCTTGGGATCACTGGCGCTTTGAATTACTGATGTTTTGAAAATCTAACTTTTGGAAGATCATGGTGCGACTTTCCCAGCTTAAACGGCATCAACAGGCAATTATTACTGCCGTGACCAGCGCCGTAACGCCTGCCACGACAACCACGATGCGGGATTCAGTATTACAGGATTCCGCATCGCCTCCTCATGCTGATCCCATTGGTCGACGCCTGCAAACACTGGGCTTTATTCCCGGAGAACAAGTGACCGTACTGGCGTTGGGCTTGTTTGGTGGTGATCCGGTACTGGTACAGATTGGGTTTACCCGCTTTGCGTTGCGCCGGAGCGAAGCAGACCGGATTCAGGTTGAGGTTAAGGCATGAGCGCAGTTGAAACTATGTCATCCATAAATAATATTGCACTGGTGGGCAATCCCAACTGCGGCAAAACCTCACTGTTTAACCATTTAACTGGCGCGCGGCAAAAAGTGGCCAATTATGCCGGGGTTACCGTTGAGCGCAAGGAAGGCTTTTTAAAGTTACCTTCGGGGCGGCAGGTGCGGATTCTGGATTTGCCGGGCGCTTATAGTCTGGATGCCACCAGTCCCGATGAGGCCATTACCCGCGCGGTGTGCCTGGGCGAGCTGGCCAGTGAAAAAGTGCCTGACCTGCTGGTGTGTGTGGTGGATGCCACTAACTTGCGCCTGCATCTGGGTTTTGCGCTGGAAATCCGCCAGTTAGGTCGGCCTATGCTGCTGGTGCTAAACATGATGGATGAAGCCAAACGGCGTGGTATCCAGATTGATCGCCAAAAGCTGGCACAGGAAATGGGTGTGCCTGTGGTAGAAACCGTGGCTGTGAAGTCCAGCGGTATCAACGACCTGCTGCAAACCTTGGAACAGGCTGACTTTAAGCCCACGACCCCAGTCAAGCAACTGGATCGTCATACCGAAGTGAACCGGATTCTAACAAGTGCCGTGATCATTCCGGATTTCCGGGATCGCCGTACCGAAATGCTGGATCGGCTGTTTTTGCATCCGGTGCTGGGTTTGCTGTCGCTGGCCATTTTAATGTTTGTGGTGTTTCAGGCGGTATTTGCCTGGGCTGCGCCATTTATGGATGGTATTGAAGCCGGGTTTGGCTGGCTGTCTGAAGTGGCCGGGCCTTACATCAGCAATGATCTGCTGCGCAGTCTGGTGGTGGATGGCATTATTGCGGGTGCAGGCGGTGTGGTGGTGTTTTTGCCACAAATTCTGATTTTGTTCTTTTTTATTCTGGTGCTGGAAGAAACCGGCTACCTGCCACGTGCGGCCTTTTTGCTGGACAAGCTGATGTTTAAGGCAGGCTTGAGTGGCCGGGCTTTCATTCCGCTGCTGTCCAGTTTCGCCTGTGCCATTCCCGGCATCATGGCCACCCGGACCATCAATGACCCGCGTGACCGACTCACCACCATCATGGTGGCGCCCTTAATGACCTGTTCGGCGCGCTTGCCAGTGTATGCACTGCTGATTGGCGCATTTATTCCGTCTACGCAGGTATGGGGCTTGTTTAACCTGCAGGGGTTGGTGCTGTTTGGGTTGTACTTTGCCGGAATTGTCAGTGCGCTACTGGTGTCTTATGTGATCAAGCTCTTGCGCCGTGACAAGAGCGAACATGCGCTCATTATGGAATTGCCCACCTATCGCATTCCGGATTTTCGCAATGTGCTGCTGGGTGTATACGAACGTGGCGCTATTTTCCTCAAGCGGGTGGGCGGCATTATTTTTGCCCTGACCGTCATTTTATGGTTTTTGTGTACTTTTCCGCAGCCGCCGGTTGATGCCACCATGCCTGCTATTGATTACAGTCTGGCAGGCCGTTTGGGGCATTTGATTCAGCCAATTTTTGCGCCACTGGGCTTTACCTGGGAAATCTGTATTGCCCTGATTCCCGCCATGGCTGCGCGTGAAGTGGTGGTGGCTGCACTGGGCACGGTCTATGCCATGTCCGGTGATGAAGACGCCATTGCACAGGGTCTGGGTCAGTACATTACCGGCGAGCATGGCTGGGGTCTGGCCACAGGTTTGGCCTTGCTGGTGTGGTTCATTTTTGCGCCACAATGTTTGGCCACACTGGCAACGGTGAAGCGTGAAACCGGATCATGGCGCTATGTGGCGATTATGACCACCTATCTGTTTGGATTGGCCTATCTGGCCTCATTGGTGACGTATCAGGTGGCCCACTATTACTGGGGCTAGTAGGGTATTTGGTTTGAAAGTGTTTAAGCTGATTCCCGTTTGGTAATCAGGTTGAGCATCGGGTAAAAGTGTTTCAAATGCCCACTTAAACTGTAGCAAGCATGGAGTAAATCATGGCTGATGTCACACAAGGTTTGATGCAAAATCTGGTGCAATATCTGATTATTGCCGGGCTACTGCTGTGGAGCTGCTATGTGGTGCTACGGCGTTTTATGCCCAAAACCAGCTTTAAATGGCAGCAGGCAATGGCACTATGGCTTGCCAGTAAACGTTTTGTCCGGTTAAGTGGCTGGCTGATGCCAAAAGCAGCGCAAAGCGGTTGTTCTGCCGGTTGTTCAGACTGTAGCGTCGATAGTTCAGCTGCGAATAATTCAAAGACGAATAGTTCAAAGACTGCGTGCGAAACAGAAATGCCTGAACTAAATGATGTAAAAGAGCAGCCAGTGCAGTGGCGTTAAACCTGATTTTCTGGATTGGGAAAAGTAATTTTTACCCTTAAGAACTTAATATTTGAATAATTTTAAAAAATCAGCTTATGATTTTTTAATCAACTGAGCCATACATGGACAATTCCAATAATACGCTGCGACACCGTAACGCCCGAATTGATGTGTTACGCGGGATTTCTATTCTGCTCGTGTTACTGCACCATTTTAATATTCCCTACAAATTGCATGATACTTGGCTGTCCGTTGATATTGCCGGGCAAAGCCTGATCACCGCCATTGCCCGTAATGGCAATTATGGCGTCACGATGTTTTTTGTGATTTCCGGGTTTTTAATTACCTCGCATAGCCTTGGCCGCTGGCATTCTTTAAATCATTTAAATATCCGCACATTTTACTGGTCACGCATTGCGCGGATTTTACCCTGCCTGTTATTGCTGCTGTTGATGGTAAATAGTTTAGGCATGCTGGGGCTAAAGCCATTTAATAATCAGGCACCGAATGGGATTGAAGTGTCTACTGCCATGACTAATCTGGCTGCACTTACCTTGTGGATGAATCAGCTGATTATTCAATATGGCTGGGTCAATTATGCCTTGGGCGTGCTGTGGTCTTTATCGGTTGAGGAAGTGTTTTATCTGGCCTTTCCCTTAGTCTGTTTAGGTTTAAAAACATCGCGGCAGTTTGCATTGTTTTTAGGCTTTTTTGTGCTGGCAGCGCCCGTATATCGCTGGTTGCATTTTGGCGAAGACAGCGAAGCTTACCTCTACGGCTATCTGGCCAGTTTTGATGGCATTGCCATTGGTTGCGCAACTGCCTTACTGGCAAACCGGATTAATCTGGCTTTTTTCCAGCGCCGGATGGTGCAGGGACTGACTCTTGTTGGCATGACGCTGTTTTATTTATATGCGCCCATTAAAGAAACCAATACGCTGGGAGTTACCCTGATGGCCTGCGGTACGGCCATTTTAATTCTGGGCAGCTTGCAAAATAAGCATCAGGACAATAAATTCAGCACGCAAACCCAAATAGCAAAACAGGGCGTGTTAAAACGAACCCTTTGTATACTAGGACGCTATAGCTATGAGCTTTACCTGTTTCATTTAATTATTTTAGGTCTCATCAAGGTCGTAGCTCCACCGGCGACAGTGGAAGGTAATGAAAAGCTGCTATTGCTGCTGGTGTTTTTGACCGGAACTTTCATGCTGGCTTTTACCATTGGCCGGTTTTATTCCATTCCCTTAAATGGCTGGATCAGGCAAAAGGCAAAAACCAGTCAGTAAAAATAGCTGACGGTGAAGGTATTTTCGATGCCCTGCAACATAAAAAATCTTTGCTGTTTTACGGTTTAAACCCCCGCAAAGCCTGCCGGGAATGATACCATTTTCCACTTTCATAGATTTGGCATACAAGAGGGTAGAACATGCTGATTCAGCGCGGTGGGCTACGGGTCGTGGCAGGTTTGGGCAAAACAGGCGTATCGGTTGTCCGGCACCTGATTGGGCTTGGCTATCCGGTGGCAGTGACAGACACCCGCATGGAGCCGCCAGGACTGGCAGATGTGCCTTCCGGGGTGGAATGTTCGCTGGGCGGGCTGGATGCTGACCTGCTGAACAAGGCTGAAGAAATTATTTTAAGTCCGGGCCTTGATCCTAAACTGCCAGAGTTGCTGGAAGCGCAACAGCATGGGGCTAAAATTATTGGCGATATCCAGTTGTTACGCCGCGCCACCGATGTGCCGATTGTGGCCATTACGGGTTCCAATGCCAAAAGTACGGTGACCACACTGGTCGGTGAAATGGCCAAACAGGCGGGCAAGCGTGTGGCGGTGGGTGGCAATCTGGGCACGCCAGCACTGGATTTGTTAAATGATGACCCTGAATTGATTGTACTGGAGCTGTCCAGTTTTCAGTTAGAAACTACGTCCAACCTGTCGGCAGCCGTTGCTGTGATCCTGAACATGAGCGAAGACCATCTGGATCGTCACGGCGACATGCTGGGTTATCATCAGGCCAAACACCGGATTTTCCAGAATTGCCAGAAATTTGTATTTAACCGTGATGATGGTTTAACCCGTCCGCTGGTGCCTGACCAGATTGGCAGTATCAGCTTTGGCCTCAATGCCCCTGACATGAACCAGTATGGCGTGTTGCGTGATGGAGATGGAACCGCCTGGCTGGCACGTGGCCGATTCCGTTTGATGAATGCTGCGGATATGCCGATACAGGGCAATCACAATATTGCCAATGCACTGGCTGCACTGGCGCTGGGTGAATCCATCGGCTTAGAGCTGGAAAGCATGCTGCAAACCTTAAAAACTTTTAAGGGCTTGCCGCACCGCTGTGAGTTTGTGGCGCAAAGCAGTAATAATGTGCGGTTTTACAATGACTCTAAAGGCACTAATGTAGGCGCTACCCTGGCAGCCATTGAAGGGCTTGGCGCACCGCTGGCTGCCCAGCAGCACAAGTTACTGGTGATTTTGGGTGGTGAGGGCAAGGGACAGGATTTCAAACCCTTGGCTGCCGCATTGGGCCGTTATGCACGGGCTGCCATTTTAATGGGCGAAGATGCTGCGCACATTGAACAGGCCATTGCTGCCCAGGTGCAGGTGATTCATGTCACCAGTTTGCAACAGGCGGTAGAAACTGCTGATAGTCTGGCACAGCCGGGTGATGTGGTATTGCTGTCACCGGCCTGCGCCAGTTTTGACATGTTTTTAAATTATCAGGATCGGGGCGAGCAGTTCATTCAGTGCGTCAAGACATTAGTGAATAGCGCCAAATAAGTCGCCATTGTTACAGGATTGAACCATGAAACTTGCCTTACGCCAGTGGTGGCAAAACAACAAGTTTACTTTTACAACACCCGCGTTAATGGATGAAATCACCGCCAAACGCCTATTGGTGTTTACCGTGATCAGCCTGCTGTGTCTGGGTACAGTGATGATTACTTCGGCGTCCATGCCGTATGGCGATTACATTAACGACCAGCCACTGTATTTTATTAAACGCCACATGATTTATCTGGTGCTGGGTGCGATTGCACTCACCACTACCTTTTTCGTGCCACTGCGTTACTGGTTTAAAAACACCATTTTACTGTGGCTGATGGCGCTGGGCTTGCTGACTGTGGTGCTGATGCTGCCGGAGGTGAACGGTTCCAAACGCTGGATTACCTTGCCCGGCTTTACCTTTCAGCCCTCGGAATTTGCCAAGTTTGTCATGGTGCTGTTTATTGCCGATTACGTGGTGCGGCGTTCCGATGAAATCCGCTTTAGTCTCAAAGGCTTGTTGCGCCTGCTGATTCCCATGGGAAGCGTGCTGCTGCTGATTATGCTGGAACCGGATCTTGGTGCGTCGGTGGTAATTGTTGGCAGCATGATGGCAGTGTTCTTTCTGGCTGGTGCCCCGCCCAAGCAGTTTGGCGCCATGCTGCTGACGGCAGTGGGTGCCGTGGCAGTTGCCATTCTGGCTTCACCGTGGCGGGTAAAGCGCCTGCTGTCGTTTACCAATCCTTGGGCTGATGAACAGGGCGATGGCTACCAGCTCAAGCAAAGTTTAATTGCTTTTGGTCGTGGTGAGTGGACAGGTACGGGCCTAGGACATAGCGTACAAAAGCTGTCTTATTTGCCGGAAGCACATACCGATTTTATGTTGGCGATTGTAGGCGAAGAGTTGGGTTTTGTGGGCATTTCGATTTTGTTTACCCTGTCATTTTTAATGGTGGCTGCCTGCATGCGCATTGGTTATCTGGCGCTGAAAAACAATCACCTGCGTGCAGGCTATCTGGCTTACGGTATTTCGGTGATTTTTGTGATCCAGATTTGCGTAAATGGCGGCATGAACATGGGACTGATGCCCACCAAGGGCCTGACCCTGCCATTTATCAGTTATGGCGGTACGGCGCTGGTGGTATCGCTGATGATGATTGGTGTAATTTTGCGCATTGAACGGGAAACCAGTGAAACCGCAACGGTTCGTGAGCGTTAATTGAGTTAGCAGTAATCATGATAAAAGGCGGCAATTGCTGCCTTTTATTTTTTAAGGTGATGATTGAGGGCTAAAAGATCGAAAGGTAAAATTATGGATTTAATGATTAATACGATAGATAAATCAAAAAATAAGGATATAACAGGATTATAAAATATAGGAAAACATAGAATGTTAAAACAATCTCAAGGAAAACAGTTCCATTTGCATGACTGGTCTTTAATTGGCTTCTATATAAATTGGCAGCAAGCAATAATTGAAATTGAACTTTTATATGATACAGGGAAAGCAAGAATACTTATTAAGGATTTTACTACTCTTGACGTTTCTCAAAAAAATGATTGGGGAAAAAGTATATCAATTAATAGTTCTAATGGGCCGCTATCACTAGAAAATGGGTTGATGTCTCTAGAAATTGAAATGCAGTCCGGAGACCTGATTAAAATAGAAGGCAAAAATTTTGAACTATGGAAAGATTAATAATTTGATATTTATGAATAGTGATGAGTTATGGGGGGAAGGGTTAAACGGTTTTGGTGGCGAGTTTTTAGCAGGAAATAGTTTTACTGGTATAGATGCATTTTTTGTACCTGTTGCATTACGTATAGAAACCCATCAGCTCAAACTCAGTGAGCCAGCACTGCCTTATGCCGCAAGGTTACGCGCTTTACCAGCAGTTCAGGCATGGATTAAGGAATGGCAATTGGAAGTGCGCCATGAAGCACATGAAGTCGCTTGTTTACGGTATGGGAAGTTGATAGGAGATATGACGACAGCATAACTATTTGTCTAACAGTAGAGAGCTATTGTAGAGTCATTGAGTAATTTTTTAGATATGTGATCGCCAATGCTTGAGTAAAGTTGGTTCTTGAGGCGAGCCGGGCCATATATGAATAATATAATGGTCATCAGCTGGTGCTGTTTCGTCAGTAATGCTATCTAATCCTGTGACAAGATACATTAAGTGATATGTGCCAGCTAGTAGATCTATACGTACGGCATTGGGAAGGTAGTCAGTACAGCTCATGATCGCGAGGCGACCACTTGGGATATTCAGTGAGGCTGAAACTGCATGGTCGACTTCTTGGATATTGATTTGTGGTTCTGTTTGGCTAACGTGAATTGCTATGGGAACTGTGATGTTGCGCAGCGTGCCGAGACATACAGATGTCTCACCAACAGCTAGCATTCTTTCAGATGCCTCGTCATTCCAGACTGCACTAAAATCATCTTCGGATGATTCATCCATTAGTATAAATTGAAAGTATTCAGCAAAGATTTCAAACTTGTGAATTAGTTTCATCATTCCCTTAATTAATTCAATGCAATAATTTCAGAGTATTAATTTTTACTAATCATTATACTTGATGACAGTATTTTCAAATATTTAACGATATCTACTCAAACACACCCTGTAACTGACCCTGCCTAGAAACCCTCCCCATATCCCACTGATTCACTGCCCGCACCAGCATCCTTTGAGGACTATCCACCTCAACATCCGCTTGATTCAGCGCCTGCAATGCCTGCTGAATTAACTGCGGCGCTTGCCTTAAATCTAACGGTTTGGCCAGGTTTTGCTTGGACAGTTTCTGCCCTTGATCATTCATTGCCAATGGAATATGGCAGTAATTTAACTGGGGAACATGAAGGCATTGCCCAAGCCAGATTTGTCGTGCCGTATTGTCCAGAAGATCGGCACCGCGTACCACATGGGTAATGCCTTGCAATGCATCGTCCACCACCACAGCCAACTGGTAGCTAATAATGCCATCACGGCGTTTGAGTACAAAGTCGCCCGTGGTCTGGCTTAAGTTTTCGCAGCAATAGCCCTGAATGAGATCATCAAAGCAAATGGTTTGATCTATGGTTTTTAAGCGAATGGCATGCTGTTCAAACGGTAGGTTTAAAGTGCGGCAGGTTTGCGGATAGGTGCCTAAGCCGTTTGAGCCACCTAATCCACTAAGCTGCTTACGGCTACACTGGCAGGCATAAATCAGGCCACTGGCTTTAAGCTGCTCAAGTGCCTGTTCATAATATTCCAGCCGGTCCTGCTGGCGCACCACTGTTTCATCCCACTCAAAGCCAAACGCTTCCAGCGCGGTTAAAATAGCTGTTTCTGCACCAGCCTGAATGCGTGGAATATCGGTGTCTTCAATCCGCACCAGCCACTGGCCATGGTGTGCTTTGGCTTCGCAATAACTGGCCAGCGCGGTGAGCAGTGAACCAAAATGCAAAGGGCCAGTTGGCGATGGCGCAAACCGGCCCTTATATGAGCAGCGATTAAACAAAACATCGTTTTGCCGCTGCGCAAGAGAAAAGCTATGCTTTTCTGTATCTTGACTCATCAAGAATTAACCGTGGTTTTGCTTTTCCTTGATTTCAGCCAGTGTCTTGCAATCAATACACTGGGTTGCGGTTGGACGCGCTTCCAGACGACGCAGGCCAATTTCAATCCCACAAGTATCGCAATAGCCATAGTCTTCATCTTCAATGGCTTGTAACGATTGTTCGATCTTGCGAATCAGCTTGCGTTCACGGTCACGAGTGCGCAGCTCAATGGCAAATTCTTCTTCCTGGGTGGCGCGGTCATTAATATCCGGCAGGGCAGACGATTCATCCTGCATGTGGCTCATGGTGCGATCCACTTCCTGCATCAGCTCATTGCGCCATGCTTCCAGAATCTTGCGGAAGTGCTCCAATTGCCCTTGCGACATGTATTCTTCTTTGGCACCGGGCTGATAAGGGGCAATCCCGTATAAGCCTGCAGGGACATCGCCAGTGGCCTTATCTGTTTTCTTTGTTGCTGGTTTGCGGCCACGCTTTGCTGCTGGTGTTGTAATGTCAGCCAGTGCTGCAACTTGTCCGTTTGTTCCAGAATCTTGGTTCTCAATAGCCATTATGGGCATCCTCATCAAACACGTGTTATCTATACGCAAAAACAGGGGTAATATGCAACCCTTCAAGCAAAAATATCGACCAGCCGTTGCAAAAGCGCACGAATCATATAGAGATTCGGCTAAAGTTGATAGTTTAATTCGTAAACAAGGGTAATGTCTTGCTAAAAAGCGTGTAGGTTTGGCTGCTTTATTATTGTAACGCCAGTGCTTTAATAGCCATTGCTTTGATAATCAATATAAAAATTAAAATTTTCCACCCGGCAGACATCAGTTTCAAAATAGCCATTGGCGTACAAGTCCAGCCAGCGATAACCTGGGTTCACGGTGTCCAGGGTAAATTTGGCACTCCTAGGCTTGAACTGTAGAGAGGTCGAAGGACAGGACAGATAACTGACCTGTTCATACACCTGCTCAAAGCGCTGGTGCACGTGCCCATGTATCACCAGTTTAACATTATTAAAGGGCTGTATTATGTCAAAAAAAGTTTGACTGGCTTTTAACATATGCTGATCCAGCCATTCGCACCCTACGGCAATCGGATTATGATGCAGGGCAATCAGCACATGGCGGTTGCGCTGACGTTCCAGCGCCTGTTGCAGGTATTCAAGCGTGCTGTTGCTAAAGCTGCCCGCAATTTCATGGTCAACCGTAGAATCCAGCAGGATACAGCACCAGTTGCCAATAATGACTTCGCAAGGCAGCTGGTTGATGCGCAAGCCGGAATGATAAGCTTCATCCAGATCGTGGTTGCCAGGAATGCAAAAATGCGGTGCCCGTAGCGGCTGCATGGTGGCTAAAAAACGCTGATAGGTTTCAGGCGAGGATTGCTGGGCAATATCACCCGTGGTGAGTAGCAGGTCAATGTTGGGCTGTTGTTGCTGGATAAGCTCAATGACGCTTTGAAAGCTGTGCTGGGTATTGAGTCCCAGCAGTTTGGTAGCCGGATCGGCAAACAGGTGCATGTCTGAACATTGCACCAGACGAAGGGGACGTTCTTGCGATAACACCGAAGCCGGAATTTCAACCTGATAAATCACAACGGAACCCGCCTCCTGCCTGCTGTATTATGCGTACTGGTGCAGCCTGATACCTGACGGGCTACTGTTTTGCCGGAGAACACTGCATTGCCAGCCATTGCAGGGCAATAATCATCGGACTATTTTTTAAATATGTAGCCTGACTTAACAATGTATGTAGCTGCTCATATTTTAGCACGTGTAGCCTGATATTTTCTGCCTCGTCCATGACACCAAAAATCTGGTTTGTGTGACTTAGTTCTGTATCTGCGGCATATAAATGAAACAATTCATTACTAGCTCCGGCAGACGGATAAAAACTGAAGATGAACTGCGGATTTTCAATCTGTGTGCCGGCTTCTTCCAGTGCTTCACGGATTACGGTTTGTTCAGCCGTTTCGCCTTCATCCACCAATCCTGCCACAATTTCCAGTTGCCAGGCGCTGTCTTTATCCTCTATCGCGCCAATCCGGAACTGCTCAATTAAGGCAAACAATTGCTGTTTGGAATCATAGAGCAATACACCAGCAGCTTCTGGCCGTCTGACCAGCTCACGTTGAATGGGCTTGCTAAAGCTTTGGTCTTCAAACAGGCGATGGCGGATTTCAAGCTGTTCAATTTTGGCAAAACCGGAATAAACCATATTGCGGCTTAATATCTCTACGTCGTTGGTTGAAAACATCAGGTATGGATTGTTGGGAGCAGACATAGTCTATCCTCAAATAAAAATGATTTTATTTTGAACTTAAAATTTAGTTAAAAATAGAGTGAGCACGGCAGGGGCTTGCGGTTTATGAGCTAATGGTTGAATTAGCCTTCGGCTCGACCTGAGCGGCATTGCCGCGCAAGTCTTGCGGGATGAGCGTAGCGCAAGGGCAAAACCTGAGCTGCGGCTAAAGCAGCGCAAGAGCCGCAAACTCGAACACTACTGTCATCAATCCTATGCATCGCAGAAACGGTACACTACAGAATTAGTCCTGTCTCAAACAACGCGACTGACGCTTCACGATAGTAAATGTTATCTTGGAGTCAAGCTGTTTAAACTTCCTTATACAGTTGCTTGCCCTGCTTGTGATATTCCTCGGACATGGCATCCATTCCTGCCTGTACCGCGTCTTCCTCACTCAGATTTTGTTTTGCAGCATAGTCCCTGACGTTCTGGGTAATTTTCATTGAACAGAACTTGGGGCCACACATGGAGCAGAAATGCGCTGATTTATGCGCATCCTTGGGCAGGGTTTCATCATGCATGCTGCGGGCAGTGTCGGGGTCCAGCGCCAGATTAAACTGGTCTTCCCAGCGGAACTCAAAACGGGCTTTGGACAGTGCATTGTCACGCACCTGTGCCCCCGGATGGCCCTTGGCCAGATCAGCGGCATGCGCGGCAATCTTGTAGGTAATGATGCCATCTTTGACGTCTTTTTTGTCCGGTAAACCCAGATGCTCCTTGGGGGTGACATAACACAGCATGGCCGTGCCGTACCAGCCAATCATGGCGGCGCCAATGGCCGAGGTAATATGGTCATAACCGGGAGCGATATCGGTAGTCAGTGGCCCCAAGGTATAAAAAGGTGCTTCACCGCAAACTTCCAGTTGCAGGTCCATGTTTTCCTTGATCATGTGCATGGGCACATGGCCGGGGCCTTCAATCATCACCTGTACATCATGCTTCCAGGCTTTTTGGGTCAGTTCGCCAAGGGTGCGCAATTCGCCAAACTGGGCCTCATCATTGGCATCCTGAATACAGCCGGGACGCAGGCCATCGCCCAGACTAAACGACACGTCATAGGCTTTCATGATCTCGCAGATTTCATCAAAATGCGTATACAGGAAATTTTCCTTGTGATGCGCCAGACACCATTGTGCCATGATCGAACCGCCGCGCGACACAATGCCAGTCAGGCGATTGGCAGTGAGAGGCACATAACGCAGCAGCACACCGGCATGGATGGTAAAGTAATCCACGCCTTGCTCGGCCTGCTCAATCAGGGTGTCGCGGAACATCTCCCAAGTCAGGTCTTCGGCCACGCCATCGACTTTTTCCAGTGCCTGATAAATGGGTACTGTACCAATTGGCACCGGCGAGTTGCGGATAATCCATTCGCGGGTTTCATGGATATTTTTGCCTGTGGACAAATCCATGATGGTGTCTGCACCCCAGCGCGTAGCCCAGGTCATTTTCGCCACTTCTTCATCAATGGAAGAACCCAGTGCCGAGTTGCCAATATTGGCATTAATCTTCACCAGAAAGTTACGGCCAATAATCATTGGCTCGGCTTCGGGGTGGTTGATGTTGGCAGGAATAATGGCACGGCCTGCGGCGACTTCACTGCGCACAAATTCGGGCGTAATGATTTTGGGCAAACGTGCCCCAAAGTTCTGGCCTTCATGCTGACGATTGTCTGTCCCTTCATACTGGCGCTGGGTTTCACGGATGGCAATATATTCCATTTCCGGCGTGATGATGCCCTGACGTGCATAATGCAGCTGGGTGACATTCTGGCCAGACTTGGCGCGACGCGGATTTTGAATATGGGCAAAGCGCAGGTCGGCGGTTTTAATGTCGCGTGCGCGTTGCTGGCCAAATTCGGAGGACAGGCCGGACAGTTTTTCGGTATCGCCACGCGCATCAATCCATTGGCCGCGCAAATCGGGCAGGCCTTTGGTCAGGTCAATTTTGACATTGGGGTCGGTATAGGGGCCGGAGGTGTCGTACACCAGTACCGGTGGATTTTTTTCACTGCCTTTTTCGCCATTGCTCAGGCCAATTGGGGTATCGGTCAGGCTGATTTCGCGCATGGGCACGCGAATATCCGGCGTTGAACCTTCAATATAGACTTTGCGCGAGGCGGGTAAAATGCGGGTTAAATCCTGTGCTTCACGCTCGTGTTGAGAAAGCGCAGGCTGCGGGGTAGTGAGTTGGTTCATGGCAGGATCCATTTCTGTCGTGTCACATGGAAAGGAGGAGGATCAAGCAAAACCATAAAAAAATATCAGGTACACTAGTCATCTAGTGCTGCTTGATTCCTACGCTGGTATTAACCAGACAAGACGAAAACCCGAAATTTTTGTGCTGCTCAGGCCAAGGCTTAAAATAGTGTTTTAAGCTTATTTACCCTCGCAAAAAATCAAAGATTTTTTCTTGCGCTCGGACAAATGAGAAGCATCGCTTCGCAAGACGAAGTAGCTCTGCTTAACCCTCGCTCAGGTTCAACGGTACTTATACTGCACAAGTGAGTAGTGTGTATAATCTCAGCCTGTTCCACAGGCGCTCCGTCAAGCGGTATGTGCTGTAGATTAGTGGTTAATTGATCAATTGTCCATGACAGTTGCACAAAACAAAAACGGTATGCAAAACGCCATTGATTGTTCGTTCAACGGTAGCTATTTCGGGCGCAGTTCCACTGTATCAGGCAGTTGGCTGGCATTCTGAAAACGATCGTTCTATAGATGATAGCGATCCTGATAATCTGGCGCGGCATAGGCTCCACAACAATGAAATGAATAGCATGTGACATGATGAAAAAACAGGCAGCTAAAATCCGGTCAGGATGGTCGGGACAATCAAAGTTATTCTGGGGATGTTTGCTGGCGCTGATGAGTACCTCAGCCAGTACCGCCGCGTTTGCACAGGACTTGCTGGAAACCTATCGGCAGGCACAGGCGCATGATCCCAGCTGGCAGGTCACAGTAAACCAGTATCTGGCTGATCAGCAGCAGGAACGGCTGGCACTGGGTGGACTTTTGCCTACCGTTGGCTTATCAGGTGCCATTAACCGTAACCGTTTCCAGTCAGACAATCCGCAAGGCAATATGTTGCTGGGCCAGCCAGTTAATTCTTCGGCATCTACCAGCCGTCAGGCGGCATTGGCTGTTCGACAACCCCTGTTTCGCATGGACTTGTGGCAGCAGTACCAGCAGGCCAAGGTTGCTACCAGCCTAAACGACAGCCGTTTTATTAGTGACCAGCAAGATTTTATTTTAAGGGTAGCCGAAGCCTATTTTGAGGTATTGCGTGCACAAAACCTGATTGCCACCTTGAACGCCGAACAAACAGCACTACAGCGGCAATTAAACATGATGCAGGCGCGCTTTAAGGAAGGCGTGGTGGCGCGTACGGATGTCAGTGAAGCGGCGGCCCAGTACCAGAATGCCGTGGCTAACCGGATTGCTGGTGAAAACCAGGTGATTAATGCGCAGGAAAATCTGGCCATTATTCTGGGCAATACGCCCGAAAATCTGGCGCCACTTAGCAGTGATTTTGAAGCTGTCTCGCCCGTGCCCAATCAGATTCAGGCCTGGGTTGATCTGGCAAAGCAAAAAAATCCGCAACTAAGTCAGGCGCGCCTGCAATACCAGGTTGCCGAGAAAAACCGCAAAATCCAGCAGTCCGGCTATTACCCGCAACTGGATGTGGTGGCACAAACGGGCTGGAACAAGCAAACTCCGGAGAGCCTGATCAGCAACAATGGCCGCAGCAGTGCCATTGGGCTGGAACTCAACCTGCCGCTATACCGTGGTGGCCGAACCCAGACTGCGGTGACGCAAGCCAGTTATCAGGCGATTGCCGCACGTGACCAGATTGATGTGGCTGAACGGCAGGTTACCGGTTCGGTGCGCTCCTCATTCATTAACTTAAATACCGACCGTGCCCGCATTGAAGCCCGCCAGCAAGCCATGCAGTCCAGCCGCTTGGTCGCGCAATCATCGCAGGCCGGCTATGATCTGGGACTGCGTACCATGGTGGATGTGTTGCTGGCGCAGCGTAATTCCTTTGCTGCCGAGCAGGATTATATTAATGCCCGCTATGATTATGTGCTCAATATGCTGCGGCTAAAACATGCCACAGGACAACTGGATACTGATGCGCTGGCAGAAATCAATCAGTGGCTGGACAACTCCCTTGCTGGGAATGCCTCAGTAACTAAGCCATCAACGGATCAATAAGTACCAGCAACGCCATCTGCTCAAACCATGGCCACTGGTAGTATTCCATGATCCAGTCTGTCAATGAGGCTGGGTTGCAGGGTTAGGACGAGAGATGGCAGGGTAACTGTCATCAAAATGTCATTAAATTTTGTTGTAATATTTGCTAAAAAATTGAACAGGTTTGTTTATGCCTACCACCAATAAAGCGGTGTTTAATCACCATATCTCCTCCCAGTTTAATGAAAACCTGCAAGACGTGAACACCCAGTTCATGAGTATGGGCGGACTGGTGGAGCAACAGGTGGCCAATGCCATCCATGCTTTGCTGGAAACTGATGCTGCGCTGGCGCTTAAAGTGCAGTATGAAGACCAGATCGTCAACAAGATGGAAACCCAGATTGATGAAGCGCTGACCCTGATTCTGGCACGTCGTCATCCGGCAGCCAGTGATCTGCGTATGGTGATTGCCATTAGCAAGGCCAATACTGATCTTGAGCGCATCGGCGATGAAGCAGCCAAGATTGCCCGCATTGCACAGACCCTGTGTGAAGAAGGGGAATCGCCGCGTGGCTACATGGAAACCCGGCATATTGGCAATCAGGTGCGGGTGATGATCCATGAAGCGCTGGATGCCTTTGCCCGTCTGGATGACGAGCAGGCTTTGCGGGTCATGCAGGCCGATGCCGATATTGACCGCGAATATCAATCCGCAACCCGTACCCTCATGACGTACATGATGGAAGACCCGCGCCATATCAGCCGGGTCATTAACGTGCTATGGATTTTGCGTTCGCTGGAACGTGTGGGTGACCATGCGCGTAATATTGCCGAACAGGTCATTTACATGGTGAAAGGACTTGATGTGCGCCACACCAGCTATGAAGCCATTGAAAAGAAAATTCATGGTGACAACTATGCTGGCAATGGGAATAGTGCTGCTGATTCAAATGGTACTGGTTCAACAGCTGATGGCTCAAACAGCTGATGGCTCAAACAGCTAGCTGAATTTAAGCCATAAAAAAGCCCGTGGCTTGTGATAGACCGCGGGCTTTTTTACTGGGCTTATGAAGGATAAACCAAATACTTAAAACTCAATCTTGGTGACAACATCAGCATTGGCATTCAGATCTTCCAGATGCTGGCTTTCAATCGTTAACTTGGCAGTCTTGGCTTTAACGCTGGCTGGTACAGCTTCCTGTTCAGACCATTCTTCACAATAGGTATCATCCGCGCAAATGGCTGTCTGTGCCTTGTTATTGGCGGTAAAAGCCAGCTGGCAATAATCGCCACTACAGTCCAGACCCGTGAGGGTTGCTTCAACAGGGGCAGCAACGGCAGCACTGGTGGCAAGAACCAGACTACTGGCAACAAACAAAAAACGCTTTAACATGACGACAGCTCCAAAAGCATGGCAAGGAATGGCTAAAATTTGTGCGAAATATAGAGTATTTTGTGATCAATGACAAATAAATAATATGACTGGTGAAATCAATCACACGTCTTGCTTTTAAAGCTGAATAGGCCTGCAAAAAATGATAAAAATGTAGAGCCAATACTCTAATAATTAAAGGAAAATAAAATGAATATAAATCAAATAAAAGCTAGACCACTTGGTCTGTTTTGGTAGTCTAGCTTGTATAAAACCACTTAAAGATGGCCTATAACTTTAGTCGTATAAGCCGCTCAATCAGGCTGAATTGCCCTTGTCTTGAGTTTCAGTCCAGCCTTCGGCTTTTTCCACGTCCTGATTGGTGAAAAACTTTTCGCGTTGTTCTTCCAGAAAAGTACGGGCAGCCGGTTCAAAGGCATTCAGGCGTTTTTCATTAATCAGCAGGGTCTGGTGCTTTAGCCATTCCTGCCAGGCCTGCTTGGACACATGCTCAAAAACGTCCTGTCCCTTAGGGCCGGGGAATGGTGCAAATTCCAGCCCTTCCATGTCTTTTTGGTACTTTCGGCAAAATACGGTGCGGGTCATGTCATCTCTCTATATGGTGGTTATTAAAACTAGCCTGGACCCTCTTTGGTAAAGAGGGAACTTCTACCTTTAACAAGAAAAGATTGGGAAGCGGTTAAAGCTGTGCAATTCGCTGCTGGGCGCGCTCAATGGCAGCTTTTACCTGTGCCGGTGCAGTACCCCCAATATGATCCCGTGCGGACACCGAACCTTCCAGTGTCAGGACGGCAAATACATCATCGGTAATCTTGTCAGAAAATTGCTGGAGCTGCTGTAGTGACAGTTCAGATAAATCTTTGTCTTCACGTACGCCTAAAGCAACTGCTTTGCCGACAATCTCATGGGCATCACGGAAGGCAATACCTTTTTTCACCAGATAATCGGCCAGATCGGTAGCCGTTGAAAAACCACGCAGCGCGGCTTCACGCATTACCGGGATATTGGGCTGTAGCGCAGGAATCATGTCAGCAAATGCCAGCAGACAGCCACGCACGGTATCCACCGCATCAAACAATGGTTCCTTGTCTTCCTGATTGTCCTTGTTATAGGCCAGTGGCTGACCTTTCATCAGGGTGAGCAGGCTCATCAGGTCACCAAATACGCGGCCACTTTTACCACGCACCAGCTCTGGTACATCCGGGTTTTTCTTTTGCGGCATAATGGATGAACCGGTACAAAAGCGATCCGGAATCTGTACAAACTTGAACTGGGCAGATGTCCATAGAATCAGTTCTTCAGACATGCGCGACAGGTGCATCATAATTAAAGACGCTGCACTGCTAAATTCAATGGCAAAGTCACGGTCAGACACCGCATCCAGCGAGTTTTCCGAGACGGCTTCAAAGCCCAGTAGCTCGGCAGTGTAGGCCCGGTTGATGGGATAAGTAGTTCCCGCCAGTGCTGCCGAACCCAGTGGCATGCGATTCACCCGCTTGCGGCAATCAATCAGGCGCTCGGAGTCACGCACCAGCATTTCAAACCATGCCAGCAGGTGATGGCCAAAAGTAACCGGCTGTGCGGTTTGCAAATGGGTAAAGCCGGGCATGATGGTATCGGTATGTTTGGCCGCCAGACCCAAAATGCCGCTTTGCAGTTTTTTTAGCAAACCCAGTAATTCATCAATTTCATCACGCAGGTACAGGCGGATATCGGTGGCGACCTGATCGTTACGGCTACGGCCAGTATGCAATTTCTTGCCAGTAATGCCAATTCGGTCAGTCAGACGGGCTTCAATATTCATGTGCACGTCTTCAAGGTCAATGCGCCATTCAAAACGGCCTGCTTCAATATCAGCCTTGATGGCGGTTAACCCGGCAATAATGTCATCGCGTTCCTGATGGGTGAGCACGCCAACCGAGGCCAGCATGGTGGCATGGGCGATGGAGCCGGCAATATCCTGCTTATAAAAGCGTTGGTCAAATTGCACAGATGCGGTAAATTCAGCCACAAAGGCATCAGTCGCTTCACTAAAACGGCCGCCCCACATGCCTGAGGTCGCATGCTCAGCAGGATTAACAGCGCTTTCCCCGGTGGATTGGTGTGCAGTAGATTGGTGTTCAGCGGATTGAGAGGGTGCGGTCATATGGGTATCAGCAAACTAAGGCTAGGCAAAATAAAACCGATTATAGCAAATCCTGCGCAAAGATCAGCCTCGGCATCCATGAGTACGCCGATGCGTAACCCTATACAAAACAAGGATGCGTTTTTTTTACCGGATTTTACCGAAAACCGTGCTGTGCTGGAGCTGCTGGTCAGTACCAATCTGCTGGCGGTGATTCTGGCTTTAATTGAAGCCAAGAGCTTGACGGGCCTGCACTGGAGTGGACTGGCCCAGTACGTGTTTTTTGTCAACTGGGTGACAGTGTCATTTGCCTGGCTGGCCGACCTGCTGCGTGGCTGGCTGCGTACCCGGCCACGGCTTGAGGCGGTGATCTGGAGCTTTGTGCTGCTGGAAGGCATTATTGCGATCACAACCATCGTCTGCAATATCGGGCTGGCCTGGGCGCTGGACGTGCAGCATCCGTGGTGGTGGCGCGTGCTGTATCACCTGATTCTGGGCGGCTGCCTTGGCATGGTGATTATGCGCTACCTGTATGTCCGCGAACAAATGATCAAGCGTCACCGGGCCGAGTTGCTCTCGCGAATTCAGGCATTGCAGGCCCGCATTCGTCCGCATTTTTTGTTTAATACCATGAATAGTGTGCTAAGCCTGATCCAGATTGACCCGCCCAAGGCTGAACACATGGTGGAAAACCTGTCGCGCCTGTTTCGGGCCAGCCTGAATGCCAGTGGTGAAATTAGTTTGCTGGATGAAGTTATGCTGTGCAAAAGCTATCTGGATATTGAATCCATCCGGCTGGGAGATCGTTTACAGGTGGAGTGGCGACTGCCCGATGAGGATGACCTGTATGATGTGAATATTCCGTCACTTACCTTGCAGCCCCTGCTGGAAAATGCGATTTATCATGGCGTTGAAAGCTTTAGTCACAGTAGTACAATTAGTGTTTTAATCGAGGTGAATGCCAAAGATGTCACAATCGTGGTGACAAATCCGTGTCAAACTGGTAAAACAGGCATACGAGCTGGCAATGGGATGGCGCTAGACAATATTCAGGAGCGATTGCAGGCGTATTACGGGAAACAGGCCCGGTTACAAACGCATCAAACCAATGGATTATTTACGACATATTTAAATTATCCACACGTGGAACAATAAAAAAAACATTGGTTATTTCAAGGATAATCAATGCTGCAAGGAGGAATGCATGAATATTTTGGTTTGTGACGACGAACCATTAGCACGAGAGCGCTTGTCGCGTATGGTCAAGGTGGCAGGCCACGAGGTGGTTGCCCAGGCCAGTAATGGATTTCAGGCACTGGAACAGGTTCGGCTACATCGCCCTGATGTGGTATTGCTGGATATCCGCATGCCCGAAATGAACGGGATTCAGTGCGCTCAGGCCTTGCTTGATCTTGACGTGCCACCAGCCGTAATTTTTGTGACTGCATTTGACCAGCATGCCATTGATGCCTTTAACACGCAGGCCATTGGATATTTGCTCAAACCCATCAGTCAGCAGCAACTGGAAAATGCACTAAAGCGTGCCAGCAAGCTTAACAGTGCGCAGGTCAATTCACTGCAACAGCACGCGAACGCCAGCGAATCGCCAGACCGTCCTGCCCGCAAACACATTGCTGCCCGTACCCATCGTGGGGTTGAGCTGATTCCCATTGAAAATATTTATTATTTTCTGGCTGACCAGAAATATGTCACCGTGCGCCATTCGGGCGGGCAGGTACTGATTGATGAAACCCTCAAGGATCTTGAAAACGAGTTCCATGACCGTTTTATCCGGATTCACCGTAATGCCTTGCTAGCCATACCTTATCTGGAAGGGCTGGAGTTTGTAGGCACTGGCCAGTATCAGGTACGCTGCCGTGGGATTAATGAGCGTCTGGCGGTGAGCCGTCGCCATTTACCGCAATTACGGGAAAAAATTCATCATATTTAAGAAAGCAGTTCACTGACAGTTGTTTTAGCCGTTATTTTAAAGGCACCAGCACAGTCTTTGCGAGTACCAGACCTTGGTGTTGTCAGGGTCTGGTTTTTTTATGTCTAGGCTTAACTGGCAAAATGGCGCTTGGTTGACATCCGCCGCCATAACTTGAGCCTGTGACGCAAATTTGGCATGCTACCCCTTATCAATGTCTCGTACAGGCTTAACCACAGGATACCCAGTTGATGAATACCCTAAAAATTGCCACCCGGCAAAGTCCACTGGCGCTGTGGCAGGCTGAACACATCAAGGCACGCTTGCAGGCACTGCATCCGGGACTGACGGTTGAGCTGGTTAAGTTTGTGACGCAGGGTGACAAAATTCTGGATACGCCACTGGCCAAAATCGGCGGCAAGGGTTTATTTGTCAAGGAACTGGAAAATGCCTTGCTGGATGGCCGTGCCGATCTGGCAGTACATTCCATGAAGGATGTTCCTATGGACTTGCCGGATAATTTAACACTGGCCGTGATTTGTGAGCGTGAAAATCCGTTTGATGCCTTCGTGTCCAACCAGTATTTAACGCTGGATGACTTGCCGCAAGGTGCACGCCTTGGCACATCCAGCCTGCGCCGTAAAAGCCAGATTCAGGCCTATCGCCCGGATTTAACCATTATTGATTTGCGCGGCAATGTCGGCACGCGACTGGGCAAGCTGGATGCTGGTGAATACGATGCCATTATTCTGGCTACCGCCGGGCTAAAGCGCTTGCAGCTTGAATCACGAATTAAGCAAATTCTCCCAGCGGATTTAAGCCTGCCTGCTGTGGGACAGGGCGCACTAGGGCTGGAATGCCGCAGCAATGATCAGGCTGTCCTGACGCTGATTGCACCATTATCCGATCCTGCTACCAATATTTGCATTAGGGCCGAGCGTGCCTTTAATCGCACTTTGCAGGGTGGTTGTCAGGTGCCGATTGCCGGTTTTGCCGTGCTTGAAAATAATCAGCTAACAATGCAGGGCAGAGTCGGTAGTCCCGATGGACAGCAATTATTAAAAGCTGAAATTAGTGGGGCGCCTGAACAGGCCGAGCAACTGGGGCAGCAACTGGCGCAACGCTTGCTGGAACAGGGAGCAGGGGAATTGCTTGCGGCCCTGTATGCTTAAAGCCAGTACCCGCCATTGACCATGCTGCATGTACTCAATACCCGACCTGCTGAGCGGGCTGATGGCTTAAATCACGCCTTGCAGCAGGCTGGTTATCGAGTAAGCCAATTGCCGCTGCTGGAACTGGTGGCTGAACCTTTTGAAGCGATTCAACCGCAATTGTCTAAAATTTGGCAGGTGGCTGTCGTGGTGGTGGTGAGTCCAGCCGCCGCACAACTGGGCCTTGCCGGATTAAAACAGCTTGATATCTTGCCCAGCCAGTTAGCCTGCCAGTGGGTCGCTGTAGGGCAGGGTACAGCAGCCATACTGGCACAGGCAGGCATTACCGCGCAGGTTCCAGCCTTGGAAACCAGTGAGGGCATGCTGGCACTGGATATCTTTCAGCAGGCTCAGCATTCAACGGCATCATGTAACAAAACGTCAGATTCAGCAGCAGCAGGACCAATCATGTTCTGGCGCGGGCATGGTGGCCGTCAGTTTATGCTCAAGCAACTGGCCAGCCAGCAGCAGGTCATCAGCCTGAACCTGTATGACCGCCAGTTACCCAAAAGCAGTAAGGCGCAGTATCAGCAGCTTTTAAACCATCCGCCGCAGGTACTGATCATCACCAGTGGTGTGTCATGGCAGTATTGGCTGGAATTGGGCCAGCAGTTTGGCGCCATGACGCCGCCTTATATTCTGGTGCTGGGCCCGCGGATTTACCAGAAAATCTGCCAGCAGACAGCGCACATGACAGTGACGACAACTGCTTATGCCAACACGTGCCATGCCAATAGCCCTAAAGTCATCCTGCTGGAGAATTTAAATCCGGCCAGCATTCTGGCCATGCTGGACCAGTTACAAAAGTGTCAGCAGACGTAAATGTAATATTGTATCAATACCAAAGCTTCTTTATGCTTTGCTGATAATTTGCTAAAAACCTAACCGGGGCTGTGATTTATGAAACATAAGCGGTTTGCTAAATTCTCTGGCAACTGATTCAGTCTGGTCCCGTGAGCACCACCTATGAAAAAAAAACTGATTGTCCTGCTGGGGCTGGTTTTGTTGATACTGCTGTCTGGCATGAGCTATCTGCTGTATGCAAAAGATCAGCAGCGCCAGCAACAGTTGCTGCAAAGCCAGCAGGCTGCACAAAAGCAGATTGCCGACCTGAATGACCGTCTGGTTGCAGTGGCACGGCAACAAACTGGCAGTGCCAACCATGCCAGTGCAGCTAACTCAGCGCAGCCCCTTCACCTTAGCCCAGCGCAACAGATACAACTCAACCAGCAGCGCAATACGTTGAGGCAACAACAGCGGCAGTGGGCACTGACAGCCCTCACACTGGCACAGGACAGCTTACGGCAGGGTAATCCCAAAAAAGCGCAGCAACTGCTGCTGGAACTGCAGCAAAATATTATTGAAGACCAGCAGGACGCTAATGATCCTTTTAATGGCACCTTGCTCCAAACCTTGAAAATTGACCAGTTAAATCTGGACCAGCACGCCACACGGCAGCAGCAGGCTCGTGCTGGCCTAAACCAGTCGCTTTTGCAGATTCAACAACAATTGAACCTGATGGCGGTACAGGCACCCCAAAGCTTGCTGGCACAGTCGTCAGCGCGAAAGGAAACAGGAATTGGCAACTGGTTTAAACACCTGTTCTTGATTGAGCGTGCAACCCCAGAGGCTGGTCAGCATATGCTGGATCGCAGTTTTATTTATAAGCAGGCCAGCATTAACGTGGCGATTGCACGCTTGGCATTGGCGCAGGGCGATCAGCTTAATTTCACCAGCAACTTAACTGAATCACTCACCCAGCTAGATTTATTAGCTGATCCGGCCAGCCGTCAAATGGCTCAGCAACTGGAAAAACTCAAAAACCAACCGTGGCCTGCTAGCATTGAATTAACTTCCCTTACCCTGCTCACTGGGCAAAAGGCTTCATCATGAAATACCAGCCCTTACAACATCGTGCGCTATGGCTGATTTTGCTAGGTGTTGGCCTCATTATCCTGCTGGGGTTGTGGTCAGGGGCAGGTTATGTGCTGGTGGTGTGGCTGGGCTGGGAAGTGCAAACCAGTGCAACAGTATTCATGCTGCTGTTGTTTGTCCTTATTCTGGCTGGGGTTTATGCCATTCGGCGTATTAATCGCTGGATTAAAAACTGGCACTTGCGCCATCCGCAAAAAATTGAGCATTACCAGCAGCTACTGCCATTTGAACAACTGGGCTGTTTATGGCTATTAAATGCCAAAGCCAGCAAGCAAAGTGAAATTGAAGCCATTTTTAACCAGTCCGCCAGTTTAAAACAGTTAGTTAAGGCACATTTACTGCGTGAAAATGCCCAACCGGAACAGGCTGCGCAAGCCTTGAATCAGGGTTCGGCCCTGACTGACTTGCTGGTGCTGGAACAAATTGAGCTATACCTTGCTGCACAAGACTATACACAGGCGCAGGCTGCATTAACAACTTTGAGCCAGCAACCGGTTTCAGCATTTGCCCAGTCATTAAATCCGGCATGGAGTGCGTATGTTCAGGGGTTATGGGCCAGATTACTGATGGCGCAGCCTTGGCTGTTGCTGGCTATAGATAACATTCCAGCATTAACACCTGAGCAGCATTACGGCTGGCTCAGTGCATTGCAACAACAACTTTCTCAGGCTAGCCCTGAGCAGCTACAACAACTGTTTGCCTATTATCAAACAGTGCAGGCCCAACCGGAATTCGGTCAGGATATTGCCAGTGCGCGTCAGTGGCTATTTATCCTGAGACAGATTAGCGACCAAGCTTTGTCACTGGAACAGCAGCACAGCCTGATTCAGCAGCGCCAGCAACTGGCTGATCAACTATTAAGGCTGGAATTTGACCCACGGGTTTTAACCATCTGGTTGCAAAACCAGTTGCAGGAAGGCAATGTGGAGTGCCAGCATTTTACCCAGCGCCTTAATGAACTGGCGCAGCGTTATCCTGGGCAGCCTTCGATTGCATTAGCCCAGTGGCATCAATTAATGGCAGATCAGCAAACTGAAGCCGCACAGGCCATCTTGCAAAACTGGCAGCAACATCCGGATTTTGGCTATTTACGCCTAACCCAGGCTCTTGCCAGCCAGCCTGAATTACTGGCGGATCTGGAATTATTGCATCAGGCGCGTTGCCAGCTTGAAAATCAGGCCAATTCAAAAATCAGCTCAACAGGTTATCATTCAAATTCACCGCACTAATGTGGTCATTTAAATCCTGAGGTTAGGAAATACGTATGAGTTCCATCAAAGAATGTCCTGTGGTTTATCACCAGACAGTCGCCTGGGGTGACATGGATGCCTTTGGCCATGTCAACAATGTGATGTATTACCGCTATATGGAAAGCGCGCGTATTGAATACTTAAGCCATATCGAGGCTTTTAATCATGGATTGGTCAGTGTGATTTCGGCCAGTAGTTGCCGTTATTTAAGACCAGTATTTTATCCGGACAGCCTGAAAGTTGGCGTGCGGGTGGTGGAAGTTCGTAATTCCGGTTTTCGTATGGCTTACGTGCTGCATAGCAACCAGCAGTCGCAGATTGTGGCCACTGGCGAAGCCATAGTGGTGATGGTAGATGCCAAAACCTTTGAAAAAGCAGCCATGCCACTCGAGCTCAAACAGCGGATTGCCGCGCTGGAGGCCAATTTTGGCAATGACCTGGACATTGGCCTGCCTACTGAAAAATCCAGCCTGAGCAATATTGGGCGAGCCTTACGCGATAACCTGCGTGGCAATATTGAACAAATTGTTCCCAAGATTGGTGGCAAGCACCATGACCGGGATTAAACCTGATTGTCTGGAATTTTGGCGTTCGCCAGAGCTGTACAGCGTATCAATGAGCTAATGCCTACAGGCTGGGTGAATTTTATATGACCCTGGCCTGTACTGATGCTTAACCTGCATCTAAGGTAAATGCCCTAAACCAGCCTTTCAATAAAAAGCTGCTACTATGAGGGGAAAGGCTAAAAATAAAAAAGCCTGCATCAGGTGCAGGCTTTTTTATGAATTTGGCGTCCCTACGGGGATTCGAACCCCGGTTACCGCCGTGAAAGGGCGATGTCCTAGGCCTCTAGACGATAGGGACAATAATTAGCAAATCAACAAGTTGTTCATGTGCTTGAGCATCTAGGCTTGGCGCAAATTCTATAATGTTCGCTGGCGCAAGGCAAACACTAATTTAATAATCATGGATTGATTGGTTGTTTATTGGCCGCAATGCATTATTTCTCTAGGTTGAATCAATTAGCTGGACACATAAAGCATCCTTAAACTCATTGGCTTACAGCAAGCATTCAGGGCATTAAATCCTATATTAGGGTGAATCTTTAAATCAGTTATTGATGCGTCATTAGATCTCTTGCATAAGTCTGGTTTCGACAAGCTCAACCAACGCTGCCTGAGCATGTCGAAGGCGAGTTGGTACAACTTATGAAAGAAGTCTATTTACTGACCGAATATCTAATTACAGAGAATAAATTTTATGATTTGTGCCATATGTACTCGCTGCTTATTGCGCTATAAAAACTTAAATTGTGATTATAGCAATACAGGATTCTCATGAAAGAAGGGCAGTCAAGCAGAACCGCATTAGCTGCCGCAACTTTACGGGCAAACCATTTTCAAAATACGGTTGACCCTGTATTTGCTGATCCTTATGCCTACGCGCTCACCAGTATTGGCTGGCAAAAGCTATTGCGTTCACCATCGCTGGTAAAGATCATGAATTCACCAGTATTGAACCGGACGTTGGGATTATTGAGCGGGCAGGTGGTAGGGCGCTCCAGATATGCAGAGGATTTGCTGCAACAGGCACTGGCTCGCCAGATCAATCAATATGTTCTTGTGGGAGCCGGACTGGATTCATTTGCCTTGCGCCAGAATCCGTGCAATCCCGATCTTAAAATTTTTGAGGTTGATCACCCTGATACACAGACCACTAAGCAGCATAAATTACAACAGCTTGGTACGGTGCCTGCAAATGTTGAGTTTGTTGCGATTGATTTTGAAAAAGAATCTTTGGCCGATGCACTGGCACGCAGCAGTTATCAGCAAGGGGTGCCTGGATTTTTCTCGTGGTTAGGCACCACCCACTATCTGGAACCACAAACCACATTAAATACTCTTAAGCACATTGCCGATTTTGCTGCACCGTTGAGCGAAGTAGTGCTGGATTATTCGATCCATTATCAGGAATTGCAGGGCATTGAGCGATTAGGAAGCTTTGCGGTATCACAATTTACCCAGTTTTTAAAAGAGCCGTTAATTGGTCAGTTTAGACCTTCAGCATTACATCAGGCAGTAGAAGAAATGGGTTTTGAAGTGGTTGAAGATTTATCAGGTGCTGCAATGAATGCGCGTTATTTTAACCAGCGGCCTGATCATATCCGGCATACCATAGCCACGCACCTGTTGCACTTACGTTTGGCAGCGCGTTAATAAGTCATATTGAAACAAGCAAGCTTTTAATTTAAGACGATAATGACTGTTGCATAGATTTGGAACAGTCACCTAGATCATATTTATCTTGTTTTAAAGAAAAACGCTTAGACATTTGATTAGATAGATTAAATACGTTTAATTTGGACAACAAAAAAGCCTTGGAGCTATACGCTTCAAGGCTTTTCGGACGATTTTGGACTTCTTTAAATCTAAATATGGTGGGATAAGCAGGATCGAATTGAGTATTCAAAGGCTTATATACCAAAGAATTTAGAATTTTGGAATCGTAAAAATACCAACAGAAATACCAACAAATTTATCCATTTTTTGAGCATCTAGGCATCCCTTAAATTGTACCGGGTTCGATCCCTAGAGGCAATTATTAGTTCTAGGTCAGGTTAATTAGCTGGTTAGTGGGCAGGGTCTAATTCATTAAATTACCCTAGTTCTGGAGCTAATACAGCCATTATTTTATAGGTTATTAAACGCTCAGGTTATGCAGGAAAAATAACTACACAGGGTTTTAGATCGCTATTTAGCACCGTAGTGAATGAGTCCAATTTATTTAATGCTGATGCCATTGAACGGCAACTTGCCCATGTTCCACAAAATAGAATCCGTGCTGCCTATAACAGGGCTTTGTATTGGGATGAGAGGGTCAAAATGATGGACTGGTATGAGCAGGTAGTTAAAGGATGGTTGTATGCCTAGTTTAATAGATATTCCATTGTGACTTCCGCAATGAAATTGAATATATAAACGTATAAAAACTGTTCAGCCACCCCAATTGCAGAACTACCTTATTCATAAACTAAACTTAAATTGCTAAAAATTGATGTACTAATTTTATAGAAAATTAGTTGAATTTGACATCAATTTAACATAGTTAAATTAAATGATTTACGATGTGATAAACTTGTAAGGTAAATTGACCAATAGCACCGAGTGCCAAGGGAAAGTGCCATTTTAAGCTATAAAAACATATTTTGAATATCTTGGGAAATAGCAATGTTAAATAGTGACGGGGAAATGATCCCCCCTGATTTCTTTTTATTGTTAAAGCAACTGCATGTAAAACAGAATCAGGTTAGCAGTGGTGGCCATCCTGAAGTGCTTGAAGCATTTAGATGGGTGAAACTTGTCGTAGATTTTTTTAAAGAAGATATTCACGCACGGCACTGGGATCAAAGCATGGAAAGAAAGCTATCCACTGCTCATGTTCAATCCCTTATGGTGGCACTAAATAGTGTGACGTTTGCTGCGGTGGCGAGTGTTGAAAATAGTATGCTGATCCAGCAGCACGCTGAAATTGTGCATTTCATTGAGTTTATCAATACAGCTAGAAAGCAGATAAATCCTGAAAAACACAACGACATTATTAATGTTTTTTATGGAAAGCCAGAAACTACCATTGAAAAATACTGGCATTATCTAAAACGCTCTCCAATGCGTTTATTGGAAGAAGGCGAGAAGGTCGTAACAAAGCCTACTAAATTTGCACAGCAGCTCGATAAATTTAAGCAGGAGGTTCAGGCTGATATTAGCGAACTCGTATCAAAAGCAGGAATGCTATACGTGCTGGGTTTAAAAATAGAGCTTGTTCATAACCTAAAAGAGACTGATGACCTTGTTAATTTTTTCTCATCTTTTGAGCGTTTTCTTGATATATGCGGCCTTGATTCCAGGGTTCTAAGGGTGGTTTCTAAACCTATAATAGGAGCTGCTAATACCCTGGGGTACTTTGCTATTTTATTGATTCAGGATTGCGACCATTCATTTTCAGAAGCGAGTCTGATCCAAACCTTAAAAGAGGAACTGCTACGAGTTTATCGCAGATGGAGTCCCGAGCTGGTGGTTCATATCACCAATTTTAATACTATTCTGCGTAGTGATGAAATAACCGATAATCAGGGGGAGTTTTTCCTGAGTGATTTTTCTGGACATAATAATAAATTGGTATGGAAGTGGATTTTTGGATTCTTATACTATTGGGAAACTTATCAGCACATTAGTCCGAAATTTTTTCGACATATCGGTCAGGAATATGCTCATGCCTCAAGAAAACATGATTTAAGCTACTGGAGGCCTAATGAGCCACAAGAAATTTACTACCCTTATCTATTAAAGGGGGTGCCCCGGGCAGCATTGGTTTGGTCAACCACCCACTTATCCAGTTATGCGGCCTACTACCTTGAAAATCTATCCATAGTTTACCAAGAAATTTTAAGTGCCCAAAAAATAGACTTGCCTATAAGCCTGATTGTTAATATTGAAATATTCATGTTGAGCTTGAAAGAGGCACTCCATATTGCGTTTGAAACTCACCCGTCGGTACGGGAGCTAAGTGAATTCCAAGTGCAGCATATTGAAGAACTGGCAACTCGTCCTTTGCTGCAATTTATTCAATTACAGATGCAGCAGGAAGCAATTGCTGAAGTGGCTAATAAACTGGCTCACCGCGACAGGTCAAAACTACTCCATCACTTTTTGATGATCTATCAGCAAAAGCTAGATAGGGTAGAGCAAAAGGCGGAGCTTGAAGCCATTCTTGGCCTTAATATTAGCCGTAATAAGGGACGCGAAAAACTTGAACGACTGATCAAAGATTTTCTTTATCCAGACGAGCTTTTTGAAAAAAGAGCCATTAAGGAAAAGCCGTTAATCAGCATGCCATCTCTAGAAAATGACACTCAACCGCCAGCTATAGTAAAGCTCATCGATATACCACGCCATCAGAACCGGCTTGAAGCAGTAAGAAGCTATTTAAAGTCTGCCATGAAGTCTGATGTGATGGTGGTTCGTTGCCGTTTTAATTGTACTGGTGTGGAACTGCTTGAAAGCTCGTCAGAAGAACTCAATTTAGAGACGGAAAAAGAGCATGCCTTACCGCAGCAGGCATTGTCAAAAGCCTTATATACGATGTTGCATGCTGGCAAGCGACGCATGCCACTTTCACAAATCACTGCGTATCTAGGCTATTGGGAGGGCACAGCATCGGTTGATGGTCATTACACAAACTTTGCAGCAAATATTTTCTTTATCTTCAAATCACATGCCATACAAAAATATGAAGATTTACATAGTGAGCTGAATATGGCATGGCAAAGCGCTTGTAATAAATTCTTTAAGTCACTTAACCCTGAGCAGGCGCAACTCTACAACATTATCAAAAGAGACTTAAAATATGAGGCGTCTTGCCTACCGCTTCCTGCTTGGTCTTTAAGCCTGCCATATAATAAAAATCAGTTACTCCTTGAAACCATTAATAAAAAACGTAAAAAGGAGTTTATCGAGCATCTTTCCAGCTTTGTGGTCTATAAAGATGTATTGAACGATAAAATTTACCAAGACATACCAAAGTGGCTTATCCGGGGTACAGAAGGTAGAACCAGAAAAAAGACTAAGCAGACCAAGTAAAACGGTGAATTACCATTAAAACGCATAGCCTAGTCGGCTTGATTCAGGACTGCCACCAAGCCTTAACTTGTACCAGTCATCTTGGCGCATTTTTGGCAGGATGATGATTTTGAAAATTAGAATGAAAGTATTGTGCTTAAATGGTTTGAGGAGGCCTAACTTCAGGCAGGCCGCTATTATTTAACTTGATCAACCAGCTAGGATATAAATTTAATTACTTAATATTTAAACAACATCAAGTCGCGTGGATAAAAGTGATCGTTATTAGATAAGGTTAAATTGGTAAATAACAGTGAGTTAATTAATTACTGATTGACCCCTCCTATGGTTCTAACCCATAGGAGACAGACATGAGCCGTAATGAAACCCTAATACAGATCGAAGACCTGATGATCGATATCTGTTCAGGTAAGTATCACTGGAAAAATGCGATTGAAGAACTTGAGTATCTCTTTAAAACAGCTTGCGATATTTATGATCCTGAGCTTGATTATTCACCACTGCTAGAAGGCTATTTCAACTGGATGGGTATTAGCCACTCATCAGGCATAGGCAGGCCAAGAAAATCAGCTAGCGCCTTGTTTGTGTCCAAGACAGATTTCCTGAACCAGTGTGATGACCTGATTGATAAGCATGAGCGTTTTATCAGACGTCAGCAACAACAGCGTCGTTCCAATTTCAGTAGATTAGTGGACAAGTTTGAAAGGCTAGTAGCCAGGCATTGTAAGCTACTACTGGTGCGGGTAGATGTAAGTTACCAGTATGAGGCTGACATCGATATCCACCAGTTTAATGCTGACCTGAGAAGATTGCGTCGTCGCATCCAGAGCCGTGATACCTGTTTTAAAGATGTGCTCACTTATTCATGGGCGATTGAGCAAGGCCGGGAAAAGGGTTATCACTGCCACTTTCTTTTAATCTATAACGGTTCAAAATGCATGCGGGATGGTTATTATGGCGAGCAGATGGCTGAGGTATGGCAAGACATTACTGGCGGTGACGGCTACTCATTTAACTGTAACCGTAAAGGCCATAAGGACAATTACCGCAGGTTTGGCACCTTGGGTATTGGCATGATTCACCGCAGCAATGAGCGGGAAGTAGAAAATGCCCTAAAAGCCATCAGTTATCTGGCAAGGGCTGAAAAAGAAGATCAGCACCTGCGGGCAAGGATTCCGGGGATGCGCTGCTTTGGCTAGCCTCTGCCCAGGCTGGATTGCAAATAACTGAGGATATACATCATTAACATGAGCATTGAATGTTCATTCAACCCTGACATTCAACGGCAATGGCTGATCAACTGATCAGCCTTTTTTCATTTGAGGAGGTGTATTCCATGTCGATCTATTGTCCGCGCTGTTACAGCAACAATGTCAGCCGTATCCAGCAATCTGCTAGTCCAGGTATAGGTTCCCAACTGGGCATGGCTGCTTTAGGCACGCAACTGGCCAGGCACTTGCCATTGCCGAGTCCCTTTGGGCAACTGGCGGGTGGACTGATTGGTTCCATCCTGGGACAGGCTATTGACCCGCCATCCCGTCAAGCTTCCATGATCCTGCACTGTAATGACTGCCACTACCAGTTTAGTTAGTGGTTATGTCTATGGGGCTGTAGTAGCAATCAACCTGCATCCAAAAGAGAAGCTCATGGCTTCTCTTTTTTTTAGTGTTGAGTGCCTACTGCTGATCTTTTTTTGGCATGCCAGTATCGATGACAGGTTTTTTTGGGTTTTAGACTTTTGGTTTTGAGGCAGGGTTCTGGCAAAAAATCACCAGCCGCCCGGTTGTATCGAGAGAAACCACTCTCAATCACACTGGGAGAAACACCATGATGACCATTGCCATCACACAAATCATTAATATCAAGCTAGTGATCCAACTCACTGGTCTTAGCCGTTCGACCATTTACGAAATGCTTAAGCCAAAGTCAAAATACTATGATCCCACCTTTCCAAAACAAGTAGAGCTGACAGTAGGTAGGGTCGGCTGGGTGGCCAAGGAGATTAGTGACTGGATTGATTCCAAGGTTGCAGCCCGCGAGCAAACTGAACCGCCATTAGCATCCTGATTGCTTGAGTTTTACCATTAGCGATCTATCCTGATCATTCATCCATTGACCTGCCATCACCTATAATAGCATCACGACAGTATTTGCTATTGATGCTATTATGGGTGCATACATGCATCAATACTGATGAGGTGGATCATATGCGTACCACAGTAACCATTGAAGATACCCTATACCAGCAGGCCATTGAGCTGGCTGACCAATCCATGGATAAATCGGATTTATTCCGTGAAGCCATTAAGACCTTTATCCGGGTGCAGTCTGCCAAGCGACTGGCTGCCTTGGGTGGGGCAATGCCTGACATGCAGGATATTCCACGACGTGGGACAGAACACAACTGATGAATGTCCTTGTTGATAGTTCTGTCTGGGTCAATCACTTCAAATACCGGCACGATCACCTGATTGAATTATTACTGGTGGATATCGCAACAACCCATCCCATGATCGTGCTGGAGCTGTGCTGTGGCACACCGCCAGCGCCACGGCTGCAAACCCTGCGCGATATTGATAACCTGCGTCATGCCAATCAGGCGACATTTACAGAAGTGACAAAATTAATTGAGCAGCATAGCCTGTATGGGTTGGGCTGTGGACTGGTGGACTTATCCTTGCTGGCGGCAACCCTAATTACGCCAGACACCCGGTTATGGACACTGGATAAACGTCTGCATCAACTGGCACAACGATTTAATGTGGCCTATCAGCCACCATCACTTGCAATCACCTGAGCCAATAAAAAAATCCGCAGAGCCACCCCCGCCCCTTCTTTCACAGAGAAGGGGCATTGAGGCAGCTCTGCTTGGATTGCTATCGGCACACTGTTCCTTCCAAGACCAGAGGGTGTATTTTATTTTTATTTTATAGGTTTGCAATCATGGTGCGGGAAGGAGTGCCATTCAATGGATGAGGGGATTCCGTAAATAAATGCCAGCTCAACATAAAGGGAACCGAAGTTCCCTTTAGCTTATTGGCCGACACAATCAGAGGTATCAATCGGTTCTTCATAGGTCATGCGCAGGGAGTCAACCTTGGCTGGCTTTAATTGTACTAGCTCAAACCTGATCTGACAGTTACCCGTTTTGATGATGAGTGTCAGGTTAAATTTGAGCTAGATTCTTTTCAGCCCAAATCTGTTTTCCATCAAGCAATGTTTCCATAGGCGTGCGCCCA
>NZ_SNTY01000018.1 GCF_004377485.1 Alkanindiges illinoisensis
ATATTCAAAAACATATTGCAGACATGTATGGACTGGATGTTTCAGATGGTGCAATTACCAACATTACAGACAAACTCCTCCCGCAGTTACAGGCATGGCGACAACGTCCACTGGATGCTGTTTATCCGTTTATGTGGCTAGATGCGATACATTATAAAGTGAGAGATAAAGGCATTTATGTCAGTAAAGCAATCTATACCATTTTAGCTTTAAATACTGAGGGCAGGAAAGAATTGTTGGGCCTATATCTATCGGAAAGTGAGGGTGCAAACCACTGGCTTACTGTTCTGTCGGATTTACAAAATCGAGGTGTTCAGGATATTCTGATTGCTTGCGTGGATGGCTTAAAAGGCTTTCCTGAAGCCATAGCAGCGATTTACCCCAAGACTGAGGTGCAACTGTGTATTGTTCATCAGATTCGTAACTCTCTACGCTATGTAGCCAGTCGTGACCAAAAGGCGTTTATGGCTGATTTAAAGCCAATTTACCGTGCTGATACCAAAGGAGCAGCAGAAGCGGCACTCGATGAACTGGAAGCAAAATGGGGTGAACAATATGGTGTGGTTATCCAGTCATGGCGTAACAAATGGCATCTACTTTCAGCTTATTTCAAATATCCAAAAGCGATTAGAAAACCGATCTATACGACCAATGCGGTTGAGGCTGTACATCGCCAATTCCGTAAACTGACCAAAACCAAAGGGGCTTTTCCTAATGATGATAGCTTGATGAAATTACTGTACATTGGTATTCAACAAGCTTCGGAAAAATGGACAATGCCTGTCACCAACTGGGGACAGACTATCACTCAATTATCTATTTACTTCGAGGGGCGTTTAGACGATATAATTAAAATCTAGTAATTTGGCTGACACAGATTTTTGAACGCCCCCCTTTTAATGCGGTAAGTTTTATATAAATCTAAAGTGTTTAGATTATTATCTTTTATTTAAAGCACTTTAGGTTCTTATTCTGCTCTAAGCAAAATATTAGATTTTCTTTAAATATTTTGAGTTAATTCTATTAGGGTGCATCTGTTCAACTTGATTAAAGCATAGGCAAGCATAGATTCTTGCCTACTACATCCTTAAATTACATATCTCAGCCTGCTTGTTAAAAGCCTACATGACTTATCCAGCTTTCAGCTCATCCAGATAATCAGCCCAGGCCTGCATCATTGCTTTACGCTGATCTAAGAAGCGGGTGCGGTTATAAGCACCACCTAGTGCATCAGGCACCCGGTGAGCCAACTGGTGCTCAATCACATCACGATCCATACCCAGTCGTTCATGCAGAATAGTACGCGCCATTGCCCTGAATCCATGGCCGGTCATTTCTGTCTTGGTGTCATAACCCATACGACGTAGAGCTGCGTTAATGGCGGCATCACTCATCGGACGGTTAGGGTCACGGCCACCAATAAAAACGTATTCGTATATCCCTGTTGATTGATGCAATTGCCTTAAAATTTCTAAAGCCTGCCTTGATAAGCTGACAATATGATCCTGCTTGGTCTTGGTGACAAAATAGCGCCATTCAGCCCGGTCAAAATCAATTTCTGACCACTTGGCCTGCCGTAATTCGCCTGGACGTACAAAGAACAGGGCAGCAAGCTGTAGAGCACACTTAACGACGAAGGTGCCATTAAACCCATCGATTGCCCTTAATAAGGCACCAGCATCACTTGGTTCGGTAATCGCAGCAAAGTGGGTTTTATGGCGCTTGGTGAGCACACCGCGTAATGCACTTGAAGGATCATTAACATTAGTACCGATTGCAATGCCATAGCGAAAAATCTGCCCACATTCCTCCAATGCCCGATAAGCTGTATCAACAGAGCGATCTTCAATACGGCGGATCACTTCAAGCAGTTGCGGCGCACTAATTTCTGCAATGTTCCTTTCACCCAGATAAGGCAATAAATCAACTTCAAGCCGACGCTTAACCTTATTAGCAGTACTGGTTGCCCAAGCTGCCTGTTTTTTGCCATACCACTCTAAAGCAACATGCTGAAAGCTGTTTAACCCGGCATCTTCCTTCTGCTGAACTTTTTTCAGGGCATTGGGATCAATGCCTTTTTTCAATAGCCTTCGCGCATCTTCCTTTTTCTCTCTGGCTTCGGCAAGTGACACTTCAGGATAGGTGCCAATGCCATAGGACTTCTGTTTGCCTTCAAAACGGTAGGCCATATACCAGGATTTACGGCCAGTGCTGAACACATGAAGTTGTAAGCCCTGAATATCGCTGTA
Organism: Alkanindiges illinoisensis; assembly: GCF_004377485.1. Lineage (GTDB taxonomy): Bacteria > Pseudomonadota > Gammaproteobacteria > Pseudomonadales > Moraxellaceae > Alkanindiges > Alkanindiges illinoisensis_A. Next base: position 2,250 of record NZ_SNTY01000018.1, read on the forward strand.
TTTGTCAGGGGATTTCTGGGTGGCAGGGGGAATCGGTAATTTCTTAATTTTGGCATCAGTGAGCATCTTGGCATCCTCAAATCATAAGGGTTATGAGTGATTTGGCTGATTTGTTGGTATGGATTTTTAAATACCATCATATACCAACAGATCTACCAACAAAATGCCTAGATTCCAATGGATCATATCGGATTCGCTTGGACAACAAAAAAGCCTTGGAGCTATATGCTTCAAGGCTTTTCGGACGATTTTGGACTTCTTTAAATCTAAATATGGTGGAGATAAGCGGGATCGAACCGCTGACCTCTACAATGCCATTGTAGCGCTCTACCAACTGAGCTATATCCCCATGGGTTGCAGATGTTAAGCAGTCAGCGCCATCCTGTCAATCATTAAGTTGGATTGGCGTCATCATCTGCTGAATTTTTCGGCATTTGCAGGCTTTCATTCAGTTTTTGCCAGGCTTTGGTTTCATTTTTACTCACACCACCCAGTACTTCCAGCGCCGCACGCAGGCGGGCGTAGGTGAGGTCAGCGCCCAGAATCACCATGGATTCCATCACTGGCGTACTGCTGGTTGAGCCAGCAATCGCCACAAAAAATGCCGGCATAAAGTCACGCAACTTAATGCCCATTTGTTCAGCCAGCGTCATCAGGGTTTGGCTGACACTATCCTTGTTCCAGCTAATCAGCGCCTCCAGGCGCCATACCGCCAGTTGCAGGCTCTGACGCACTTGTTCTTCGCTTAGCTTCTTGCTGGCAAAAGCCTCAGGCCCAACTTTAGGCACACGGTTAAAGAAAAAGCCTGCCCAGTCAATCGCATCAGACAGGGTGTTAATACGTGGCTGGATTGCTGCCGCAATTTGTTCCAGTTTTTCCCGGTTGCCGCGCCATGCCAGAATTTTGTCCAGTAATTGTCCCGGTGTTAGACCTTTAATCCATTGTCCGTTTAGCCAGTTAAGTTTTTCCACATCAAAAATTGGCCCGCCTAAAGACACGCGCTTAATATCAAAATTGGCAATCATGTCATCAAGCGTAAATTGTTCACGCTCATCCGGCATCGACCAGCCCATGCGACCCAGATAGTTCAGCAAGGCTTCCGGTAAAATGCCGATATCACGATAATAGGTAATGCTGGTGGGATTCTTGCGTTTGGACAACTTGGATTTGTCGGGGTTGCGCAGCAGCGGCATGTGGCACAGTACTGGCATGTCCCAGCCAAAATATTGATACAGCAATTGATGTTTAGGGGCGGAAGGAATCCATTCCTCACCACGAATCACATGGGTAATTTGCATCAGGTGGTCATCCACCACATTGGCCAGATGGTAGGTGGGCATGCCATCGGTTTTCAGCAAAATCTGCATGTCCACCTGTTCCCATGGAATTTCAATCGTGCCGCGTAGCATGTCATCAATCTGGCAAGTGCCACTTTCCGGAATTTTCATACGGATCACATGCGGTTCACCGGCAGCCAAACGTTGCTGGACTTCCGAATCGGATAGTTTTAAGCCACGGCCATCATATTTTGGCGTTTCGCCGCGTACCTGTTGATCGCTACGCATTTGATCCAGTTCTTTACTAGTGGCAAAGCAATAAAAGGCGTGGCCTTTTGCCACTAGGTCTTCAGCATATTGCCGATAAATGCCCATGCGCTCGCTTTGGCGATAGGGCGCATGTGGCCCGCCAATATCCGGCCCCTCGCTCCAGCTTAAGCCCAGCCAGCGCAATGAATCCAAAATCATTTTTTCAGACTCAGGCGTTGAGCGGGTCTGGTCAGTGTCTTCAATCCTTAAAATGAATTCACCACCATGTTGCCGGGCAAAGCACAGGTTAAATAGCGCAATATAAGCAGTTCCAACATGAGGGAAACCGGTTGGCGAGGGCGCAATACGGGTACGGACAGTCATAGGTCTTGGCGTGCAAAATTTCTAAATTGCAGCGATTATAGCGGAAAACTTACGGTAACGTCCCGCTATTCATGCGCTGGCCGCTGCTGGCAGATTTAGCAAAATATAAGATAAGAAAACATATTTTAATTATTTTTCATGGCAAAGGTTTTTGCGTAATCTTGCCAGCATAATCAATATGCAAGGTAATTACTGATGCGCACACGGGGGATAAGAAAAGTTGCAGTGACGCTGCTGATCGGCACGGGGATCATGAGCAGTGCTTTTGCAGAAACCAAATTCTTAAATGTGTCCTATGATCCAACGCGTGAGTTTTATCAGGAATACAATAAATCATTTGCTAGTTTCTGGAAAAATAAAACAGGTCAGGACGTTGATTTTCAGCAATCACATGGTGGCTCAGGCAAACAGGCCCGTGCCGTGATTGATGGCTTGCAGGCTGATGTGGTGACACTGGCGCTGGCTAATGATATTGATGAGATCAGTAATGCTGGGTTAATTGATAAAAACTGGCAAAAAGAGTTTCCCAGCAATTCCGCACCTTATACCTCAACCGTGGTGTTTCTGGTGCGTAAGGGCAACCCTAAAAATATTAAGGACTGGAATGATTTAACCAGGCCCGGTGTGGAAATTATTACTCCCAACCCAAAAACTGGTGGCGCACCGCGCTGGATTTATCTGGCAGCCTGGGGTTATGCACTGAAGCAGCCTGGTGGTAATGATGCCAAGGCGCGCGAGCTGGTTAAGCAGTTGTATCACAATGTTAAAGTGCTGGATTCGGGATCACGCGGTTCGCTCACCACGTTTGCCGAGCGTGGCATTGGTGATGTGCTGCTGTCCTGGGAAAATGAGGCACTGCTGGCAACCAAAGGCGGGCTGGACAAAGACCAGTTTGAGATTGTTTATCCGTCTGTTTCGATTTTGGCAGAACCATCCGTGGCGATTGTCGATAAAAATGTCGACAAGGATGGTAACCGCAATCTGGCCAAAGGCTATTTAAACTATCTGTATTCGCCTGTCGGGCAGGGGTTGGCTGCCAAGTATTTTTTCCGGCCACGTGACCGACAAGTACAGGCCAAGTATGCCGCACAGTTTCCCAAAATTAAGCTATTTACCATTGGTGATGTATTTGGGGGCTGGCGTAAGGCTCAGCAAACCCATTTTGTCAATGGCGCGATTTTCGACCAGTTGTATGAGTCCAAAAACTAAACTAACAAAACCTAGAATAACAGGACTCCAGCCAGCTCCTATGCTGCTGGTTAATTCAATGTACCTTGCATTGAATTAATCAGCAGTATGGTGAGGCCAAGCTTATAGATAGTGCATTAAGGTTAGTAGAAAAAAGCTCAGAAATAATTAGCCCGCTAAACTTTAGACAAGAAAATTAAATAATTCTAATAAATGTGACCTGCTACAAAAAGTTGCTTTGCGCAGCCGTGCAACAACATGATAATGTCGCCCCTTGCAGGTCTTATTCTTTACAAGTGTTGCGGTATGTCCCATATTTCTGTGCTATTACATGAAACGATTGATGCGTTACTGGCTGGACGCACAGAAGGTATCTACATTGATGCCACGTTTGGGCGTGGAGGCCATACCCAGGCTTTGTTAAACCGCTTAAGTGCCAATAGCCGGGTCATTGCATTTGATAAGGACCCGCAGGCACAGGCTGTGGGTGCCGAACTGATGCAGCAGGATGCACGCCTGACTATGGTGCATGCCAGTTTTGCCGAACTCACGGTTCAGTTGGCACAGCTCGGTACTGGTTTGGTTGATGGGGTCATGGCAGACCTGGGCGTGTCTTCACCGCAGCTGGATCAGGCCGGGCGAGGCTTTAGCTTTATGCAGGATGGCCCACTGGACATGCGCATGGACAATAGCAAGGGGCTTACGGCCAGGCAGTGGCTACAGGATATTGAAGAAGAAGACCTGGCCAATGTATTATTTCAATATGGCGAAGAGCGCTATAGCCGCCGGATTGCCAGAGCCATTAAGCAGGCTGGCCTGATTGAAACCACAGGTCAACTGGCACAAATTGTCAAGGAAGCGCATCCCAAATGGGAAAAACACAAGCATCCGGCCACGCGTAGTTTTCAGGCAATCCGGATTGCCATTAACCATGAACTTGATGATTTAACGAACTTTTTACCACAGGCTGTACAGGCCTTAAAGCCACAGGGACGATTGGCAGTGATTAGTTTTCATTCGCTGGAAGACCGCTTGGTCAAGCAGTTTATCCAGCAGCAATCTACATTGCCGGAGCAGGGCTGGTTGCCGCAACCAGAGCCTGATCCACGAACCATTAAGAAAGTTGCCCGTATTGCCCCAAGCCCTGCGGAAGTGAGCGAAAACCCGCGTGCCCGCAGTGCATGGCTGCGTGTGGCTGAGCGTTTGGAGCATGCCTAATGGGTATTCGATCAGTCTTGCATTCGCCATCATTAAAAACATGGTGTTTACCGATATTACTGATACTGCTGATTGTGGGTAGTGCCATTGCTGTGGTACAGCAGGTATTCATGTATCGGCAGGAGTTCAGGGGCTTGCAAGAGGTGCGTGAGGCCCGCGAAGACCTGGATGTGGAGTGGGGTCGCCTGCTGATTGAACAGCAGACCTTTGGTGCGACGGCACAAATTGGTAGCCGTGCTGTCATGACCCTGCGCATGTATTCTCCGCCACCTACCCAAACCGTGGTCCTAACCACACCGACGTTGTAAGCGGGCTTATTGCATCAATGAAAAAAAATATTCTTGCGGGCGACCAGAAAAAACGAGCCAAACAGCGCTCTGTGACTCAAAAGCCCAGCCTTGCCGTTGATTTGTGGCGCTTTAAAATCCTGTGGGGCTGTGTGGCGGCATTTTTTATGATCCTGATTGCCCGGGCCTTTTATGTGCAGGTACTGGATCACCAGTTTTTGCAGAAAAAAGCCGATGCCATGATTTTGCGTACCGATACGCTCAAGGCAACCCGTGGCGTGATTAGTGACCGTAATGGAGTCCCGCTAGCGATCAGCACCCCAATGGTTAACCTGTGGATGGATCCCAAGGAATACTTTGAGGCCGTGGCAGAGCATCGGGAAATTGAACAAAAGCTAAAAGAAAATCCCACCAGTGCGCGATTAAAGCGGCAACTGGCCCGAACCAATTTTGACTTAAATGCACTGGCTGATGCCATTGGTGAAGACCGTGAAAAGCTGATCAAGCTGGTTAGTGACAAAAAAACATCGCGCTATATTATTTTAAAGCGCCAGTTACCACCACCAACGGCCAAGGTGATCCTAAGCCGCAAGTTCCAGTCGGTTTATCCGGAAAATGATTTTAAGCGCTATTATCCGCAAGCGCAGCCCAATGCCCAGATTATTGGTCTAACCAACCGCAATGGTCGCGGGGTTGAAGGTCTGGAAATGGCCTGGAACAAGCTGCTTACTGGTGAAGATGGCAAAATGCGGGTCATGCGTGACCGCCGCGGCAACCGGATTAAGGATGTTGAGCTGATCAAGCCGGAAACACCGGGTCAGAACATGACCTTAAGTATTGATTCGCGCTTGCAGTATATTTTGTATCGCGAGTTAACCGCGGCTGGGATCGCGCAAAATGCACGTTCTGCCACTGCAGTGGCGGTGGATGTGAAAACCGGTGAGATTCTGGCCATGACCAGCTGGCCGTCGTTTAACCCGAATGATCCCAATGGCCTGACCAATAAGGATGCCATGCGTAACCGTGCAGCCATTGACATGTTTGAGCCGGGTTCCACCATGAAGCCCATTTCCATGCTGGCTGCACTGGAAAGTGGCAAATGGCAGGTGAACAATACGGTCAATACCAACCCCGGCAGCATGATGATTGGCAACCACCGGATCAGTGATACGCATAATTATGGCGTGCTGGACATGCGCGGGATTATTGTTAAGTCATCCAACGTGGGGATTGCAAAAATCGCCTTGTCACTGCCTTATAGCACCATGCCCACTTTCTTTAAACGGCTGGGTTATGGGCAGCGAACTGCCGTGCACTTTCCCGGTGAAGCTGCAGGCTTGATTCTGCCATCCAAACTGTGGAATGTATCCGAAGTGGCCACCATGTCGTATGGCTATAGTTTAAATGCCACGGCATTGCAGGTGGCTCAAGCCTATGCCACTGTAGCTAATAACGGTGTGGCGCATCCCCTCACCTTAAAAAAACTGGACAAAGTACCAGCAGGTGAACAATTGATTGATCCTAAAATCACGCAGGAAGTGCTGAGCATGATGGAGGGGGTAATCCAGCCGGGCGGGACAGCCACCCGTGCTGCCATTCCGGGCTATCGCGTGGCGGGTAAAACCGGGACAGCACGTAAGCTGGTGAATGGCCGTTATTCCACCACAGAGTACCGTGCCCTGTTTGCAGGCATTGCCCCAGTGAGTAATCCACGGATTGCCATGGTGGTAGTGGTCGAAAATCCGGTGACCAAATACGGTGGACTGGCGGCTGCCCCGGTGTTTAGTAAGGTCATGCAGGAAACCTTGCGCTTACTAAATGTCCCGCTAGACCGGGCACTCGACCTGCCAAAGTTAAGCCCGGCAGACTAAGGTGAGCCATGTTAGAGCCTAATTTAGCGGTTGTATCTTCACCCTGTTCACTGGGGCAGCTTTGGCCTGAATATGCTGATAATCACTGGCCAACCCAGCCAATAAACAATCTGGTTCTGGATAGCCGTAGCGTTAAAAAAGGCGATGTGTTTTTTGCCCTGCAAGGCACCGCACAGGCTGCACGCATGGCTGAGTTTATCCAGTCAGCGTTGACGCAGGGTGCTATGGCTGTGTTCAGCGAGGTGGCAATTAACCAGTTTGATGATGAGTTTGTTGGCCAGTTTGAAAACCAGCCGGTATTTTTTATTGAAGATTTACGCCAGTGGATTGGCATACTGGCCCAGCGCTGGCTACAACACCAGCAAACAGTAACGCTGCCGCGGATTGCAGCAGTTACCGGCACCAATGGCAAAACTACCGTAACTCGCCTGCTGGCCGAGCTGTTGTATCAGGCAGATTTCAAAAGCAGCGTCATGGGCACCACAGGCAATGGCATTTTGCCCAATATTGAGCCATCGACGCATACCACAGTAGATGCTATTCACCTGCAACAGCAATTGCATCGCTTTGGTGAGCAGGGCGCACAGTATGCCTGCCTTGAGGCCAGTTCACATGGGCTGGATCAGGGACGGCTGGCTGGGACGCCAATCGAAGTGGCCATTTTTACCAATTTAACCCGTGATCATCTGGATTATCATGGCACGCTGCAACACTATGCCGCCGCCAAAGCCAAACTGTTTGCCTTTCCTTCATTAAAATACATTGTCTTAAATGCAGATGATGCAGCATCGGCCATCATGCAGGATGCAGCCGTGCAAGCCGGGCATGGGAATGCTCAGGACGCAGGGCAGGGATCAGGACAAGGTGCAATGATCTGGACGTATTCCTTAAAAGATTCCACAGCCGATTTTTATGTTCGCCATGTTCAGTATTCACTGTCCGGTGCCGCATTGGCCTTAAGTACGCCACACGGCGAGTGCACCTTGCATAGCCCGTTACTGGGACATTTTAATGTGGCCAATTTACTGGCGGCGATGGCTGGTGCACTGGCATTTGGCCTGAGCCTTGCACAAATTCAGCAGTTTGTGCCATTGCTGCAAGGTGCGCCGGGCCGGATGCAGGTGGTTCAGGATCAGCAGCGGCTGTTTGTGGTGGATTATGCGCATACCCCCGATGCCCTCACGCAGGTGTTGGCCAGCTTAAAGCATCATGTCACGAATGAAGGCCAGTTATGGGCAGTCTTTGGCTGCGGTGGCGACCGCGACCGGGGCAAGCGTCCGTTAATGACTCAGGCTGCACTGGCACTTGCAGATCAGGTGTTGTTAACGGCAGATAACCCGCGTAGTGAGGCAGTGGAGCAAATTCTGGATGATATGCTGGCTGGTATTGACGAGCAGCAACGCCAAAAATTACAGATAGAAGCAGATCGCCGCCTTGCCATTCGTTTTGTGGTTGCTGAGGCTAAGCCACAGGATATTGTGGTGATTGCAGGTAAAGGTCATGAAAATTATCAGGAAATTGATGGCGTGCGCCACTGGTTTGATGACGTGGTGGAGTTAAGGGCAGCATTGGGTTTAAAGGGCGCATCATCAACCGGCTATCCGGCATAGCTGGTGTTCGTAAGTATATTGGTGTTTTTAGGCATATTAAGGCATATCGAGTAAATCATGGGTCAGTCTGATACTCTTCCAACATCTTCGGCTGCTACTGCGCCGTGGAGCAGTGAGCAATTACAGCAAGCCACGCAAGGCCAGTGGCATAACCTGCATGCACAAACGCCAGCATCATTTAACCGGATTGTGACTGACAACCGCCGGGTGCAGCCCAATGATGTGTTTCTGGCACTGGTGGGTGAGCGTTTTGATGGCCATAACTTTGCGGCTGATGCGGTTGCAAATGGTGCCAGTGCAGTGATTGTTTCTCGTGTGATTGAACAACTGGCGGTGCCCCAACTGGTCGTGCCGGATACGCGCTTGGCATTGGGGCATCTAGGAAGTTATCGCCGCCAGCAGCAACCGGATTTAACCGTACTGGCCCTCACTGGCAGTAGCGGTAAAACCACAGTCAAGGAAATGCTGGGCAGTATTTTGCGCTTGAGTGCGCCTACGCTGGTAACCCGTGGCAATTTAAACAATGACCTTGGCGTGCCTATGATGCTGCTGGAATTGCTGCCGGAGCATCGCTACGCCGTGATGGAACTTGGAGCCAACCATGTGGGCGAAATTGACTATACCTCAAATCTGGTGCAGCCACAGGTTGCCGGTGTGCTGAACATTGGCACAGCGCACATGGGGGAATTCGGCGGACGTTTGGGTATTGCAAATGCCAAGTCGGAAATTTTTAAACATTTAAAAGCCAATGATACCCATCCGGCGATTGCCATTGTGCCTGCACATGGGGATTTTAGTGACGTGGTGCAGCAGGCCGCTAGTCGTCATAAAACCATTTCATTTGGTACGGGCGGTAATGTCTTTGCCGAGAATATTGAATTACAGGCTACCAGCAGTCAGTTTGAGCTGGTGACACCGCAAGGCCGGATTGCCATTTCCTTGCCGTTTGCTGGCCAGCACAATATTGAAAATGCACTGGCAGCAGCCAGCTTTGCACTGGCGATTGATGTTCCCCTGCAACAAATTGCGCAAGGTCTGGAATCCGCCGTTGGCGCACAGGGTCGCCTGACTTTTAAAAAGTATGGCAACTGGCTGGTTATTGATGACACCTATAATGCCAATCCACATTCCATGCGCGCTGCCGCACAGGTACTGGCCGCGCAGGCAGGCCGCAAAATACTGGTGCTGGGTGACATTGGCGAACTGGGTGAAGCGGCTCGTGAAGAGCATTATTCACTGGGACAGGATTTAGCAAGCCTAAAACTTGATGCTGTATTTGCAGTGGGTGAATTTGCAGCACAAACCATTGATGGCTTGCAGTCACAAAACCAGCAGATGCAAGCACAGGCATTTACTGAAAAACCTGAGTTACTTCTACATTTGCGTCAATTTTTGGCACAGGCTAAAACGTCCAATGCCAGCTTATTATTTAAAGGCTCACGCTATACCAGAATGGAAAGCCTGATTGCTGATTTGATTGATGGCCTGCCTGCTGGCGCAATTGCTGGCTAAACTGCCAATTTAGGGGAGAACGCGTAATGCTGTTATGGCTATCTGAATTACTGGCTACACACTTTAGCTGGTTTCAGGTTTTTCGATATTTAACCCTGCGTGCCCTGTTGAGCGTGCTGACCTCAATGGGCATCGGCCTGCTGGTTGGGCCTTATATGATCCGCAGGTTGCGTGCGCTTAAATATGGTCAGGCAGTCAGTAGCTTTGCCCCGGAAAACCATGCGGTTAAAATGGGCACACCCACCATGGGCGGCATCCTGATATTGATCAGTATTGGTATTAGTACCTTGCTCTGGGCAGACTTGCGTAATCCCTATGTGTGGATTGTGCTGGGCGTGATGGTGGTATTTGGTGCCGTTGGCTGGGCAGATGACTGGATCAAGATTCGCTATAAGGATAACAAGGGCTTGCCCGCGCGCAAAAAGTTTTTCTGGACGTCAATTGCGTCATTGGGAGCTGGTATTGCGCTGTATGTTATTGCTGCCCAGCAAACCAATCCCGTGCATAGCGCCGGCATGCTGGATCTGCTGATTCCATTTTTCAAAAACCTGAGCTTGCCATTTTCAGTGATTCCGTATGGCCTGGCCTTCATTGTATTTACCTATCTGGTAATTAATGGCGCCAGTAATGCCGTTAACCTGACCGATGGACTGGATGGTCTGGCTATTATGCCGGTGGTGATGGTGGCTGCTGCACTGGGCGTATTTGCATACCTGTCCGGCGATGTGCGCTTTGCCGATTATCTACATATTCCCTATGTGGTCTATGCCAGTGAATTGGTTGTCATTTGCAGTGCCATGGTTGGGGCAGGACTGGCATTCCTGTGGTTTAATGCGCATCCTGCCCAAATCTTTATGGGTGATGTGGGTGCACTCGCCTTAGGCGCCATGCTGGGCACGCTGGCCGTGATGGTGCGTCAGGAAATTGTATTTGCCATCATGGGCGGTGTATTTGTCATGGAAGCCGTATCGGTGTTCCTGCAAATTGGTTCATTGCGCATGCGCCAGAAACGGGTATTTTTAATGGCACCACTGCATCATCATTATGAAAAGCAGGGCTGGAAGGAAACCCAGGTGGTGATTCGTTTCTGGATTATCACCATTATTCTGGTGGTCATTGGCCTGATGACCCTGAAATTGCGATAACTTGTTCACTAAAAAATAAACAGAAGCTGGCTAGTCCAGCTTTTTTTATACTTGTTGCTTACAGTTATCATTTGGCTGTCACAAATACTGCCTAAAATCTTTAACGGGTTAAATCGTTGAATCATGTGGAGTGTGTACAGTGACATTGCCTCAGTATTACCGTACGCCTAAGGGAAATCAGGCACTTGAAAACCGTTCGGTCAAACTGACTTCGCGCCAGCGCGCCTTGCTGCTGATGATCGAAAATGGCAGTGCCAGTCATTTAAGCCAGCAGCAGTTACGTCAGCTAGCCACCCCGGATAATCTGGCAGTACTACTGGAACACCAGCTGATTGCTGCACCAGAAACCAATAAGTTCCCAGAAGCGAGCACGGTGGCAGAAACTAATGTGCAGGCCATACCGTCGGTGTTCACTCCAGAAATTCAGCCTAGCGCGCCAATTCATGTTGAGGCTGGCATTTCACAGCACCAGCAAATCATCACTGAAAATCAAATAGCCCAGCCAGCCAGCGCTATAATATTACAAACCCATCAGGAAATTGTTACACCTGAACGAATGCCGGATTTAATCCCCAGTCTTGCTGGACAGGATATTATTATTTCTGCTGACCTGCATTCAGCGGCCATGTTGCCCAGTAATCCAGTTTATTTAAGTTTTGATGAGGTCAAGCAATTGATGATGAGTAGCCTGCGCGAATATTGTGGTTTGCTGGCCAGCGCACTTATCAAGGATATTCAGCATACCAGTAGCATTACCAAGCTACGCATGTGTCAGATGCGCTGGGTGACGACCCTCACCGAAACCCGTGCACCATCAGCACAAATCAAACGATGGGTAGAACAAATCAACGATAGTCTGAACCATGTCAGTGAAAGCCCAGTCAGCTCCCATGAGGCATTGACTTTATAAACAGCAGGACAAATCAGTGTCAGATCAGTTGAAACCCAAAAGTATTCTTAATGTGGTTTTTAAAAAATAATTATTAAAAAAACCACGGCTAAGGAGTCAGGTAAAAATAGCAGGGTAAAATTACTTCACGGTTAAAAACCCCTTACAATAGCGCTGCTTTTAAACAGGATAGCGCCATGACCATTATTTGTCCCTTGTGTCACACCGCGTTGCTGCAGGAAAAAACACGCTGGGTTTGTAGTAACCAGCATAGTTTTGACGTGGCAAGGCAGGGCTACGTCAACTTATTGCCTGTCCAGCATAAAAACAGTAAAAGTCCGGGTGATACCGTCGAGGCCGTACAGGCACGCCGTGAATTTTTGCAGGCAGGTTATTATCAGCCGCTTAAAGATCAGCTAATGAACTGGCTGGCTGAGTTACAGGCGCAGTTCGTGCTGGACATTGGCTGCGGTGAAGGGTTTTATACCAGTGGCATGCCAGAAGTTGCTAGTCAAATCATTGGCGTAGATATTGCCAAAACTGCCATACAAATTGCGGCCAAGCGCTACCCGGATATTAGCTGGCTGATTGCCAGTGCGGCCAAGTTGCCAATTGCCAGCCAGTCGATCGATGTCATCACCAGTTTTTTTAGTCCATTGCCCCGGGAAGAAATGGCGCGTGTTGTTAAGCCTCATGGTTACTTGCTGGTAGTAACCCCGGCAACAGGCCATTTACATGAAATGCGCGCGGCTCTGTTTGAGCAGGTCAATCCGCATCAGCCGGAAAAATTTATTGAAACGTTGGCACCAGATTTTTGCTTAATCCGGCAGGATGTTCTCACCTATGCACTAACGCTTGAGCAGAGTGCATTGCGGCATTTGATTGCCATGACACCTTATGCCTGGAAAGCCAAAGCAGATAAACGACAGCAATTGGAACAGGCTGATTTACTAAAAACCAGCGCCAGTTTTCAGGTTTATTTATTCCAAAAGCAGGGTTAAACCACTTTGCCCAGATTACATCTAATCAGGGCAAAATGATGGAGATTAACAACGTAATGCTTAAAGTGCTTTTGCCCTAGAAAATTTCTGAAGGGGCAACCGGACGTACTGGCGGCTTACTGGCTGGTGTGGCAGGAGACGTATTGGCAGGGTTGCCAGCAGTACTACTATTATTGTTGGCATTGCCATTATTGCCAGCAGGTGGTGTGGCAGGTGTAGTAGTAGGGATGGAAGGCGAGTCTGGCAGGTTTAGGTCATCGTCATCAATACCCATATCCGGCAAGTCTGCAAAATCATCAACCACAGTAACCTGCAATGGCTTGGGTTTATATAGCGGGGTTGCTACTGGAGGAACGCGACGCTGTTTGCGCTGTTCATCATTGGCAACCGGATCAAGCATGGGATCATCGGCATTACGATCCAGCGTCACCCATTTGCTAGGCGTGTCCTTAAGCGCATCGCCCATAAACTTGATCCAGATCGGCAGCGCAGCAACGCCGCCATATTCACGCCGTCCCAGTGTTTTTGGATTATCAAAACCCACCCATGAAATGGTCACCAGATTGCCATTAAAGCCAGCAAACCAGGCATCTTTGGCGTCATTGGTGGTTCCAGTTTTACCGCCCAGATCATTACGGCCCAGCTTTAAAGCCGCACGGCCTGTCCCATGTACAATCACGTCCTGCAAAATATTGGCCATATCAAATGCTGAACTGGACTTGATAATCCGGGTAGCCTGACGATAAGTTTTGCCGTTGCTGGCAGAAGTCGTTATCACTTGTGCAGGATTACTGGAAGCTGCATTTTGGTTTTCAGTGGCAGAAGGGGTCGATTCAGAAATTGATGCTACTGTTTTTTCAATAGGCTGCCCTTGCTTGTTACTTAACTCAACCACCTCACCATTATCATTAGCTGGCGTAGCGGTTGCGTTAGCCTGTTCAGGATTGCTCATGCAACTGGCGCAGGCATATAGCGGATTGGCTTCAAACAGGAGCTTATTATCTGGATCAACAACTTTTTCAATGACATACGGCTGAATACGAAAACCACCATTGGCAAATGTGGCATAGCCAGTTGCCATTTGGATGGGTAAAACCTGCGGTGTTCCCAGTGCAATGGTGAGGTTACGGGGAATTTTGTCTTCCACCAGACCAAAGTGAACCAGAAAATTACGTGCCCGGTCCAGCCCAACCGATTGCAGCAAACGGACTGATACCAGATTGCGTGACAGATACAAGGCGCGGCGCAAGGTAATGCTGCCCAGATAACGCCCATCCGAATTTTTAGGTTGCCATTTTCCGACTCTTAGCGGGCTATCGCTAACCATGCTATAGGGTGTCATGCCGCGTTCCAGTGCCAGGGTATAAATAAATGGCTTGATGGTTGAACCGGGTTGACGCCAGCCCTGTACAGCACGGTTAAACTTGCTTTGGGCAAAGTCATAACCGCCAACTACAGCTTCTACTGCACCATTATTGGGGTTTAACGCAATCAGTTGACCCTGAACTGCTGGAATCTGGGTGAGCACCCAGTTGGTTTTCTTGTCATCGGTTGGGCGCAGGCGAACAATATCATTGAGCTTAACCACCTGACTGGCATTGGCCGGAGTCCCGCCAACACGATCGGCACTATAATAACGTCGTGCCCAGACCATCCCATCCCAGCCTACAGTTGTGGTTTTACCATTGGCAAATACCGCTTCAAAGCTGCGGGAATTTACCTTGGTGACCTTGGCAGGCCAGGTATTGGCATACGGGACAAACTGTTTTAAGGGTTTGTCATTGGCCTCTGCACCGCGCCAGCCATGCCGACGGTCATAGGCTTCCAGCCCTTCGCGTACTGCAGTTTCTGCCATGCTTTGACGTTTGCTATCAACGGTGGTGTAAACCTTATAACCGGAATTAATGACCTGCTCACCAAAGCGCTTGACCATTTCAGCCCGGATCAGTTCGGCCAGGTAAGGATGTCTGGTTTGAACCCGATATTCCCGCATATTAAGCCGAATCGGTTCTTCTATGGCATTTTGATAGGTTTGCTGATCAATTGAACCTAATTGCAGCATACGCGCCAAAATCCAGTTGCGGCGTTCGAGTGCACGTTCCGGATTTACCACCGGGTTGTAGCGGGAAGGGGCTTTAGGCAAACCTGCAATCATGGCCATTTCGGCTACTGTCAGGTCTTTTAAATCCTTGTTGTAATAAATACGTGCTGCAGCTGCAATGCCATAGGCATTTTTACCCAGAAAAATCTTGTTGACATACAGCGTTAAAATTTCTTCTTTAGTCAGGCTTTGCTCAATCTTGCGCGCTAGAAAAATCTCGGTCAGTTTACGGCGCAGGGTGCGCTCAGGGGTTAAATAGTAATTTTTGGCGACCTGCATGGTAATGGTAGAACCGCCAGTTTGTGCCCCGCCACTCACCGATTCACTGACGGCACGTCCAAGGCCCTTAAAACTTACCCCATTATGTTCAAAAAAAGACGAATCTTCTGCAGCCAGAAATGCTTGTACCAGTTTTGGCGGAATCTGATTGTATTCCACGGGCATGGACAGCTTTTCGCCAAATTCGGCAATGAGTTCGTTGTCCTTGGTATAAACCTGCAATGGCTTTTCCAGTGCTGCTTCCTTTAACAGGTGCATGTCTGGCAAGCTCGGGTAAATATACAAATACATGCCATAAAAGCCCATTGGAATTGCCATAACCATCACAATTGCGAATAAAAAAAATGGATAGATACGGCCCGAACACGATAGCTTTTTCATAACAAGTGCGTTTTAATACCTGCAGGGATCGGAATTGACGCAGTATAGCGCCAGAAACTTAGGATTGTTAGTTTTACTATATTTATTATGGTGAGCTATTCGCACTATGTGTTGGCGCAGCTTGTGTTATATTCCGGATGTTTAGAACAATAACAGGGAACTTACGGTGCTTTCCTTTCAGCGTAAACAAAATAAAAGTCTTGTCGGGGTTGATATCAGTTCCACTTCTGTCAAATTACTTGAATTGGACATCAGAGATGGACGGTACTGGGTAGAAAGCTATGGAATTCTGCCATTACCTTCTCATGCAGTTGTTGAAAAAAACATTGCTGATCCTGAAAGTGTTGGTGAAACCATTGAGCGTCTGCTTAATCTAACCAATCCCAAAAGCAATGGCGCAGCAGCGGCAGTCGCTTCCTCTGCAGTGATCACCAAGATCATTGAAATGGATGCTGACATGACCGATGACGAACGCGAAGTGCAGATTCGTCTGGATGCTGAACAGTACATTCCATATCCACTGGATGAAGTCAGCCTTGATTTCGAGGTTGTTGATATTTCACCAACTAATCCTAACCGTGTCAGTGTGCTTTTAGTTGCGTCGCGTACAGAAAATGTAGATATGCGCAGTGAAGCACTAGAACTGGCTGGATTAGTACCTCGCGTCATTGATGTCGAATCGTATGCCATTGAGCGTGCTTTTTCCCTGATTATCGATACGCTACCGGGCACGCCGGATATTGTTGCGATTTTTGATATCGGTCACACCATGACGACCTTAAGCGTGCTTAAGGATGAAAAGATTATTTATAGCCGTGAACAGCTATTTGGCGGCAAGCAACTGACCGAAGACATTCAGCGCCGTTATGGTTTGTCCTTTGATGAAGCCGGTCGTGCCAAGAAAGAAGGCAACCTGCCGGATGACTATGAGCCAGAAGTCCTGATTCCTTATATGGATGCGATTGTGCAGCAGGCTGCGCGCTCATTGCAGTTCTTTTATTCATCAACGCAATATAATGATGTTGACCATATCCTGCTTGCTGGTGGTAATGCCAATATTCCGGGTCTGGCCCGCTTGCTACAGGAAAAACTGGGACATCGGGTTACGATTGCCAATCCATTTTTACAAATGGGCTTTGCCTCGCAGATTGATGCAAACCAGATTGAAAATGATGCGCCATCATTGCTGATTGCCTGCGGTTTGGCTTTACGGAGTTTTGATTAATGGCAAAAATAAACCTACTGCCATGGCGCGAAGCGCTCCGTGAGCAGCGAAAAAAAGAATTTATTAGTATATCAATTGGGGTGTTTTTACTGGGTCTTGTGCTCTCGGCACTCGCCTGGGCGTTTGTCAACCAGCGCTTAAACGATCAGCAACAGGCCAATCAGCTGGTGCAAACGGCCAATAGCGAACTGGATGTACGCTTAAAAGCACTAGATGGTCTACAAGCCCACCGTGATGAAATTATTGAGCGCATGAAGCTGATTCAGGATTTGCAAGGCAAGCGTCCGGTGGTGGTACGCCTGTTTGATGAGGTGGCACGTTTAACCCCTGATCAAATGTTTATTACCCGGTTTGAGCGTAAAGATGACAAGTTCATCATTAATGGCCGTGCAGAAAGTCCAAATACCGTATCCGAATTTTTACGTAACCTGGAAAATTCGCCCTGGTTTAGAAATGCTTTTATGAACTCCTATACTGCCAAAGCGACGGATACCCAGCCCAAGCCATCAGGGACTGTATTGCCGCGACCAGAAGATAGTTTTGGCGAATTTCTGGTTACTGTAGATATTAGTGATGAGGCAGCTACCATGGATGCTAGTACTAATGCCAGCGTATCGGCTCCTGTCAGTACTTCGGCACCAGCACCAACAACAGGGGGTCAACAGTAATGGACGATTTTGACGACTCTACACTCGAAAAAGACGAATTATTGGCACCAAAGAAAAAGCCGTTTAATTTTCAGGAGTTTATTAATAGCTTTAACTCTCTTGACCCCCAGAATATGGGGAGCTGGCCCACTTCAGTCAAAATTACCATTTATATTTTTATATTATTAATGACGCTTGCACTGGCTTATTTTGTGCTGATCCGTCCGCTGTTAAACGATATTGATAACGCCAGAGCACAGGAAGAAAGCCTGTTGAATGAATATCGTGAAAAAGATTCCAAGCTGAGAAATTTGCAATTATATCAAAAGCAAATTGAAGATATGGAGCGCACCTTTGGTGAACTGCTACAGCAGCTACCCAAGGAAACCGAGATTCCCGGTCTGGTTGAAGACATTAACTTTACCGGAGTTAGCAGTGGCTTACGCTTTAACAATATTAGCGTACAGCCTGAGGTAAAACAGGAGTTCTTTATTGAACTGCCAATTTCGATTGTGGCGCAGGGTGACTATCATGCGTTTGGTTCATTTGTTAGTGGCTTGGCAGCATTGCCACGTATTGTTACCTTGCATGACTTTGTAATTGAAACCTTACCGGAAGCAGAAACCAAAAGTGAAGTTCCTGTGCTGAAAATGACAGTACAGGCAAAAACTTACCGTTATAATGATCAGCCCGCTGAAGACTCAACAGCACCAGCAGCAGGAGCACCAAAATAATGAAGCTCAAGCTCCTCACAATTACAATACTTGGGACTGTCCTGTTAACAGGCTGTAGTTCACGGCTTGATGTGGTTAACGAACAAATGCAGCAAATCCGCAGTCAGCCACCACAACCTGTACCCCCTGCACCGGTATTTTTGCCAGTGCCTTCTTTTGCCTATTCTGCCCAGCAGTTAAGAAGTCCATTTATGCCGCCCAGTCTGGCCATGGAACTTAGAGTAGCGGCAGGCCGGCAAATCATGCCTGATCTTTCGCGGCCGCCGCAGTACCTTGAGCAGTTCCCTATTGAAGCCTTGGTGATGAAGGGTACATTAAGACGCTCAAATGGATCGCTATATGGCTTGATCCAGGCACCGGAAGGCGGTGTAGTCAGGGTAGAAAAAGGTAATTACCTGGGCAAAAACTATGGTCGTATTGTTGACATTTCACCAAGCCAGATTTCTGTAATTGAAATTGTACCTAACGGTCGTGATGGTTTTGTTGAGCGTCCACGTAATCTTGTCATGATCGATGTCGGCGCATAAGGAATTTGAGGAAATAAAAATGAGGAACCCAATTAATCAGTTTGGTATGGGGGCAACACCCGCAATGACTTCTTTTATGCGTCAACTTACACTTGCAAGTGCCTGTGCATTGACAGTTAAGGCCGCAATGGCCGCTCAGGTCAGCCTAAATCAGGTCATTCCACTGGCATTGCCCAATAATGAAACGGAATTACGTCTGGTATTCAGCAGTACGCCACCTGATCCGCAAGCCTATCAAATTGAACAGCCTACCCGTTTGGTGCTGGATTTTCCAGAAACGATCAGTGCGTTGCCAAGTAACCGGATTAGTGTTGCTAGCAAGAATGCTCAGGATGTTAGTGTAGTCACCAATCAGGAGCGTACCCGCCTGGTGGTTAGTCTCACCGAAGCAGGCAATTATAGTACCCGGGTTGAAGGGAATACCCTGATTTTAAAAATCAGTCGTGCAGCGGGGACGGCCGCAACTTCCACCATGACCCCTGTCGTTCCTGCTACGATTAATACCAGCATAGCACCAGTTTCTACTGATATTCGTAATATTGATTTCCAGCGTGGCGCTGCAGGTGATGGATTAATCACTGTTGATTTATTGAACTCTTCCTTGCCGGTTGATGTACAGCAGCAAGGCAGCCGTATTGTCGTGCGCTTCGTTGGTGCAAAAATTCCTTCACAATTACGTCGTCGTCTTGATGTGAATGACTTTGCCACACCAGTGTCAACCATTGATGCCTATAATGAAGGTGGTAATGGCATGATGGTGATTCAGCCGCAAGGTGAATATGAGTACATGGCTTATCAGACTGACAATAAGCTGACCATTAGTGTTAAGCCTGCTGTAAAACCTGAAGTGACTACGAAAGCCCGTGCTGAAGAAGTTTATACAGGCCAGAAACTTTCCCTGAATTTTCAGGATATTGATGTACGTTCGGTACTTCAGTTGATTGCTGATTTTACCAATCTGAATCTGGTGGCCAGTGATAGCGTTAATGGTCGCATTACCATTCGTTTGCAGAATGTACCCTGGGATCAGGCGCTTGATATTATCTTAAAAACCAAGGGTCTTGATAAGCGTCGCACTGGCAACGTAATCATGGTAGCGCCAGCCGTTGAGATTGCTGCACGTGAAAAACTGGAAGCACAGGCAATCCAGCAAATCCAGCAACTGGCACCGTTGCAAACAGAATACATTCAGCTGAGCTATGCCAAGGCCGCAAATATTCAAACGCTGATTACTTCTGGACGTAATAACGGTACTTCCGGGTCATCTACCAGTTCTGGTGAGACAGGACTGGACAACAATGTAGGCAGCTTGCTGTCATCCCGGGGTACGATTTCCATAGACCCACGCACCAATACGCTAATTATTCAGGACACCGCTGCAAAAATTGATGAAATCCGTGCCATGATCAGCCGGCTGGATGTTCCGGTCAAGCAGGTCATGATTGAAGCACGCATTGTACGAGCCACCAATAACTTCAGCAAGCAAATGGGAGTGAAGTGGGGCGTTCTGTCGCAAGGTATTGGTAGTAATAATAGCTTACTGGTGGGTGGTTCAGAAAATACGCTATGGAACTTGCGTGAACCAGAAGAAGATGATGTCACAGGTGGGTATAAATATACAATTGATCGTCCTGATAACCTTAATGTTGACTTGGGGGTAAGTACTCAAGGTGCTAGCCGAATTGCATTTGGTTTGATTAGCTTGTCTGATGTCATGCTGGATCTGGAGTTGTCTGCGTTACAGTCTGAAGGCAAGGGTGAAGTTGTTTCTACTCCCAAAGTTCTCACGGGTGACAAGCAAAAAGCAACTGTTGCTTCTGGTCGACAAATACCTTATCAAAAGTCTACTTCAAGTGGTGCTACTTCGATTGAATTTGTTAATGCTGAGCTAGGTTTAGATGTAACACCTAGTATTACGCCTGATGGCAAAATTGGTATGGAGCTGGAAGTTACAAATAATACCATTGGAGAAATCTTACAAAATGGGCAAGCTACAATTGCAACTAATCGTTTAAATACCAATGTATTGGTGAATGATGGGGAAACAGTGGTACTCGGTGGTATTTTCGTTAATGAAACTGGAAACACCGTAACCAAGGTTCCATTTTTAGGCGATATTCCTTATGTGGGAACATTATTTAGGAAAAACATTAACCGTGATGATAAGCAAGAGTTACTCATTTTTGTAACCCCACGGCTTGTTTCTGATACCACCACTCGCACGCCTAAATAAGGTGTGCTGCTAGAAAGGACAGTTTTTTGGAGTCAAACTGCTTAAACCCAGAGGCCAAGACCAGTATTTATCTGGTTGGGCCAATGGGTGCTGGTAAAACAACAGTAGGACGGCATCTGGCAGATTTGCTCGGCCGTTCTTTTATTGACAGTGACCATGAAATTGAAGCCAGAACAGGGGCCAGTATTCCCTGGATTTTTGAAAAAGAAGGAGAGAGCGGCTTTCGGCAGCGTGAGCAGCAGGTGATTGACTATCTCACCCGGCGGTCAGGCATTGTACTGGCGACAGGAGGTGGTGCAATCATGCGCCAGGAAAATCGTGAATTTCTAAAGCAGCGCGGTATTGTAATTTACTTATATACGCCTGTTGAAATGCAGCTGGCACGTACCTCCCGTGATCGTAATAGACCATTGTTGCAAGTAGCCAATCCAGAGCAAAAATTAAAAGAACTGTTAAGCCTCCGCGACCCTTTATATCGGCAGGTGGCTCATCATGTCATTCCCACTTCCGATGGTTCTGCACGCGATTTGGCACAAAAAATTATTCAATTGATTGGCCTAAACACGTTAAGATAAACATAGAATCTTCAAGGCTACATTTTAGATCATTTTATGCAAACGCTACATGTTGAGCTTGGTGAACGTCGTTACCCTATTTTTATTGGTAGTCATCTTCCTGTTCAGGAGTGCTTAGCGCCTTATATCAAAGGGCGTCAGGTGATGATTGTCAGCAACACAACTGTAGCACCACTCTATATGGCTGGCTATCAGGATGCCCTGGAACATGCTGGCAAGCAGGTGATGACCTGTATTTTGCCAGATGGAGAGGCTTATAAAAATATTGACACTTTAAACCTGATTTTTGATGCCTTACTTGCTGCCAGATTTAATCGTGATTGCACAGTGCTAGCACTGGGCGGCGGCGTGATTGGTGATATGGCTGGCTTTGCCGCAGCAAGCTTCCAGCGCGGTGTGGATTTTGTGCAGGTGCCTACAACCTTGTTGTCTCAGGTTGATTCCAGTGTGGGCGGAAAAACCGGAATTAATCATCCCCTAGGCAAGAACATGATTGGTGCATTCAAGCAGCCCAGTGTGGTCATGGCCGATATGGCACAGCTAGACACATTAGCTGATCGTGAATTGTCAGCAGGCTTGGCGGAAATTATCAAGTATGCCTTGCTGGGTGATCAGGATTTTCTGGTATGGCTTGAAGCGCACATGGAACAGCTGGTAGCGCGGGATGCCAATTTGCTGGCAGAAGCCGTTTATCGTTCCTGTGCGCACAAGGCCCGAATTGTGGCAGCCGATGAGCATGAACATGGTGACCGGGCCTTACTAAATCTGGGGCATACCTTTGGTCATGCAATTGAGGCTTATCTGGGGTATGGCGAATGGTTGCATGGTGAGGCTGTAGCCGCAGGTATGGTCATGGCTGCTGATTTATCCTGCCGCATGGGCTGGATTAATGCTGCTGATGTTAACCGTGTGCGCCAGATTATTGCGCGTGCGCATTTACCGACAGTTTGCCCCGCTATTCCAGTTGAACAGTTTATGGCATTAATGGCACAGGATAAAAAAGTACTGGCTGGCCAGTTGCGCCTGATTTTACTTAAGCAAGTGGGGCAAGCTGTAATTAGCCGTGATGCCACACCTGAGCTTATTTGGGAAACCATTGCTGCATGCCAGCAGCCTGCTCACCCAGTCGGGGAACAAAACGCATGAACCGTACTCGTATTTGGCGCACTGTGCAAAACAGTACATGGTTGCTGGGTGGCCTGATCATGCTGGCAATTGCTTTTTTCCTGTGGGTTGGCATGCAGATTCATCAACGAATTACGGTTGAAAAAGATTTAAAAGCTCGGGATGTGCCGGTAGAACCTGAAAAAGTACAGTTTTCACCAACGCTTGGCATGATGACTGATATGGTGCCAGAGCTGGACATTAATCAGGATGTGAGTAGCAGTGAAAGGGCCGCAGAATTTCGCGGTGTAAGTTTTGTTAAGACGCAGTCTGGTAACTGGACAGTGCATGTGATGAGTGTATCACAGGAAGACATTGTCAAAAGTTATCTGGACAAGCGCGCTGACCGCGACAAGTTTTTTTACTTGCGCTCCCGTACGCCTGAGCAGGGTGAACGCTATGTGCTGGTGTATGGTAGCTTTTCTACTGTGGGTAAAGCGCTTGAAGCCAGCAAAACTATAAACTTTGATTTGCCAGCCAGTGTAAAGGCCTATCCGGTGCGTTTTTCCGAGTTTAAGTCATCGGTTATTGATGATGTGGGTTCAGAAGACAGCATTACTAATCTATCAAAGGCAGGTCAGGTCTATCAGGTACGCCTTCGTTCGGTTCCTGTTCCAGTAGAGGCGCCTGCTGCACCACCCACGCCAACGGCACCTATTGATTCAAGTGCCAATAGCACGCAGTCAACCACAGGCGCAATTCCCGCATTGCCATCAGTTAATGGGCAACCGACCGGAACAAATCCTGCAGTTAATCCTTCAGGCACTGTTTCACCAAATCCGGCCAAGCCTGCGGGGTCTTCAGTAACTAACCCAGTCCCTGCAGAAACTAATCCAGCCCCAGCCAGCACAACGCCAATTGCTGATCCATTTAATTAAAGAATAATTGTACTCTGCAATATTTTGCCGCAAAAAATATTGCAGTCTTTTAAAATCATATAAATTTTATTTAAAATCATGCAATAAATATTTTATTGATCATTAAGGTAACAAAGCATTGCTTTAAAAATGGTCTAAAAGTTGCTTTAACCGCTTATAGCACGACTAATTTTTAATTTTATGTTGTTTCTTGTTGTGCAATATTGGTTTATTTATTTATGTTTTATCTGTAAAATACACCGCCGTTTTTTGTTTACACCAGCCTATAAGGGTTGTGCTTATTTGACCCTGGGCCGTGTTGCCTGCACATTATTGCGAATTGCATGCTTGACGCTGACAGCATATTTGGGTCGAACAGGTGGTTCACGGGCATCAAGTCCACGATGATTTTTTTGCTCTATTTTTTTCTGCCAGACGTAAGGGTCTGGTTGGACAATACCAAGACAAGGGTACGCTATGCAAATGCCATCGCTTAACACTTTAGCTCCCAACACTTTAGTTTCCGAGCCTGTAGCTCCCGCTCAATCCGCACAGGGTTTATATCAGCCGGATGAGTTCCGCGATAACTGCGGCTTTGGCCTGATCGCCCAGATGCAGGGTGAGGCGAGTCATCATCTGGTTCAAACAGCCATTCATAGTCTGAGTTGCATGACGCATCGCGGCGGTATTGCTGCTGACGGCAAGACAGGCGACGGCTGTGGCTTACTGCTGGCAATGCCCAAGGCATTTTTTCGTGATGAAGCCCAAAAGCTTGGGGTGAGCCTGACCGACATTTTCGCGGTTGGTACCATTTTCCTGAATATTGATCCAGCACTGGCGCAGCATTCCCGTGATGTGTTAAATGCAGAAATTGAGGCAGAAGGCCTTGCAGTGGCCACATGGCGTAAAGTGCCTGTTGATGTCAGTATTCTGGGTGAAATTGCATTACGTTCCCTGCCTGCCTTTGAGCAGATTATTGTTAATAACCCTGAAAATCTGCCTGAAGCTGATTTTAACCGTAAGCTGTTTTTGGCGCGCCGTCGTGCAGAACACAAGCTGCAAAATGACTCGCTGTTTTATGTGACCACACTGGCCAGTACTGTGATCAGCTATAAAGGCCTGATGATGCCAGCCGCTATTGCTGATTTTTATACGGATCTGGCGGATGAGCGTTTGGCATCGCATATTGTAGTATTCCACCAGCGCTTTTCAACCAATACCTTACCGCGCTGGCCACTGGCCCAGCCATTCCGTTATCTGGCGCACAATGGTGAAATCAATACCATTACCGCCAACCGTAACTGGTCGGTTGCGCGCACACCAAAATTTGAAAACCCCTTATTGCCAGGCTTGCTGGATTTAAAACCACTGGTTAACCGCACTGGTTCTGATTCATCCAGTCTGGATAACATGCTGGAAATTCTGGTCGGCGGCGGTATGGACCTGTTCCGTGCATTACGTATGCTGGTGCCACCGGCCTGGCAAAATGTGGAAACGCTGGATTCTGACCTGCGTGCATTTTACGAGTTTAATTCCAAGCACATGGAAGCCTGGGATGGCCCTGCAGGTCTGGTGATTCAGAATGGCCGTCATGCCATTTGTATGCTGGACCGTAATGGTTTGCGTCCTGCCCGCTGGGTAATTACCAAAAATGGCTATATCACACTGGCCTCGGAAATTGGCGTGTGGAACTACAAGCCTGAAGATGTGGTGTCTAAAGGCCGTGTTGGCCCCGGCCAGATGCTGGTAGTAGACACCCTGACAGGTGAAGTGCTGGATACTGCTGCCATTAATAACCATTTGAAAGGTATGCGTCCTTACCGCAAATGGTTGCGTGAGCGTGCTTTGAATCTGCAAGTGGATAACGAGCTGGAAGAGCAGCTGCTGTCTACTGGCTTGTATGGTGATAGCCTGAAAGCCGCGCAAAAAATGTTCCTGGTATCCTTTGAAGAGCGCGACCAGATTATCCGTCCGCTGGCTGAAAGTGGTCAGGAAGCAGTTGGCTCCATGGGTGATGATACGCCAATGGCAGTGCTGTCACGTCAAGTACGTCATCTGGCTGATTATTTCCGTCAGCAGTTTGCGCAGGTCACCAATCCACCGATTGATCCATTGCGTGAAGCGATTGTGATGTCACTGGAAACCTGTTTTGGTCACGAGCAAAATGTATTTGAGCAAAGTGCCGACCATGCAGACCGTGTGATTATCTCCAGTCCGGTGCTGTCTAACAGCAAGATGCACCAGTTGCGTGAGCTGGATCGTCCCGGCTATGGCATGAATGTCATTGACCTGAACTATCTTGAGAGCGAAGGCCTGCAAGCTGCATTACAACGTATTTGCAAGGAAGCTGCTGCTGCCATTGCAACTGGTAACTGCATGCTGGTGCTATCTGACAAGAACATTCGTGAAGGTTATCTGCCAGCCAATGCCATTATGGCAACAGGCGCGGTGCATCATTACCTGTCCGAAGTGGGCTTGCGTGCTGATGCCAACATTATTGTAGAAACCGGGCTGGCACGTGATCCACATCACTTTGCCGTGCTGCTGGGTTTTGGTGCCACGGCAATTTATCCATATCTGGCTTATGACGTGATCAATGAGCTGGTGGATAAAGGCGAACTGCTGGGTGATCCAGTATATGCACAAGCCAATTTCCGTAAGGGCATTGAAAAAGGCTTGCTGAAAGTCCTGTCCAAAATGGGGATTTCAACGGTTGCTTCTTATCGTGGCGGCCAGTTGTTTGAAGCGATTGGTTTGTCAAAAGACGTAGTCGAGCTGTGCTTTAAGGGCGTGCCCAGCCGTATTGCCGGTGCCAGCTTTACTGATCTGGAAAATGACCAGAAAAAACTGGCCACACTGGCGTGGCAGGCACGCAAGCCACTGGATCAGGGCGGTTTACTCAAGTTTGTTTATAACAAAGAGTATCATGCCTTTAATCCGGATGTGATTGCGACCCTGCACAAAGCCGTGCGTTCTGGCAGCTATGACGATTTCCGTGAATATGCCAATCTAGTCAATCATCGCCCGATTGCAACTATCCGTGACCTGTTCAAGCTAAAAACTGATAACAGCATTGCGCTGGATGAGGTGGAAAGTGTTGAAGACATTTTGCCACGTTTTGATTCTGCAGGTATGTCACTGGGTGCCTTGTCGCCAGAAGCGCATGAATCCATTGCCATTGCCATGAACACCATTGGCGGTCGCTCCAACTCAGGTGAAGGTGGTGAAGATCCAGCGCGTTATGGCACTATCCGTAACTCCAAAATCAAGCAAATTGCGTCTGGCCGTTTTGGTGTAACGCCAGCTTACCTGTGTTCTGCAGAAGTCTTGCAGATTAAGGTGGCGCAAGGGGCCAAACCGGGTGAAGGCGGTCAGTTGCCGGGTGGTAAGGTTAACGGTCTGATTGCGCGCCTGCGTTATTCTGTACCGGGTGTTACACTGATTTCCCCACCACCGCACCATGACATTTATTCTATTGAAGACTTGTCACAGCTGATTTTTGACTTAAAACAGGTCAATCCACAGGCCATGGTTTCAGTCAAATTAGTGTCTGAGCCGGGTGTCGGTACGATTGCAGCGGGCGTTGCCAAAGCCTATGCCGACTTCATTACCATTTCCGGTTATGATGGTGGTACAGCCGCATCGCCATTGTCTTCAATTCACTACGCCGGTTCTCCATGGGAGCTGGGTTTAAGTGAAGCGCATCAGGCGCTACGCGTAAATGACCTGCGTGGCAAGGTTCGGGTGCAAACGGACGGTGGCTTAAAAACCGGTCTGGACGTGGTAAAAGCAGCCATTCTGGGTGCTGAAAGCTTTGGCTTTGGCTCCACTCCAATGATTGCACTGGGCTGTAAATACCTGCGTATCTGTCATTTAAATAACTGTGCAACCGGTGTGGCGACCCAGCAGGATCACCTGCGTGAAGAGCATTACATTGGTGAGCCAGAAATGCTGATCAACTTCTTCCGCTTTATTGCTGAAGAAACCCGTGAATGGCTGGCAGCTCTGGGTGTAAGCTCCCTGCGCGACCTGATTGGCCGTACTGATTTACTAGAAGTGCTGCCGGGTGAAACTGACAAGCATGCCAATCTGGATTTAAGCGCGCTGCTAACTTCCCATGCCTCGGCGGATGGCAAATCCAACTATTGTGAAGTGGTGAAAAACGAGCCATTTGACAAAGGTTTGCTGGCGGAACGCATGGTTGAAGTGATGCTACCTGCGATTGAAGCGGGTGAAGGCGGTAGCTTTGAGTTTATCGTGGGTAACTGTGACCGTTCCATTGGTGCACGCGTTTCTGGTGAAATTGCCAAGCGTTATGGCAACCTTGGCATGGAAATAGCGCCAGTTGTGGTGCATTTAAAAGGAACTGCTGGTCAGTCACTGGGCGTGTGGAATGCGGGTGGCTTGCATATCCGTCTGGAAGGTGATGCCAACGACTATGTCGGCAAGGGCATGGCCGGTGGTCAGGTTGCCATTTTCCCGCCAAAAGGCTCACCATTTAAAACGCAGGAAACAGCCATTATTGGCAATACCTGTCTATATGGTGCGACTGGCGGCAAGCTGTTTGCAGCAGGGACAGCTGGCGAACGCTTTGCCGTGCGTAACTCAGGCAGCTTTGCTGTGATTGAAGGTGCTGGCGATCACTGCTGTGAATACATGACCGGTGGTATTGTGACCGTACTGGGCCGGGTAGGCCATAACTTTGGTGCGGGCATGACCGGCGGTTTTGCCTATGTGCTGGATCTGGACGGTGATTTCTTCGATTACTGCAACCATGAGCTGATTGACCTGAACCGTATTTCTACCGAGTCGATGGAAGATTATCGCCATCACCTGCTGGAAATCCTGCAAGATCACGTGCGTGAAACAGGCAGTGCCTGGGGACAAACCATCATTGATGAGTTTGACTCTTACAGCCGCAAGTTCTGGCTGGTGAAGCCAAAAGCGGCAAGCCTGAATAGCCTGCTGAAAACCACCATGGCAGATCCTCAATAAGTCTTTTTTACTTTGCACCAGGCACGTGCTGCCGTCTTAATCGGACTGGCAGCACTGACCCACGGAGATAAGCATGGCGACTCGCCTAAACAATGATTTTCAGTTTCTGGAAGTGCCGCGTCAGGATCCAGAGAAAAAAGATATTGCTGTTCGTACCGAAGCGTTTGTAGAAATTTATAAACCATTTACCCAGGAACATGCGGCCAACCAGTCACATCGCTGTCTGGCTTGCGGAAATCCGTACTGTGAGTGGAAGTGTCCTGTACACAACTATATTCCCAACTGGCTCAAACTGGTGACTGAAGGCCAATTGTTCCGTGCAGCTGAACTGTGCCACCAAACCAACACCCTGCCTGAAGTGTGCGGCCGTGTTTGCCCACAGGATCGTCTGTGCGAAGGTGCTTGTACCTTAAATGACGGCTTTGGCGCTGTCACCATTGGTAACGCCGAAAAATATATCAATGACACCGCCTTTGCACTGGGCTGGCGTCCAGATATGTCACATGTGAAGTGGACTGACAAAAAAGTAGCCATCATTGGCGCAGGCCCTGCTGGTCTGGGCTGTGCTGATATTCTGGTACGCAATGGGGTAAAACCCGTCGTGTTTGACAAAAATCCGGAAATTGGTGGGCTGCTGACCTTTGGTATTCCAGAGTTTAAAATGGAAAAAAATGTCATGGTGCGTCGCCGTGAGATTTTTGAAGGCATGGGTATTGAGTTCCGCCTAAACACCGAAATTGGCACTGACGTGACCATTGATGAGTTACTGGCCGACTATGATGCCGTATTCATGGGTATGGGTACTTACACCTACATGAAGGGTGGCTTTGCTGGTGAAGACTTTAATGGCGTGTATGATGCGCTGGATTTCCTGATTGCCAACGTCAACCGTTGTCAGGGCTGGGAGAAGAATCCTGCGGATTATATTGACCTTGAAGGCAAGCGTGTTGTCGTGCTGGGTGGTGGTGACACCGCAATGGATTGCAACCGTACTTCCATCCGTCAGGGTGCTGCGCATGTGACCTGTGCTTACCGCCGTGATGAAGCCAACATGCCTGGTTCAGTGCGTGAAGTGAAAAATGCGCGTGAAGAAGGCGTAGAGTTCCTGTTTAACCGTCAGCCTATTGAAATTGTGGGCGATACAGATGGCAAGGTAACCGGTGTTAAAGTCGTAACCACTCAACTGGGTGAGCCGGATAGCCGTGGCCGTCGCAGTCCTGAGCCAGTACCGGGTTCTGAAGAAATCCTACCAGCTGATGCGGTGATTCTGGCCTTTGGTTTCCGTCCAAGTCCGGCCAACTGGTTTGAGGGTTCAACCATTAGCATGGATGGTTCAGGCCGTGTGGTGGCACCAGAACATCAGGCCTACAAGTTCCAGACCAGTAATCCAAAAATCTTTGCTGGTGGTGATATGGTGCGTGGCTCCGATCTGGTCGTAACTGCGATCTGGGAAGGCCGTCAGGCTGCCGAAGGTATTCTGGATTACCTGAGCGTTTAATCGCGCTGTGCTTTAACCTTTAAAGCCCCATTACCGTTGTTGAGAAAGCAGCTTGGTCATTTGATTAAGCTGCTTTTTTAATGCTGATTTTTTGAGCAATGTCTTTATCCAATTTATGATTTACCGTACCCTTAATAGATCAATTTTCTCATCTGCATTGATGCTATAGGCATGCAGTAGCCTTATGGCCTTGGCTAAGCTTGCCCGAATAAGACCTGGAACCATGGGTATTCAACACATTTGAGCATTTTACCGCGTTACTGGGTGGTTATATTTTAAATCATCCTGAATTGCTGGAAACGCTGGATGATGATGCAGTAAAGCTCTGAGTATGGCATGCCATTGAAGAAATCGAGCATCGCAGTGTGGCTTTTGACACCTATCAAGCCTTGTATTGTGACCTAAAATTACGCCGTCAGGTCATGCAGGCGCGGTAACCACCAGTTTTGCCAGTTTAACGCTATATGCCACCCAGCGTTTATTCTGGCAGGACAAATTGAAAAGTCTGCCAAAAGTTGGTGGCAATCTTCGCGGACTGTATCTGGTCGCAAAAATGCTGGTTCAACTCACCCCTGAATACTTTTCCTATTATAAAAAGGATTTTCATCCTTCGGAAATTGACCATTCCAAAATTTTGAATTATTGGAAAAACCGACTGGCGAATGAATATCAGGTAGCAAGTTTTATGGAAGTTGCCAAGACCATCCATTAATCATTGGCTCCTGAGTGGTTTTTGTTGTTATCCTACCGCCCTGAGGTACGATTAGCAAAGCATCGCTTTGCCGTACCGCAAGACGAAAGCTATGCTTGAGTGTACGATGAGCAAAGCCACACAGTCTTGTATAGGTATAAGTGTTATTTGCCATATCGTCACTTCAAGGCTTTTTTTAAACTATCTAAAAGTTATTTGAAGCATCAACCGTAACAAGCCATTAAAAATATTCACAATTTCAATCTGGAAAAACCTGCGCATTGCCGCATGATGTCAACCATAGACATTGATAAAAACAGGTTAGACACATGACACGTCGGGTATTACCAGCATTATTACTAATAAGCGTACTGGCCAGCAGCTTGCCAGGTTGTGGCTACAATAACTTGCAGGCCAAAGATGAAGCGGTAAACGCCAGCTGGTCTGAAGTATTGAACCAGTATCAGCGTCGCGCCGATTTGGTGCCCAATCTGGTGAATGTGGTCAAAGGCTATGCCAGCCACGAACAGCAGGTCTTAACCGAAGTTACCCGTGCCCGTGCATCGGTGGCCGGTATTCAGGCCACGCCTGAATTAGTCAATGACCCGGTTGCATTCCAGAAGTTTCAGCAAGCCCAAAGCCAGTTAACCGGGGCTTTGTCACGGTTACTGGTAGTGTCTGAGAACTACCCAAACCTTAAAGCAGATGCCTCATTCCGTGATTTAAGTGCACAACTGGAAGGCACTGAAAATCGCATTACCGTAGCACGCAATCGTTACATCACAACGGTGCAGGACTACAATACCTATGTACGCCAGTTGCCACAGTCGCTAACAGCCAAAGTGATTGGCATGCAGCCACGTCCCAATTTTTCAGTCAATAATGAAGCCAGTATTTCAACGGCGCCCACAGTCAGTTTTGATACAGCAACACCTGCTGGCCAATCAGCGCCACCAGTGGCACAGCCCTGATTAATGTATATGGTTTTAAAATCAGGTTCTTAGGATCATGTTTTTAAAACCACGTTGTTAAAACAACCTGCTTGTGAGAAAGCTGATTTTAATGCCGTAACGCTGGATAACTAAAAATTATCCGCAGTTGAAAGGCCAAACCAGAAGACAATGCTATGCCGCTACTTGCAGTTTTACGGGACAAATGCCATCAATATTTAATCATTTTTATAATGATGGTATTGCTGTTAACTGCTGTCCAAACCCATGCAGAAGCAGCGACGCAAGCAGACCAGGTGGCAGAAGCGGCTATCGTTCTAAATCAGGCCAAGCAGGCGGGTGGGCCAGTACTGAACAGTGCTATACCGCCAATCAGTGGACCCACTAATAATCAAAGCAATATAGAAAACTCAACGTCGGCAGAGAGACCTGCACAGGCTGACCCTAACCTCATTCAGGCCACATTGCCCGATTTAAACAGCCCGGTGATTGATCAGGCCAACTTATTAACCAGTGAGCAACACCAACAACTTAGCCAAAAAATTCTGGAAATCTATCAGACAGGACGGGCACAAACCGGACTTATTATCTTGTCCAGTACCGGACAGGAAGCCATTTTTGATTACGCTACCCGTGCTTTTGAACAATGGAAACTGGGCAATGAAAAAACAGATAATGGCTTGCTCATTGTGGTTGCAGTCAATGATCACCGTATCCAGATTTTAACGGGTTATGGGCTAGAAGGCGTATTACCCGATGTTGTGCTTAAGCGCATTATTGAAGAGCAAATTACCCCCCAGTTTAAGCAAGGCAACTATGC
The DNA here is from genome assembly GCF_004377485.1 of Alkanindiges illinoisensis. Lineage (GTDB taxonomy): Bacteria > Pseudomonadota > Gammaproteobacteria > Pseudomonadales > Moraxellaceae > Alkanindiges > Alkanindiges illinoisensis_A. Next base: position 34,558 of record NZ_SNTY01000018.1, read on the forward strand.
GGCTGGATTGGCTGCTGGCTTAAACCAGATTGACCAAATCTTAAAACTTGATCCAGAAATTGCTAAAAACAGTGCGGATCAACTTAAACAACAGCAGGCAGCTCAAGCCCAACAACAGGCCCGCACCCAAAGCAGTTTGACCATGCTGATTATTCTTTGCTTGGGCGGCATGTTTGCAGCACTGTTTATAGGAAAATCCTTAAGCGCCAGTATTGCCGGTGCAGTGGGAATCGGCTGGGGCTTAAGCAGTGGACTTGGCCTCATTGGTAGCTTGATGCTAGGTGGGGGCGTATTCTTTTTATTAATTAGTTCAATCGCACAACTGCTTCTATCTGGTGTACTAAATGGTGGTGGGTTTGGCGGGGGACGCGGTGGCGGTTTTAGCGGCGGAAGCTATCGCGGTGGCGGTGGCTCATTTGGCGGCGGTGGAGCTTCTGGATCATGGTAAATAACGAGACTGACCTGATAAGTAGTCATCAAAAACTAACAGATGATTCTAAACAACTGGATTTTTCACGTTGGCTTAGAAATTTTATTTATCTACCATGGCAGACACGCCGATGCTTTAATGCGGATGTACAAAAGCAGATTAGCAACGCCGTCGCGCGTGCTGAGCAAAATCATGCGGGTGAGATCCAAGTGATTATTGAAGGCCATCTGCCACTGGATATGGCATTACGCAGTAATACCAGAACCCGTGCAAAACAGCTGTTTGCTGAATATGGGGTGTGGGACACTGCCTATAACAGCGGTGTGCTGCTATATATCAACTTATGTGAGCGCAAAGTTGAAATTGTGGCTGATCGCGGCATAAATCATTTTGTTACAAGCGAGAATTGGGACACAATTTGCAGTAATATTACTGCGCTGCTCAAGCAAAAACAGTATTGTGCTGGGGTAATTAGTGGTATTGACCAAATTGGCGAAGTGCTTAACCAATTTTATGCTAATAAAATAAAAGACTTAGGTAATGAACTAAGCAATCAGGCTATATTTTTATAATGTTTTAAAGCTTTTAACTGAACTGACTATTTTTTTAGACAGCATTGTTAGGCGACAAAAATTGTCAGTTATTCCCCTAAATTACTTTTTATTAGTAACTATAAATGTGCTCTAACTAACAAAATGGCTTTATTTGCCTGTTTTTGCAGCGTTAAAAATTCACATGTATTGATTTGGCATGACAAATGCAATATAACAGCGTGTGTGTTAGAGCGTTGGTCAAAACAACAAGCCAACACTACTATTTTTGTATTCCTGGGAGAATTTATATGAACGCACAAAAGGGTTTTACGTTAATTGAATTGATGATCGTTGTTGCGATCATTGGTATTCTGGCTGCTGTAGCAATTCCTGCTTATCAGGATTATACCAAGCGCGCTAAAGTGACAGAAGGCTTGTCTTTAGCATCAAGCGCTAAAACTGCTGTTGCAGAAAATGCTTCTAATGCTTCTAAATACAGCTTAGGCTGGACTACTCCAGCAGCTACTCCAAATGTTAAGAGTGTAGCAGTAAGTGATACTAATGGTGAAATTACTGTTACTTATGATAAGCCAGTAAGTGATGGTGCTACTTTAGTATTAGCTCCTTACACTGGTGCTACTCCTGCTGCACTACCAGATTCTACAAAAGCTTATACACCACCTGCTGATGCCGTACAGTGGCAGTGTTTAGCTGCTGGAGCTACGAAAAAAGTTTCTAGTGCTACGGCAGGTACTTTAGAGGCTAAACTTGCTCCTTCTAATTGCCGCTAATAGATTGCTGATAGAAAGACTGGCTTGCCAGTCTTTTTTATTTTTAAAAAAATTAAGTTTATAATTTTAATAGGAACAAAAGTGGAAAACTATTTTAAGAATGGCTTATCGCATAAAAGTTTAAATAAATTAAAAGCGTTTACCATAAGTGTTAATATAACAATGAATGCGAATTTCAATTCTAGTGATGAAATAAATTTCTATAAGTTAATAATTCAATTGTTTGAAAGTTCAGATAAATTTATTGAAGAAGAATTTATAGAATATTTTATGTCTGAAGTTGGATTTAATGAAGAGATAGCAAAAATATTAGTTGGTAGAATTCAATTTGGACTGAATTTACTAAGGCAATATCATATAAGCTGACCAAATAACCTTTTCTACCTTTTATTTGATGCAGTAATTTTAAAAATGCCCAAACGCCTTAAATTTTTCCTAAGTCATCTTGCCATTTCAGCCATTATTGCATTTATTGCAATCATCATGGTGTTTTGCGTTTGGTATCCTGTGCCACTTGCTAAAGCTATTGGTGTCACGCATATTTTTTTAATGCTGCTGGCCATTGATGTCATCATTGGGCCAATATTAGGTTTTATTGTTTATAAAGAACATAAAAAAAGTCTCAAAATGGACTTAGGGATTATTATTTTAATTCAGGCTTTAGCTTTGTCTTATGGTATCTATAGCATTTTTGAAGGCCGCCCTGCGTGGCTGGTATATAACGTAGACCGTTTTGAGTTAGTAAGAAATAATGAGGTTGTTAAAGAAAATATAGAAAAAGCTTTACCGCAATATCAGCAGCCTTCATGGTTAAAACCGCAATACGTGGCGGTAGAGTTCGCAAAGGATACTCAGCAGCGTAATAATGACATGTTTGCCGAAGTGTTAGGCGGAGTATCACTTGCTCAGCGTCCTGAACGCTATGTATCACTATTGCAAGCTAAGACACAAATGCAGCAACGCGCCCTACCTTTACAGGCGCTAGAGCAATTTAATAATAAAGATCAGGTGCAAAAATTATTATCCAAATACCCTGCGGCCAACGGTTGGGTACCTCTAAAGGCCAGCAATCTGGATATGACAGTACTGGTAAGTAAAGAAACAGGGCAGGTCATTAAAATCGTAGATTTAAGGCCATGGAGCTAGGGTTTACGCCTTGTATCATTCTAATGACGTTAAGTTACACCCAATCTACATTCAACTAACAGACAGATTTACAGTTTAACCGTAATATTATTACTGTCCCCAAGACAGTAAGACCCCCTTCAGCCCGCCCCCCGCGGGCTTTTTTTTACCTTTTTTGTCAATTCAAGGCTATTCCAATGTGCCGCATTATATAGTTTACTTAAAATCCTTTAGTTATTTTAGAACAGGTTGAATATGCTATATTTGAGCTATTATGCTACTAAGGTTTAAAAATGACTATTGCCAATAAATATCACCTAACTGAACAAGAGTACCTGCAAGGCGAATTACAAAGCCAAACTAAACATGAATTTGTGCACGGTGAAGTATTCGCTATGGTGGGTGCAAGCGCAGGCCATAATCTGATTTCAGGGAATGTTTTTGCGGAACTTCGCGCTCATCTTAAGGGCAAACCCTGTCGCCCTTATATTAATGATATGAAAGTAAAAATAGCAAAAAACTTCTATTATCCCGATGTGGTGGTGGATTGCAGCCAGATATCAAATGATGCTTATTTTGTAGAAACGCCAATTTTGATTGTCGAAGTATTATCGGCATCAACCAAAATGTATGATAAAACTTTTAAGTTACAGCAATATCAGCAAATTCCGACCTTGCAGGAATATGTGATGATCGAACAGGAAACCCAACTGGTAGAGGTGTTAAGTCGGCTGGATGGCTGGCAGCCTCATTATTATGAACCTCATGAGTCTTTTATTTTGCAGTCTGTTGGATTGACGCTATTGGTTGCGGATATCTATGATGGTATAAACATGTAGCGAACTTGGTAGACCTGAGGGTGCTAATCAACTATGGTTTGGACAACCTTATATTAGTAGTGAATTCTGTAAAATTTGCAAAATCATCATAAAAAAAGCTGGCTTAAAGCCAGCATTTATTTGAGTAATAATTAAAGCTGCGACTGGATATAGTTTTCCAATGTCACACTTTCAATCAACGCAAGCTGGGTGCCAGTCCAGTCAATATATTCTTCTTCCTCAGCCATAATTGCACGTAGCATGTCACGGGTAACAAAATCTGCAGCTTGCTCAGCATAGACAATAGCAGCTTTTAAGGTAACATGCGCATCAGTAGCCATGCGCAAGTCACACGCTAAAATTTCTTGGGTATTTTCACCAATATGCAATTTGCCCAGTTGCTGCAAATTAGGGAGACCTTCTAAAAATAAAATGCGTTCAATCACTTTATCCGCATGTTTCATTTGATGAATGGATTCTTTATAAATGTGCTGACCCAGCTTTTCAATCCCCCAGTCTTTAAGCATACGCGCATGAAGGAAGTACTGGTTAATCGCCGTAAGCTGGTTATATAGCACATTATTTAAATGAATGATGACTTGACGATCGCCTTTCATGATTCGCTCCTGAGCGAGAATTAAGGGAATTTAAAGCATTGCCCGAGTGTATAAAGAGCATTGCTCGGCAAGAAGCTTCGCTCGACGTGTACAAGATTAAACGAGGCGTTGCTTTTCTAAGCGCTAGGCGACAATTCACTCCAAGCACAAGAATATATAAAGCTAAAGCGCCGTTGTTTGATGACCTGAATCCAAAGTAAAGATTTAACTAAACGTATCAAGGATAGAACAAGAAATCGTTTGGCTGGCCTTTTAAATTGCTTATAGATTATAAAAATCAGTAGAATTTTTCGAGCAGTTTATGGAACTGCAAATGAAAATGACAATCACATTAAAGCTAAGCTTTTTAAACTTATGAAAATTGCAGGTTAAAAAAGAAAAATCCCGCTACAGGTTATGATCTTTCATGAGAGCGGGAGAGGAGAAACAGAAACTTATTTTAGAATCAGGCAACTTTTAAAATTAGGCAGCGACCGAAATACGGCCAGCAATTTCAGAAAGGGTTTGATCAATCAGTTCACGGGCTTCAGGCACACAACGACCACAACAGGTACCAACTTCAAGTTCATCGCGTACTTCACGGAAGCTGGATGCTCCATTTTCAACACTAGTTCGAATTTGGCGATCAGTCACGGCACGGCATAGGCAAACGTACATGGTCTCTTGTTTCCGTAGTTGGAAGTACAAATAAGATAATAGATATTATTGATAATTATTATCAAATGTCAAGTTGTCGTATTCTTATTTACAAAAAAAATTAAATTCTTAGTGTTCATAAAAAAGCCGCACAAGGCGACTTAATGGTTTGGCAGAACAGCGAAAGAGTTAGTGATTGATAACCAGAATACCATCCATTTCAACCAAAGCATTGCGAGGCAGGGTATTAATTCCTAGGGCTGCGCGGGCAGGATAGGGCTGGGTAAAGTATTCACCCATAATCTGGTTTACTAGCTGGAAATTACCCAGATCAGTTAAAAAGATGTTGAGCTTGGCAATATCTGCCAGGGAACCACCGGCTGCTTCACAGACTGCTTTAAGGTTATCAAATACACGACGGATCTGGGCTTCAATACCCTCTACCAGTTCCATGCTATAGGGATCAAGACCGATCTGGCCTGACAAATACACCACGTTGTCAATCTTGATGGCTTGTGAGTAAGTTCCAATAGCGGCTGGTGCTTGTTCACTATGAATGACAGTACGTGTCATGAAAGACTCCAATCATGTATAAATTTTGCTGGATAATAACCAATTCCTGAGTCAAGCTAAAGAATCTTGTTTGGCTGAGTATTCACGTTCGCGAATATTAAAGGCACTATCTAAACGGGTCAGGCTGGGAAAGTCCAGTAAAATACGTAATTCACGAATCAGGTGTGCCAGATGGTCACGATCACGGACAATCAGAGATAGATAAGTTTTTTCATCATCGCTGGTCATTTGCTCAAGGCCAGCCTCAAACTGCCGGATTTTATAGATAATTTCGGTTGTTTGCTCATCATCCAGTTTTTCATCTATGCATAGATAGGCTGGAAAACGGGCATCAGCCTCATCACATTCTTGCCAGTTCAAGGGAATAATATTTTCCGGGTGCTGCTGGTTCTCATGTAACAGGTTACTACAGCGTGCGCGGTGAACAATCAAGCCGCGACGGGTGAGATGGCCACGGATGGGATCATCCAGAATCGGAGTGCAGCAGTTGGCATAGCGTACATCAATGCCTTCTGTACCCCGAATAAGCTGACTGGAGGTAATCAACGTCTGCTGGTTCTGGTCGGCAAACAACCGTGAAGCAACCAGTTGGGGAAGCAAATCACCAATGGCAATTTGTTCAAACAACTGTTCTTTAGTATTTACATGCCGCCACGTGAGCAAGTTTTGCCAATCCTGAGTACTCAGATCAGTCAAACTGTGATGGTAGAGTTTAAGCGCACGATTTAACGCTTGCTGGCCAACCAGACGCTGCTCTTCGATATCCTGATCGCGCAAGATATTTTGAATGGAACGGCGGGCTTTTTGGGTATTGACGAAGCTTAGCCATTCAGGATTAGGGGTTGCCAGCACATCAGTAATAATTTCAACCACTTCACCACTATTGAGCGGCGTGCTTAAAGGCTTGATGATGCCATCAATCTTGGCACCAATTGCATGGTTACCCAGAAACAAGCTGGCCGCATAGGCAAAATCAACCGCTGTTGCCCCGCGTGGCAGTTCATGAATATCGCCATCTGGTGTGGATACCAGAATTTTTTCGCGGTGCAAGTAATCCAGCAACGAGTTTAAGGTGGTTTTGGCACAGTCGCGATCAATCAATTCGCTAAGATTGGTTAAGGACGCCTGAATGGCCGAGCGGCTAGCCTGTGGTGCGGATTCACCCAGCACTACGCCAAGGCGCGCCGCTTCGCGCATACGGGGGGTTTGTAGCATTAAGTCCAGTGTGGTAACTTCACCGCGCAACGACAGCTCCAGCGCCTGATTGCCGCCAGGCAGGGGGTTGCGGATATGATCTGCCAGTTTCAGCACATGATAATGCTGCTTGAGGTAAGCAGCGAGTTGATCGCAGGCAGCCACAGTTTCTAACACAATGTCAAAAGCATGAATATGAATGAGTGAATTTAAATCGGTTTTATTTTTAAAGAAACGTTGGAAGAGTTGAATGTTATTGTCTTTTTCTTCAAGTGTGCCGTTAAGGCCAAGGGTTTTAATGATTTTATCAAGGCGTTCTGCCCAGACTTTCTGGTAAGTACTACGTTGGGTACGGGTGGTTTGTAAGGCGGTCTGAATGCGGTTAAACAGGGCAGGATCAAGATTTTCATAACATAACAGTTCAAGCTGGTCGGCGATGTCATTCATTCCCACCAGCCGCGCCATGGGCACAAAAATGTCATAGGTTTCCTGTGCAATCCGCTGCCTTTTTTCCGGGCGCAAGGCATCCAGCGTTGACATGTTATGCAGGCGATCAGCCAGCTTAATAATAATGACCCGTGGATCATGCAGGGTGGCTAACAGAATTTTACGAAATGAAGCAGCCTTATTGTCCTGCTTATCCTTGGAAATGGTGAGCTTGGTCACGCCATCCACCAGTTCTGCAACCTTGGCACCAAACTGTTTGGCAATTTCTGTTTTACTGATTGGTGTGTCTTCAATCACATCATGCAGTAACGCTGCCATAAGGCTGTCGGCATCCAGATGCATGTTACCCAGAATACAGGCCACCGCAATGGGATGCAAAATATAGGGTTCGCCACTTTTGCGAATAACACCGTTATGGGCATCGTTGGCAAAATCGCAGGCAGCAATGATCTGCTGAATTTGTTCAGCATTTAAATAGGCTGCCAGAATGTTGGCAAGTTGTTGCTGGGCATGACGAATAACGTCGCCTTGCATAGGCATGATTCCTAAATCAATACGGGCCTGGACGAATAAGCTCTACGTTAACCCTCTAATGAAAAGCAAAACGCAGGTCTTGTCAATTGATTATTTGGCTTTTTATGCTAAGGACAGCATAAAAATTAAAAAAGCCTGACTTGAAACAAATCAGGCTTTTTTAATGACAGCAAGCAGTCGCACTTGCCGTTAACATTGAACATCAGAAGCTGACAGTAAAACTGATTTAAAAGCTAAAGTTGTCCAGATTCAGGGCAGGAGCCAGTGCCAGATCAAGGCTGGAAGGTTGCAGCGCGTCATCTTTTTGCTTGAGGATGTCACGGCTAACATGACCTTCAGCAATTTCACGCAGTGCCATAACAGTTGGCTTGTCGTTATCCCAAGGCAAGGTTGGCTCACTGATACCACGTGCCAATTGACGTGCACGTTTAGCAGCAACCAGAACCAGTTCAAAACGGTTGTCTACTGCACTCAGGCAGTCTTCTACAGTTACGCGTGCCATTATGGTTCTCGCTTGCGATTAAGGTAAGGATTTGGAAAGACCGAAAATTATACGGCTAATATGTATTTAACTCAAGGTTATTTCAGTTGCACACTGCCAGTTGCCTCAACAATAATTTGACTTTGTCCTGCCTGCATCGGCGCAGGTGCAGAAGCAGTTGCGGCGGCGTCGCCCATAGCGGATTGATAGATAATGGGTTGAGTAGATTGAGTATTACTTAAAATTTTAAATCGGACCAATTCATAGTTAGATGAATGCCAAGCCTGTTGAGCAATAGTTGCTCTTTGCTGGAATATTTTAGAGACTTCGGTAATCAATTGATTTTCAACCTGCTTACGCTGTTGGGTAGAAACCTGAAATTTTAACGACTGCAACATGAGTTGATCCTGCAAAATACCCAGCAGCTCACTGACTGATTTTAAATCAGTGCTTTTAAGAATGATTTCAGCATGCGTCGTCCATCCGGTAATCCGTTGCCTCTGATTATAAATGGGCGAGGTATTTTGCTGGCCTGAACTGATCTTTACGCTTGGATATTTTTTGGCAATAGCAAAAGCGGTATTTAATTTTTGTTGAATCAGCTGATTGAGTTGCTGTGGATTGCCTGCCTGTTGCTGCGTATAAAGAATGGCAACGGCCTCATCATTATTCACTTCATGCCATGCCTGAGCTTGCAGTTCAATAATACGGTGTTCCGGTTGCGTAGGAGAGGTGCAACTACTTAAAGTTAGACCTAGGCTAATAGGTAAAACAACCAAAAATAAATTATGAAATTTTAAGCGCATAGGAGGATGGCTCACTAAATGATAAGTTGCCGCCATGTAAAATTGCATGACGGCTTTAATCCTTTATTCTTTGGATTTAGGTTTTGCGTTGGATTTCTTGGCTTTCTTCCGAGGTTTTCTGGTTTTCTTTGACTTTTCAGCAGGGTCAAGCTTAGAGGGCTTGCCACCCTTCGCTGGCTTGCCTGTCGTTTTCTTTTTGCTGCTAGAATTGACCTCATCCGCAATTTGGGTACGGGGCGCCTTCTGGCGTACAGCACGACCCTGCGCGGTTAACTGCTTGACCAGTCCAAAGTCAATTTTGCGCTCTTCCAGATGGACAGCCATCACTTTTATGCGGACTTGATCCCCCAAACTAAAGCGCTGGCCATTGTGCTGACCCACCAGACTCTGGCTAATAGCATCATAAACAAAATAATCCTCACCCAGCTGGCTGATATGCAGCATGCCGTCAACATATAGCTCAGTAAGGGTAACAAACAAACCAAAGTCGGTCACTGAGGTAATGGTGCCATCAAATTCTTCACCAATATGTTGTTCCATATAGTGACACTTGAGCCAGCTCATCACACTGCGTGAGGCTTCATCGGCACGACGCTCGGTTTGCGAATAATGCTCACCGGCCGTTGCCAGTGCCTGACCTTCAAGCTCACTGGGCTTTTGCTTTAAGAACGCCTTAATGGCACGATGCAGCAGCAAATCCGGATAGCGGCGAATCGGCGAGGTAAAGTGCGTATACGCATCATAGGCCAAGCCATAATGCCCCAGGTTTTTAGAGCCATAATAGGCTTGCATCATGGAACGCAACAGCACGGCATGAATACTGGTGGCATCCACCCGATCTTTGGTTTTTTCAATGATGTATTGATAGTCGCTCTGGGTCGGTTTTTCAGGAAAATCAAACCCTAGCAGGCGCACATAATCCCGCACTTTTTGCACACGAGTGGCTTCAGGCGCTTCATGGTTGCGATATAGGATCGGCAAGTCATTTTTAAGCGCAAAATCCGAGGCACACACGTTGGCCAGCAACATGCATTCCTCAATCAGGCGATGCGCATCATTACGGCTACGTGGCAGAATCTGCTGAATGGCGCCCAGTTCATCAAATGTCATGTAGGTTTCAATGGTTTCAAATTCCATTGCACCGCGTTCCTGACGAACAGTCAGCAGGGTTTGAAACAACTGGAACAACACATTAAGTGACTTGCGTACTGCGGCTTTGTCTGGCACCGCATCCGTCTGTCCATTTAAGTACGATGCTACCTGATTATAAGTCAGGCGCGCTTGCGAATGCATGACGGATGGGTAAAACTCATAACCAGTAACGCGGCCCTGCCGTGACAGCTTGATGTCACACACCATGCATAGGCGGTCAACCTCTGGTTTTAATGAGCATAGGCCATTGGATAATGCTTCTGGCAGCATGGGAATTACATGGTTGGGAAAATAAACCGACGTACCCCGATCCTGTGCTTCATCATCCAGTGCTGTACCAACCTTCACATAATGGCTAACGTCTGCAATGGCAACCACCAGCCGATAACCACCGCCGGCGCGTTTTTCAGCATATACGGCATCGTCAAAGTCGCGCGCATCTTCACCATCAATAGTAACCAGCGGCAGATCCCGTAAATCGATACGATCTTTACGGTCACGCGCGCCGGGTTCACTGAATTTTGCAGTTTCAGCTAAAACTTCATCGCTAAATTCAAAGGGCAGATCAAAGTCCAGAATGGTTGCCGGAATAATAAGCTGGCTATCAGCCTTGTCGGCCAGATTGGCAATGATATGACCATTGGCAAATTCTTCACGGGTTGGCCACTCATCAATGGCAATTTGGGTGGAATCACCAGGCTTTAACCCGGCATTGGCAATTTGCTCCGGCTCTAGGGCAATGGGCTGGTGACCATTCGGCTGGGCAGGCTGCACAAAATAGTCGCCTTCATGCTCGACCACTTTACCAATTAGCTCACGCTGCTGGTGTTCAACCACCTCGACAATATAGCCAGTCATGCGACCACGGCGGTCTGTACCATTCTGGCGTACTTTGACAATATCGCCATTAAACACCAGTCGCATTTCACGCTCAGGCAGGAAAATATCCATCTGGCCGTCCAGCACCACAAAGCCAAAACCCTTGGCATTGGTTTGTACGCGGCCAATCAGGAGGTCTTCATCAGTGGCCACCCGGTAAAGTGGCGGATAACCGGCAGAGCGAATTAATTGTCCATCACGTACCATTGCGGTCAGACGGCGGCTTAATGCCTCAATGGCATCAGGTTGGTCTAGCTGGTATTCTTCAACCAGCTCTGCATGCGACAGGCCATCCTTGCGCGATTCAATCGTAGTTTGAATCAGGGTACGGCTGGGAATCGGGGAGTCGTAGCGTTCAGCTTCGCGTGCGGCATCAGGGTCTTGCCAATTCATAGGTTCTCTTTTATACGCTTTAATGACGAAAATCAGTTCACCTTGCTACCATACACTAAAATTGATAATTCAAGATGACAAGTTGCAGTTTGTTGTATTCATGCTGAATTTGTAGGTGCAAGCTGGTTTTATATGGGGTTTAAACTTCTTAATGCAAGATTTGGTTAAATTTAAGGCAAACCATTACTTATTAGCTCAAGCTTTAAGCAGAGTGACTTGACGATGCACTAAATTATTCCTAATATAACGCACCTACTGCATGCGGATGTGGCGGAATTGGTAGACGCGCTAGTTTCAGGTATTAGTGTCGCAAGACGTGGAGGTTCAAGTCCTCTCATCCGCACCAAATTTGATTCCCAGTGAATCTGCAAAAAGCCTTGATGCCATACATCAAGGCTTTTTTGTTGCCCCAAAGTTTATTACTGCCAATTTTAGGCATAACCGATTTGTAATCTAGAGGCTTAACTATTCTTATTTATTAAAAAATTATACTGGTTAATAATAAAAATTAATCTCTTGGTCAAGCTGAATAAAAGCCAGTGAGGCTTAGTATGTACTTTGAGATTACTTCTGCTTAATACAGCCTCAATAAACAGTGAATGGCCAGCATATTATTTGTCTTTAAAAAATGGGTTTTTAAAACACAGGCACCCAATAGATAAATGTGCCAATAGACCTCTTTCATAAATCATTTTTTGCTCAGTTCCAAGTTGTAGATTCCAGCGATTAAATTGAATCTCAAACCAAGCCTTTTACCTCTATTTCGATAACGCTCAGCAAAGATTTTGAAGGTTTT
>NZ_SNTY01000019.1 GCF_004377485.1 Alkanindiges illinoisensis
AGAGCACGTAGTCTTCATGGATTTCTGAGTGGAATTTACGCCTCACTATGTGCATATCAACTCACTCATCAAAATAAGCCAACAATTCAAATTAAGGAATCATCGGCTTAAGCACGATTCGGGTTAATCTAATAATTTTAAAAGGGCTAACTATTTCATTTAGCCCTTTTAATTTCTTAAACTTAGTTTAGCTCAGCGCGGATTTTTTCAGCCAATTGCTTAATTTTTTCCTGATCGCCCATCTGGCTGGCATGTCGGCCTAATTCGTGAATGGAGCTTGGAATCAGGTGAAAGTGAATATGCGGTACCGTTTGGCCTGCTTTACTGCCATTGAGTTGCATTAGCACAATCCCTTCGCTTCCCAATGCCTTTTTAATAGCATTGCCCACTTTTTGCACAATATTAATGGTGTAAGCTGCACTCTCGGGTGATAAGTCCAGCAGGGTTTCAGCAGGTTCCTTGGGAATGACTAGTGTGTGACCATCAGCTTGCGGCATGATGTCCATAAAGGCCAGGGTTTTGTCATCTTCATAAACCTTTGTGCAAGGTATTTCACCTCGTAAAATTTTGGCAAAAATATTCTGGTCATCATAGGCCATGGTAAGGTTCCTTTATTCTGCGGTGAAAATAATAATGCGGTTAAAAAATTTAAGAATAATCTGCTTAACTGAGTTCGATATTGGTCCAGCGTTCCAGCATTTTGACTGCTGCTGAAAAATCACTGTCATTGGCTGAGGTGTCGCTAGCTGCACGAATCAGGCTTTGGGTTAAGGCCAGAACCGGGGCAGGCAGTTTGGCGCGTTGTACCAGATCAAGGGCAATGCCTGCATCCTTGGCCAGCAGGTTGAGTGCAAAGGTATTGGGAAAGCTGCGGTTAAACACCCGTTGCGGTAACACAGTTTCGGTGGCATTGCTTTTGCCACTGGACGCATTGATACAGGCAAGCGCACCTTGCACATCAACACCATGTGCTTTTAAGGCACTAAAACCTTCTGCGGCTGCCCATAAATTAACCGCCAGCAGCATGTTGTTTACTGCTTTGACTGCAAAGCCTGAACCACTGTCGCCGACATGCTGGATTAAACCGGCAAAGGGTTCAATGGCCGGGCGTGCACGTTGCAGTGCTTCAGCATCACCACCCACCATAACTGTTAAGGTGCCTTTTTCTGCACCAATGGTCTGGCCTGAAACCGGGGCATCCAGAAAAGCCACGTCGCGCGCCTGCAAATGGACATTCAGGTACTGTGCCGAGGTAGGCTCACCACTGGTGCAATCCACCCAGATACTGCCAGCCTTAGGTAAATGTTCAGCAATCAGGGTTTCAACTTCGCTACTGGTAGGCAGGCAGGAAAAAATAATATCCGCCTGTACTGCTTCTTTAATATCAACTGCCCGGGTGCCAAATTCTGCTGCATGCTGCTGTGCCTTGCTGAATGTCCGGTTCCATACCCTTACATCAGCAAATGCCTTGGGCAAATGGGCAGCCATGCGCCATCCCATGGCACCTAGTCCAATAAATGCAACAGAACTAATCGTCATTACCCGCTTTTTCCTAAAAATCTGGTTGAGATGTTGCCAAGACTAATCAAGAAAAAGCAGTCTTGGCAAGCTTAACTTGAGCGTGTAGCCAGCCAGTTTGCCATGAATGGCCAGAACTCTGTAGCAGCCTGCTGGCTACTCATCAAGCCAACATGACCACCGGGAATTGTGGTAAAGGTCGCATCATCAGTACCAACCAACCGTGTGAGTGGCCGTACGGAATCGACAGTTACCATGCCGTCATTGCATCCACCACCTGCCAGCAAGGAAGCATGAATATCTTTCAGGTAGGCAGTCTGACCACCAATGGGAAACTCACCCCGGCTCAGGCTGTTTTCCATCCATACTTTTAGCAGCATATCGCGATTAATGCCACCGGGATAATCCACCATATTGTTTAAAAATGAACCCAGCGTGGCATGAGCTTCCACTGCCTTGCGGTCATCGAGTTGCCGGATCAGGTTAATATGGCCTTTGAGCGTGCCTACAGGATCAAGCAGCTTGAAACCCAGCGCATTTGACCAGCCGGGCGAGTGTAACAGTGTTGCCGGAAGTTGACGCGGATGCAGGCCAGTTTTGTTCTGTAACCAGCGGAAACTATTGCCGGCATGGCGGTACAAGCGGCCAATGCCACCCGAGGCATAGGCATCAATAGGCGTTCCCAGAATAATCATGTTTTTAATGTTCGGGTCTTTGGTGGCTGCTGCATACAGCAGTGTAAATACACCTGCCATGCTCCAGCCATGCAGGGTTACCTGCTGTTGTCCACTATGCTGGCGCACCTGAGCCAGCATATTTGGCATCAGCTCCAGCACATAATGTTCAAAATTCAGGTTTGCATGTTTGCGCGATGGATTGCCCCAGTCCATCAGGTAAACCTCAAAACCCTGTGCTGTAAAATAGCTCACTAGCGAACGGTCATGAAACAGGTCGTAAATATCCATATTTATGGCTAGCGGTGCAACAAATACCAGTGGAATCCGATGCTTGATGGGAGCTGTGGCAGCCGCTGGATAGTAGCGTAAGGTTGCCAGACCGTCGTGGTAAATCTCCTGATAGGCTGTCCTGCCGGATTGTACCAGTGGAGCTTTGTTAAACAATCGGTCATAGGCATTGATCAGGCGTGTATTCTTACGAAGCTGATTCACTGGTGTAAACGGCTCGGGCTCAAGCGCCTTGGAAGTAAATGCCTTGGGTTTAAACAAATTGGACATGGCAGGACTCTGGCAATGTAGTGCAACGGGATACAACAGGTAAATTACAGGAGTTTGCAAGGAGGAATGCAAGAAACTGTAATCGACAAAGTCATTCATTTTAATCCAATACAACAATTGATGATTTGGCATTACTGACAATTTGTATTTTCAAAATTATCAATCATCCCTAAATACAGGGTGTGTCAATTTCCAAAATGACTTGCCGGACTTACATCTCAATTTTCTAATAATTTAACCTTGACGGGCTGGTTTGCCGCTCTCACAATTAACCCTTAATTAATAATCTGTGTTTTTAAGCACCTTGAGAGAAAAAATGAGTCAAACACCTGATTTTGAGCCTAATTCATTCAGTACTGCTAAACAGGATCAGGAATCGCAAAACCAGCATTTTGACACGCTGGCCCTGCGTACCGGACATCGCCGTACCCATGAAGGCGAACATGGTGAACCCATTTTTTTAACCTCATCATTTGTTTATCAGAGTGCGGCTGATGCAGCTGCCTATTTTTCCAATGAAAAGCAGGGCAATATTTACTCCCGTTTTACCAATCCTACCGTGCGCATGTTTGAAGAACGTCTTGCTGCACTGGAAGGTGGCGAGCGTTGTGTGGCAACCTCTTCAGGGATGGGCGCTATTCTGGCCACTGCGCTGGCATTTTTAAAAGCAGGGGACCATGTGGTGTGCTCGCGTGCTGTATTTGGCACGACTACCGCCATGTTTGACAAATACATGCGCAAGTTTGGTGTAGATGTTACGTTTGTTGATCTTACCGATTTAAGCCAGTGGCAAACTGCCGTTCAGCCCGGTAAAACCAGATTGTTTTTTTGTGAGTCTCCCAGCAATCCATTGTCGGAAGTCGCTGACCTTAAGGCGCTGTCTAGTCTGGCTCATCAGCATGATATTTTGCTGGCTGTAGACAACTGCTTTTGTACACCTGCCTTGCAGCAGCCATTAAAACTTGGCGCTGATCTGGTAATTCATTCGGCCACCAAATATCTGGATGGACAGGGTCGTGCGCTGGGGGGCGCGGTGGTGGGTAATGCCAAACTGCTGGAAGACGTGTTTGCCGTAATTCGCACCTGTGGTCCCAGCATGAGCCCGTTTAATGCATGGATATTTCTTAAAGGTTTAGAAACCCTGCGCTTGCGGATGGAGGCACATTCCAGGAGCGCATTACAACTGGCCAACTGGCTACAAACGCATCCAGCCGTTGAAAAAGTCTTTTATAGTGGTCTGGAAAGTCATCCCGGTCATGCGCTGGCCAAACAGCAACAACGTGCTTTTGGTGGTATTGTTTCGTTTATTGTTAAAGGTAAGCGTGCAGGTGCATGGTCGGTAATTGACCAGACTCAATTTATTTCCATTACCGGTAATCTGGGTGATGCCAAAACCACAATTACTCATCCGGCCACAACCACGCATGGCAAGTTGTCTGATGAAGCAAAGGCGGCTGCGGGGATTGTCGAAGGCTTGCTGCGTGTATCAGTAGGTTTGGAAGATATTGCCGATATTCAGGCTGATCTGGCGCGTGGCCTTGATCAGTTGGCTTAACTCGACTTATTCGTTTTATTTTCATCAGGAGACGTGATATGAACATTAATATGCTGATGCAGCAAGCGCAACGCATGCAAAAAGATGTTGAAGCCAATATCAAAAAGGCCAAGGAACAACTGGCACAAACTGAAGTGAATGCTGAAGCCGGTGGCGGTCTAGTTAAGGTGACCATGACTGGCCGTTTTGTGGTCAAGCGCATCCAGATTGACCCTGAGTTACTAAAAGATGATGCCGATATCATTGAAGATTTAATTGCAGCCGCCATTAATGATGCAGTACGTCAGGCAGAAACCGTTTCTGAAGAAACCATGCAAAAAGCCAATAGTGGCATGGGACTTCCACCCGGAATGGCTGGCCTGTTTTAATCTAAGATATACAGCACAGGATAAATATGTCTGGAATACTTTTTTCCAAGGATGAGGTCAGCGGCCTTGGGCTTGGGCAAAGCAGTGCTTTGGGGTTCTTCGCTAATCGTCTTGCGCTCAGGTCGAGCAGTGCGCGATTAGACCTCTTTGCCTCAAGCATAGCTTTTGGCCTTGCGCTCGGGCAAAGCAGTGCTTTGCTGACCCTCGCTCATGTTTAGTCCAGCGTTTGATGATCTGGTGCAGCGCCTGCGGGTGCTGCCGGGTGTCGGCCCAAAATCCGCGCAGCGCATGGCTTTACATTTGCTATCGCGTAACCGGCATGGGGGACTGGATTTGGCGCATGCCCTGAATCATGCCATGCACTCTATTCAGAGCTGTGTCATGTGCCGCTCCTTGTCTGAAAAAGAAGTCTGCAATATTTGTGCTTCCAATGACCGTGACCAGCATTTGCTTTGTGTGGTGGAATCGCCTGCCGATGTGATTGCCATTGAACAAAGTGGCAGCTTTAAGGGACGCTATTTTGTATTGGGTGGGCACTTGTCACCGCTAGATGGCATTGGCCCGGAAGAAATAGGCATACCGTTATTGCTGTCACGGATTAACCACGAAGAAATTAGTGAGGTTATTCTGGCAACCAATGCCACTGTAGAAGGACAGGCGACTGCGCACTATATTATTGAAGCCAGTAAAAACCTGCCTATTAAGGTCACCCGCATTGCGCAGGGCGTACCGCAAGGCGGCGAACTGGAGTATGTGGATAGCCATACCTTGAGTCAGGCTTTGCAGTATCGTTTATCCGTACGTTAAAGCATCTTAAGTCTGGCTAATTAATGAGCGAGCAGTAAGGCAATTTGTCCAGAAAAGCTGGCTAAAAATTGTCTAAATGGTTGGCTTATTGCTTAAATTATTGCTTTTAGCTTGTCAGTCATTAGGCAACGTGGCTTAATGGTTTCCTAGATTGTTACGGTAGAAAATGGATGTTCCAGTACATCACTCAGCAGGATCAGCTGTATGATTTGTACGCTGCTATGGCCGGTACAGATACCTATGCTCTGGATACCGAATTTATTAAAGTCAATACGTTAAGACCTTGCCTGGGCCTATTGCAAATTAACGTTGATGGACAGGTATTTTTGCTGGATGGTAAAACGCTTGACCTCACTGACTTATGGCTGCTTATTTTTAATGCACGCCTGAATATTTTGCATGCCTGTGGCGAAGACCTTGACCTGATTCATTATTATGCCAACCAGAAGCCGCTATCCAATGTATTTGATACACAGGTTGGATTAGCATTTCTGGGTCATGGCTTGCAGCTGAGTTACCAGCAGTCACTAAGCCAGGAACTGGATATTCAGATTGACAAGGGTGAAACCCGTTCTGACTGGCTGGCACGTCCGCTACGTCCCGAGCAATTGCAATATGCAGCCAATGATGTTATTCACTTGCCGGCACTGGCCAAAACCATTCAGGAACAGTTGCAGCACAAGCAGCTGTGGGAATATGTGCTGGAAGACTGCCAGACTTGCGCCCATGAAATCGCCAGTGATACCCCACTGACTGAGCTTTATCTTGAAGTTGCCAATTTTCGCTATAACCGCAAGCAGCTCGCCCAGCTTCAGCAGCTTTGCATCTGGCGTGAACAAATTGCCCGTGCCACAGACCAGCCCAAAAGTTTTATCTTAAAAAATAGCACGATGGTTGATTTGCTGGATAAGCAGCCCATGAATGCCTATCAGTTACAGCGCATCAAGGATTTACGTCCCAATATCCAGCGTGAACATGGTAAAACCATTCTGGATCTCATGCATTATTTGCCAGAGCATTCGCAGTGGCCAATGCGTTTACCACGACCTTTGCGCTTTAAAAATAATGAATTGCTGGATCAGGTCAGTCATTATGTAGAATCGGTTAGCCAGAGTATTCAGGTGCCGACAGAGGTACTACTGCGTAAAAAATGGCTGAGTGCGATGATTAATCTTGTTGCGCTTAAAGAAGATGAAAGCAAATTGCCGCCCTTTTTGCTGGGCTGGCGCTATGACTTGCTTACCCGGCCTATTTTAAGCCTGCTGAGTCAGCAACAACAGGCCCTTGCTGCCGAAATGTCCCCTGTAGACTAGTAAATTTTACTCACCAGTCTAAACTTTCAGTCAATGGCATTCTTTCAAATTAGTGTATGCTAGGTGGGTTATTGGCGATCCATGTTGACATCTATGCATTGCGATATTTATAAGTCCAGCAAAAAAGATGAAATGTACCTGTACATTGCGCGCCCGGATTATCCGGATGATGCCGATGTCCTAGACCCGCTTGCCGTGGTTCCTGCGACATTAAGGCAGGCTTTTGGACGCGCGACGTTTGTCATGCATCTGGAACTACAGCCTGACCGTAAACTGGCGCGTGTCAATGTTCAGGATGTCTTGCAAGCCTTTAACCAGCAGGGATATTTTCTGCAACTTCCACCAGAAGGGCTGATTTCTGCCACAGCGCCTGCACCAGAGGGTTTGCGCGGTGCCTGATCTCTTTGCATTTCTCGACAACATTCCTGAATATTATCTGGCAATTGCCATCTATCTGGGTGGTAGCCTGTTTGTGCTTTGGCTCTGGTATTTTATTGCCCGGGTACTGCCACGGCCAATTGGTGGCATGAGCTGGATATTCCTGTTTGCAGTGCTGCTATCGCCAACTATTACTGAGGGCGCCAATGCCAAGATTGCACCAGCCATTGTTGGGCTGATGTTTGGCTTCCTAACCGATGAAAAGCACCTGATTTGGTCTAATCTGGTTCCCATTCTGTTTGTGTCAGCACTTGGTTTTTTTCTGGGATATTTATGGAACAAATATCAGGAATACCAGCAGCCAGCCGCTGAATAGGTGTAGTGATTGAGCCGTATAGGCTAATTAATGCCAATTTCTCTTTTGTAATGATCTTATTGTGATGAATCCCATGACAAACCTACAGCAAAAATTTAGTGGTACAGACCAGTACATTGCAACAGACAACCTGCGTCTGGCAGTCAATGCAGCCCGTACCCTGCAAAAGCCCCTTTTAGTTAAAGGTGAACCGGGGACAGGTAAAACCCTGCTCGCTGAACAGGTAGCCAAAAGCCTTGGCATGAAGCTGATCACCTGGCACATCAAGTCAACCACTAAGGCACAACAAGGCCTGTATGAGTATGATGCTGTATCGCGCCTGCGTGACAGCCAGCTGGGTGATAACAAGGTTTACGATATTGGACACTACATCAAGCCGGGCAAATTATGGGAAGCTTTTACCAGTGATGAGCGCTGCGTGCTGCTGATTGATGAAATTGACAAGGCCGACATTGAATTCCCCAATGATTTACTGCATGAACTGGATCGCATGGCATTTTATGTGTATGAAACTGGCGAAACCATTAGTGCCAAGCAGCGTCCCGTAGTTATCATTACCTCAAACAATGAGAAGGAATTGCCGGATGCTTTCTTGCGTCGCTGCTTTTTCCATTACATTGAGTTCCCTGATGAAGCCACCATGCGTCAGATTATTGATGTGCATTTTCCCAATATCCGTGAAGGACTAGTGAGTGAAGCGTTACAAATTTTCTTCAAGCTGCGCGACGTGCCGGGCCTAAAAAAACCGCCATCCACCAGTGAACTGATCGACTGGCTTAGCCTGCTCATGGCTGATGACATGCCGGAAGATATACTGCGCATGCGTGATCCCAAATCGGCCATTCCGCCATTGTATGGTGCCTTGATTAAAAATGAGCAGGATGTACAGCTGCTGGAACGCCTTGCCTTTATGTCACGTCGCTAACCTGAGTTATAAGCTGGGCAGTCCATGTTTGTTCATCTGTTTTATACCCTGAAAAAATACGGTGTGCCGGTTACCACCACGGAACTGCTGGATTTAAACGAAGCTGTTCAGGCAGGGCTGGTATTTGCCAATCGTGAGGAATTTTATCATCTGGCCAAATTATGTCTGGTTAAGGATGAGCGTTATTACGATAAGTTTGACCGTGCCATCAAGGATTATTTTGAGGGCATCCAGTCGCTTGATACAGATGAGCTGCTGGAACGGCTAAAGCAGATTCCACCTGAATGGCTGGATCTGGAACTGCTGGAAAAAACCCTAACGCCAGAAGAAAAAGCGTTACTGGAAAAAGCCGGTTCACTTGAAGAACTGATGAAAATGTTGCAAGAGCGTTTGCGCGAACAACATAAAAAACATCAGGGCGGCAACAAGATGATTGGCACAGGTGGCACCTCTCCATTTGGTGCTTATGGCGACAATCCAGAAGGTGTGCGTATCGGTGGGCCAGGTCGGCAGCGTTCAGCAGTCAAGGTGTGGGAACAGCGCCAATACCGTAACCTTGATGATGATCAGGTATTGGGCACACGCCAGATGCAGATTGCCTTGCGCCGCTTAAGGCGTTTTGCACGGCAGGGCGCTGCTGAGGAACTGGATGTTGACCTAACCATTGATGCAACAGCACGTCAGGGCATGCTGGATATCCAGATGGTGCCGGAGCGTCGCAATCGGGTTAAAGTGCTGATGCTGTTTGATATTGGCGGCTCCATGGATAGCTATATCCAGCAGTGTGAAAAGCTGTTTAGTGCTGCCAAATCCGAATTTAAGACGCTGGAATTTTTTTATTTTCATAACTGCCTGTATGACCATGTCTGGAAAGATAACTTGCGCCGTTCCAGCAGTCGTATAAGCACGTGGGACTTGATGCATACCTATGGCAAGGATTACCGTGTAATTTTTGTGGGTGATGCCAGCATGGCGCCTTATGAGCTGATGTCACGTGGTGGATCGGTTGAGTACATGAATGATGAGCCGGGTAATATCTGGTTGCAACGTATGCGTCATCATTTTAGTAAAACCGCATGGTTAAATCCTGAAGATGACAGTTATTGGCACTATACCCAGACGATTGCAGCCATCAAGCAGATATTTGAAGGCAAAATGTTCCCGATGACCTTAAAAGGCATTGAAGACATGACGCGCTATTTGTCACGCTAACATATGGTAATTACCAATTAATAAAAAGAGCGAGAATATACTCGCTATTTTTATTCCTATTTACTATTTGACTGGCATATACTGGTTTAGGAAGTTAACCAGATAGTTTGTTCCTTCAGTAATGACGGTAATATGATTTTTACCAGTGACGTAATTGAACTGAATGTTGGTGTTGCTACTGTTTTTAGCTTTTATTTGCTGCTCAAGCGCTCTGGTTGCATCTATGGGTACTGTAGGGTCTATATCTCCCTGTACTACAACAATTGGTTGATTAATTGTTTTATCACCAATTACGGAAGCTGCAAGGAAAGTCTTAATTTCTGGTACTTCATCAAAATTACTGATCAGACCAGGATAAGGATTAGTTATTCCATTGGTTTGGAAGTAAGACTGTATATCAGCGCCAAAAGTTTGGCCTAATTCACCTGAACATAAAACATTTTCTGCTTTTTCAGCAATAGGCGCAGATCGGGCACCAAAGACATCAGTATATTTAAGATTGGGTAAGGTCTGTTTAACACCAGCAGTTACCAGCGCAGAAAAAGTTTCTATACTGGCCAGGGTTGAAATGGCTTTGGGAAGATCACCCTGATTTAAATACTCACCGGCAGTAGCCTGTCCCATACCAAAAATTTCTTTTAAGTGAGAAGCTGGCGCATAAGCCAACACACCTTTAAAACTCATACCCTTGGCTTCACTGGCCCGTTCGGCTGCTGCAATGGCTGCATGACCACCTTGTGAATGACCAACAACTGCCCACTGATCGGCAAGCTGAGTTCTATATTGTTGCTTGGCTGCTCTTACAGCATAAATAATAGATTCACCTTCACTTTGGGCATTTAAGAAGGGATGAATACCATCAGTGCCCAAGCCTTCATAATCAGGTGCTACTACAGCATAACCCTGACTCAACAAGAGATTGACCAATGACAAATTGCCACCGAGATCAAATAGTCCATCGGCATTCTTTAATTTGCTAGGGGCGCACCGATCAGCGACGCCGGTGGTGCCATGCGCCCAAGCGACAATAGGCCAGCCAGAAGAGGGTATAGTACCTTTGGGTATCATGACTACAGCTGTTGCCTTGGTCTCACCACCATTAATGGCAGGCATTTTATAGGTAATGGTTTGACTAACTGTAGTGTTGGCCTGGGTTTGTTCTGGTGCATAATTCTCAGTATTGGTCACCAGATTTTGTGCAGATTCATTAAAATGGTAGTCGTCGTTATCATCATTACAGCCCGTTAGTACTAAAACTGAAGCAAGGACGGATACAGCAAAGAGCTTGGAGAAATGATTAAGCTGAGTCATATAAAATCCTTTTTCACCTGTTGAGGGTATTGACCTGTTTATTTACTAGATAACTATATTACAGTTTCTTGTTATGAATAGCTGGGTAAACAGGGCTGACATAGGAATAATAGGCACAGCAATACGAAAGATTTATAGCAGAAATGTGTAGACATGTTGTTTTATTGAATTAAATAAAACGGCAAAATTCTGGGTGGCTATTAGAAATAAATATAGAAGAAAATATTTTAAAAATTATCCCAGACGACTTTTTATTTTTCCAGAAACCACACTGGCATCTGCACGACCCGCGATTTTTGGCCGTAATGCATTCATTACCTTGCCCATATCGCGAATGGTCGTGGCGCCTTGTTCGCTAATTTCATCTTCAATCAGTGTATCCAGTTCTTGCTCGGATAACGCTGCTGGCAGAAATTGACTTATCACCCCGATTTCGAATTGTTCTTTAGCAGCCAGATCATCACGTCCTGCCCCTAAAAAGGCAGCAATGGATTCCTTGCGTTGCTTAATTTGTTTCTCTAAAACTGCTAATACTCGTGCGTCATCCAGTTCTTCACGAGTATCAACCTCTATTTGCTTGATTGCAGCCTGCACATTACGAATGACTGTAACAGTTTCCATGTTGCGTTCGCGCATGGATACCTTAAGTGCTTCAGTAATTTTGGATTTTAATGCAGACATGGCAAACAAGCCTTACTAATTAATAGTTGTTCTGATAAACAATTAATTAGTACAAGCGAGTTGTACGAACAGACTCACGAGCCAGTTTTTTTGCGTAACGCTTTACTGCAGCAGCTTTTTTACGCTTACGCTCTTGAGTTGGCTTTTCGTAGAATTCGCGCTTGCGCACGTCAGCCAATACACCTGCTTTTTCGCAAGAACGCTTAAAACGACGGATTGCAACGTCAACTGGTTCGCCTTCTTTCAACTTAACTTGTGGCATGTAACATCCTCTGGAGGTTGATATTAACGCGCCTGATGTTTATCCAGTCATTGGATAGATACAAAGCAAGGACGCAGTAAAGGCCAGTATTTTACGCGTTTACATCTATAAGAACAAGACTATAATAAGTCCGTTTGTAGTTATTTTTTATGCAGGACTTCTGCAGGTAGGCACCTTATGCTGGTTTTAGGCTTGGAAACATCCTGTGATGAAACAGGTTTGGCATTGTTTGATAGTAAACGCGGCTTGTTAGGGCAGGTGTTATATAGCCAGATTCAATTGCATGCCGAATATGGCGGTGTTGTGCCGGAATTGGCTTCACGCGATCATGTGCGCAAATTAATTCCGCTTCTGGAACAGTTGTTATTACAAACGGGTGTCATTAAACAGGAAATCAATGCAGTTGCTTATACCCGTGGGCCGGGCCTGATGGGTGCTTTAATGACGGGTGCATTATTTGGGCGCACACTGGCTTATGCGCTGAATATTCCAGCCATTGGCGTGCATCATATGGAAGGGCATTTGCTGGCACCTTTATTGTCAAATAATCCGCCCCAGTTTCCCTTTGTGGCCTTGCTGGTTTCCGGTGGCCATACCCAGCTAATGGCAGCCTATGGAATCGGCCAGTATCAGCTGCTGGGTGAATCCATTGATGATGCAGCCGGTGAGGCATTTGATAAGGTGGCCAAGATGATGGGCTTGCCGTATCCGGGCGGGCCAAATATTGCCAAACTGGCGTTGCAGGGTGATCCTAAATCGTTTGATTTGCCACGGCCCCTGATGCATCAGGCGCTGGATTTTTCCTTTAGTGGTATGAAAACCGCCGTGCTCACGCGTTATAACAAGGTGAGAGGGCAAGGGCGTGAGGCTGATCTGGCTGCCAGTTTTCAGGAAGCGATGGTAGACACGCTGGTTAAAAAAGCCATTCGTGCCCTAAAACAAACTGGTTTAAAGCAACTAGTCATTGCAGGCGGGGTCAGTGCCAACCAGTTGTTACGTGAGCGTCTGGAAAGTGAGCTTAAAACAATAAAAGGGCAGGTTTATTATGCAGAACCTGCGTTATGTACAGACAATGGTGCCATGATTGCCTTTGCGGGCTGGCAACGCCTTAAAGCCGGACAACAGGATGACTTAAAGGTAACAACCACCCCACGCTGGCCAATGACTGAATTACAACCACCAGCCTAAAATTTTTTAGTTAATAAATAGAATAATAGAAAGCTTGGCGTCTGAAGATACTAGTCATATTAGGCGCTATAACCTTACTTGGTAGTCGTCTAATTACACTAGACTTCTTTCATAAGTTGTACCAACTCGCCTTCGACAGGCTCAGGCAGCGTTGGTTGAGCTTGTTGAAACCAGACTTATGCAAGAGATCTACTGTAGACAGCAAATTGGCTGAGTCTATGCAATCATTTCTAATAGATCAGTTTAAAGCCGAATAAATATTTACCAATAGACACTTTGCATAACCTGTTCTTGGGTATTGAAGCATCCATGTTATGTTTTGATTCATTTCATCTTTTTCAGCAGCTTCTTGTTAAAAATGACTTGCAAAAAATACTCAAGAATCTTATTTATAACTAATGAGTAAAGATTAAACCATGTTGATTTAGATCAGCTTAACTAAAGCCTGTTGTTAATCAATAAGTAATGGAAATTTGAGCAGTTAGCAATAACGCTACTACGGTTTAGCAAGAATACAACAGGGAACTTTTATGAATCTGCATTTGCCAACTTATACCCATCATTCCAACCTTTCTACCCGCATTAAAAAGCTTGAGCAGAATCTGCAAGCCGCAAAGGATTATCAAACCTGGAAAGAGGTGGCACTGGAATTAGACGAGGCCACAGGCAGACAGGACTGGAAGCTGGACAATACTTCACCTTATTATGATTATGAACTGATTGCTGATCGGTTGACCCGTTTGCGCCGTTATCGCCTTGAGCGCAAGGATGTTGAGCTGGTGCGGATTTTGCGCGAAGGTCTGCATCATGATCTGGGTAATATTGGTCATCCCTTACTCTATAGCCATGCATATATTGGTACTAAAAAACTGATAGAAGACTATATTGAAGAGGTTTGTCAGTGCCTGTATTACGTGTGCGACCATGACTTTGATTTTTTACCTGCTGCAGAAAAATACTGTTTTTTTGAAGACACCAAACATAGTTATGGCCAGCCAGCCCTGATGTTTTCTGGCGGCGCAACGTTGGGGCTGTTTCATACTGGTGTGTGCAAGGCGCTGCATGCACAGGATTTATTACCTAAGGTTTTTTCCGGTTCCAGTGCCGGTGCTTTGATGGCGGGCATGCTAGGTACCCATACGGATGAAGAACTCATTGATTTATATGATGGTGATGGGTTTTATCAGCACGCGTTCCGCTTTCGAAAGCTGTTTGAAATTTTAAGAGGCGGTGGTATTGCCGATGTTAATGTGTTGAAGGTATTTTTGCGGCAAAATCTGGGCAATTATACGTTTGAAGAGGCATTTGCGCGAACTGGACGCCATATCAATATTGCGGTAGCCCCATTTGAGGGGAGCCAGTCCCCACGCATTATGAATGAGCTGACGTCGCCATATCTGTTGATGTGGAGTGCTGCACTGGCATCCTGTGCTGTACCGGTTTTATTCCCGCCAGTAAAACTGACTGCGAAAAATGCTGAAGGTAAAAATAGCCCTTATATGTCGTCGCTGCGCTGGGTAGATGGCAGTGTCCGCAGTGACTTTCCACGTACCCGGATTGCACGGCTCTATAATATTAACTATACCATTGCCTGTCAGGTAAACCCGCATATTGTGCCTTTTATGCAAACCGATGTTCAGCGTTATCGTAAGGATTTACTCAGCTGGCCCAGCAAGATTGTGCGAGGGCAGGGCAAAATGCTGGCTATGGGCGCCATGGATTTTACCCGTGAACGTTTTGGCCGGATGCCAACAGTCAGACGAATGCTGGATCATGGTTATGGCATTATTGGCCAGCGCTATTATGGCGACGTCAACATTGTGGGTAGTTATAATCTGCGTCATTATACTTATATGCTAAAAAATCCCAGCAAAAAACTGTTTCAGATCTTGCAACACGAAGGTGAGCGCGCTACCTGGCCAAAAATCAGCGGGATTGCAACCCATGCCCGCATTGGCAAAACTCTGGAGCATTGCTTGGAAATATTAAGTGCCAAGCGTCTGGAATTACTTGCTCAATCTGTAAATGATGAAGAATGTGCCAAAACCTTGCTGGCGATCGAATCGCGACGTGTGCATCCTTCACAAATCTAATTATTTGCAGGTTTTGCCATATTGATGGAAGGAAGACTCGGGCAATACCACTTAATCAGGCCATTGCAGGCACAGGTGTCTCACCTGAATTTTGCACGGCCCCAGCTTTATCTGGCGCAAGCAACAGATGATCAATCACTGTACGTCATAAAATTTCTATCTGTAACAGCAGGCCAGATTGAGCAGGAATTATTTCTCAACGAAGTTCGGGTCTTGAATGAGTTACGAGAGATAGATTCATCATACTGGTTGCCATTATTGAAAATTGGGCAAGAAGTATTACGTTTAAAATCATCCAGCACGCCGCCTGAATTAGTACGTTATTTGGTTTTGCCCTATATGGAGCAGGGTAATATCAGGGATTTTCTGAGTAGCCAGATTTGCACTTTACAGCAAACAGAACAATTATGGCTGGGCATGCTGGATGCAGTGCTTGCATTGCACAAAAACGGCTGGCTGCATCTGGATTTAAAGCCTTCTAATTTTCTGATTAACGCGCCTTCTAATGTGTATTTGATTGATTTTGCACTTGCTCAACCTGACATTAAATCTCAAGCATCTAATGTTGCTCCGAAAGCAATGGAAGCAACCAGAGGCACACCACGGTATATGAGTCCAGAGCAGTTTCTGGGACAGCAATTGACAGCACAAACCGACTTTTACAGCCTTGGTTTGATTCTTTATGAACTACTGATGCAAAAAAGTTTATATCAAGCAAATGATTATCAAGGTTGGGCCATGCAACATTGTCAGCAGCCTGTGCCATTGCTACCTGAACATTTGGCCAGTTTTCAAATGCTCATAGATGGATTATTGGCTAAGAATCAGCATAATCGCCTGAACGAAGTTACTGAAATCCGGCGACTGGCCCAGCAGGCTTTTCAGGGTGTTCATCATCACCTATAGTGATCACTGCCAACTTGCCGTAGGAATAACCCTTCACAATGTTAAATACACCAATATTACCTGAACCTGTGACACCCTATTATGAAACGGACGATATTGTGATAGGGAGATGGTGGAATCGTTCCATAACACGTCAGGTCAGGTTTTCTGCCGAAGACTATGATGAGTTTTCCAAGAAGTTTCAGCATATGGCAGATGAATTAAAGACATGGCAACAGCAGTATAAGCGTAAGGCAAAAGTGCTTGAGGTTTCCATTTTTGCCCATCCATGGATTTTAAAGCGTATTTTGCAGCAATTTAATACTACATTTAGTGCAGGCCATGGCTACGGTGATTTTAGTCAGAAGGGAACAGTTAAACTGCATTTACAAGATGCTTTTGATGCCTCGGGTACGCATTATTTGCTTTATCAAAATGGTCAAAAATTGCAAATAAATAAAAACTAAGCTTATTTGTGCAATGTTTGAACGTTTGATATTAATAATGCTAGGCAAGAATAAGCTGGTTTGTTATTATCCGTTCACAGAAAAATCATGGGTTTTTCTCTTGCAGGAAGAAAATGCAGTGCATTTTTAATCTTCTCTCAGGGGGCGTGGCGGAATTGGTAGACGCACTGGATTTAGGTTCCAGCGCCGCAAGGTGTAAGAGTTCGAGTCTCTTCGCCCCCACCATTTATATAAAATTGTATACCTCCATATATTTAAATATGGTAGATAAAGGCTTGAATCCAAAGGGTTTAAGCCTTTTTTATTGCCTGTATATACCGTTTTACACCACTATATAACAACTGGTTTTGAGGACAATGAAAAGGACAACCATAAGAGCCACATACTACAACTATAACAACCTGATTACGGCTACAGATGCCCAAATAACCACAAGTCAATAGAGCAGTCATTTTTTTATTATTTCGTCGATGCGCGTACTGTTCCGAAAACAACTTGAGCCTATATCAGTATTCTTTTTTATGGACTCAAAAAACTCCTTATTAGCTGTGTAAACATACTAGATCTCATGCATAAGTCTGGTTTCGACAAGCTCAACCAACGGTGCCTGAGCCTGTCGAAGGCGAGTTGGTACAACTTATGAAAGAAGTCTAATAAATAAAAAACGCCAGCATTTGCCAGCGTTCTTAGAATATTAATAAATTACAGATTAGAAATTAAATTCCATACCTACACCAGCATACATGCGGTCATCAACATTTTTACGGTCATCTGACTGCTGGGCAAGGTAACCATACGCACGGGTTTTGCTGTTAAACATATAGTCAACCATGCCGCCAATCTGGCTCAGTTCAACATCATCACGGCCGCCATCAAAGCTGGTGGTAGATTGATGATACTGTGCTTTTACCGCCCATGGAGTTTCGCCAATAGCGTACGCCGCGCTAACCAGGAAAGAGTTTTCCTTGTCAAAGTTTCTGAATACACCAGCAGCAACCGCTGGAATGGCAGGGGTGGTGCCAGTCGCTGGAATGCCAGGGATTCCTGGAGCAGTCGCCGCGGCAGACAGGTTGGTTGGTTCTGCATTTTGATACATGCCGTTCAAGGTCAGGCCTGCTACATTGGCCATTGCACCCAGATTAAGGCTACCAACCAGACGAATAACATCAGCTTCTGCTTTGGCACTTACTGCATTGAAAGTACTGACTACGTTTTTGTCACCAGCCAGAGCAGCAAATACGCCCATGTCTTTGTTTTCATAAGTCAAGGATGCAGAAATGGCATCGCCCAGGTTCTTGCTTACATCATTACTGTTGGGGTCCAGTTTGTTGTTTTCGCCCTGTTGCAGCATCAGGTTAATGCCAAAACCGTTCAGGGCTTTTGTATCACTTTCAAAGCCAATCACGTTATTAGGGCGGTTCTCACCAGCCATAATTCTGGTAATATCCAGATAATTCATATCATTAAATATATCTACCTTACCCTGAGCCGTTTTCAGGTAAGAGTCAAATTTACCCACTTTAACAGTACCGATGCGGTCATATTTCAAACCAACAAAACGATTGCGTTGGCCCAGATCAGTACCATCACCATCAGTGTTGACTTGCCATTCAACCAAGTAAATTGCTTTTAAATTGTCAGTTAACGTTTCTTCACCCTTAACGCCGATCCGTGAATTGTTAGAATTGATTTCCCATACATTGTCAGTATCGGCTTTGGTAGTTGCACTAAACTTGTCCACGTTATCAAGGGTAACGTGCAGTTTGCCATAAACTGTAGGGGCCGCTTGTACTGCGTTGATGGTCAGGGCAGATACCGCAGTCGCCAGTAACAGTTTTTTCATGTGTCTCTCCAAGATTCCAAGACCCTCAAGGTCAGTTTTGTACATTCATCATTTAGTTATAGGCTAATCAGGTTCTGGATTTACCAGCTTGGCCGTTGCTCGCTAGTATCGGGGGCAAATATTTCAAAATTGTTAAATATGACAGTACAAAAAAAATAAATTATTAAAATTTTTAAGGGGAAAAATTCATTTTTTCATAAAAAATGGAACAGATATTGCTTTAGGTACGAGTAATTTTTAGCGCAATGCTGAGTAAAAAATACCCATAAAACGGCCAACGATGCCCGTAGTCATTACAATGGATTCACTGGCTTGCGGGAGGTCACAATGTTAATTATTCATTGGTAAAATTTAAGTATGACACTGTATTTAAAAGATTTTATGAGCCATAAATCTTAATGGATTTGCTGATGTGATCTAAATTACTAAAGCATACTTTTAGGATAAACCCATAGTCCTTTATTCAGTTTTTTAATAAGCAATGCAAAACTAATTGTTTTGTTACATTTTAAAGACAGTTCACTATATGTGTAACAATTCAGTGACTTGAACCATGTAACGGCTTGTCACTTTTAAAACATACCGCACCATTATTGGGGATATCTGCAATGAAAAAATTACTGTTGGCTGTATTAATCAGTGGAATTGGTTTAAATGCTGCCAGTGCAGCACCCGCATTATATGGCAAGCTGGATCTGTCAGTTGATCGCTTCGACTATGACAGCAGTGCCACCACCAATAACGATAACTGGAAGGTTGATTCCAATATTTCATTCTTTGGCTTAAAGGGTGATGAGAAGCTGACTGATGATTTAAGCGTACTTTATCTGATTGAGTGGCAAATCAATGCGGATGGCGATGGCACTGATCTGGGGCAACGTAATCGTTATTTGGGCTTAAAATCTGACAAGCTGGGTGCACTAAAGATTGGTAAGGTTGACAGCTATGTCAAGCGACTGGCTGGTGGTGTTGACCTGTTTGATAACTATGTGGCCAATGCAGTGGATATTACCGGTACATTGACTGGTGAAAACCGTCTGAACAATACCGTATCGTATGAAACCCCAGTATTAAAAACTGCCAATGGTGATTTTCAGTTTAATGCTCTAATTGCTGCGGGTGAGGATAATAATGATGGTGCATTTGTTGCCAGCGCAGGTGATGCTTCTGGCAAAAATCTTGCCGATGCATGGTCTACCTCGCTGACCTATAAAAATGACAGTGGCGTATCAGCAGGTCTGGGTTATGATAGTGGCGTTGGCAGCCGCTGGTTGGGTCTTTCTGGCTCACCGATTGCGACTGCCAATATTGTGCGTGGAACTGGCGCAGTTAATCTAAAAGAAGTGGGCTTAACCTTAACTGCATTAGTGCAGCGTGCCACTGTAGATAATGCCAATACCACTAGCGCTGCCACCGCAAGCGGTGCAACAGCCGTAACGACAGCAGCATCTATTGCAGCTTTAAATAATGTCGATGATGAATTTGGCTACACGGTAGGAGCCAGCTACAAGATTCCAAATTATGGCAAGGTCTCTGTAAAGGCACAGTATAACCATGCGACCACCAGCTTTAAGCAAATTACCAAAGACTACGATATCGATCAGATCGCAGCTGGTGTTGACTACGCTTTTAATAGCAAGACCCGGGGCTATGGCTTTTTAGCTCAGAACACCAAAAATAACGGCACTGTTGATAATAAAACCCGTTATGCCGGTGTTGGTCTGGAATACAAGTTTTAAGATTCAGTCGTCATAAAATTTGGCAAGTGGTCTGACCGGATTGTGCTTAAGCCCGCCTTGTACGGGTTTAAGTGTTTAAAACGGGTCATTTTTAGGCACAACAAAATAAAAATAATGAAAACACAGGATGTGCTTTGCTTTATGAGGCGTGGGTGAAGTAAAATTGCGCCCCATCAGTAAACGCCATTTGTAGGCTGTAACAGATTGGAATATCAATGACTCACTTTATTTTTGTGACTGGCGGCGTCGTATCCTCACTGGGCAAGGGGATTACCGCAGCATCAGTAGCAACCTTGCTGGAAGCCCGTGGTTTAAGTGTCACCATGATTAAAATGGACCCTTATATCAACGTTGACCCTGGCACAATGAGTCCATTTCAGCATGGCGAAGTGTTTGTGACCGAAGACGGCGCGGAAACCGATCTTGATCTAGGCTACTACGAGCGTTTTTTACGCCGCTCCCGCATGACCAAGAAAAACAACTTTACCAGTGGCCGTATTTATCTGGACGTTTTGCAAAAAGAACGTCGTGGTGACTATCTGGGCGCTACGGTTCAGGTGATTCCGCACATTACCGACAATATCAAAGACCGCATCAAAGCTGGTGGTGAAGGCTACGACGTGGCCATTGTCGAAATCGGTGGTACGGCTGGTGATATCGAGTCACTGCCATTTATGGAAGCGGTGCGCCAGATGCGTGTTGAGCTGGGCAGCCGTCGCTCCATTTTGATGCACCTGACGCTGGTGCCTTATATTGCTTCAGCCGGTGAAACCAAAACCAAGCCCACCCAGCATTCTGTTAAAGAACTGCGCTCCATTGGCTTGCAGCCTGATATTCTGATTTGTCGCTCAGATCATTCCATTAGTGATGACTCACGTCGTAAAATTGCCCTGTTTACTAACGTGGAAGAGCGTGCCGTTATTGTGGCCGAAGATGCCAAAAGCATTTATATGATTCCACGTAACCTGCATAACCAGCAGGTAGATGACCTGATCTGCGAGCGCTTTGGCTTTAATGGCCTGCCAGCTGCTGATTTGTCAGACTGGGATCAGGTGACGGATGCGCTATTAAATCCCGAGCATCAGGTACGTATTGCCATGGTAGGCAAATATGTTGAATTACCAGATGCCTATAAATCCTTAAATGAAGCCTTGCTGCACGCTGGTATTACACATCGTAGCAAGGTGGAAATTATCTATATTGATGCTGAATCTCTGGAAAATGATGATTTAAGCCGTTTGCAAGACGTGGATGCTATTCTGGTGCCTGGTGGATTTGGCGAGCGCGGGACACAAGGTAAGATGAATGCCATCCGCTTTGCCCGTGAAAACAAGGTGCCATATCTGGGCATTTGCCTGGGTATGCAACTGGCAGTAATTGAGTTTGCCCGTAATCAGGCTGGTCTGCCTGAGGCCACATCTACCGAGTTTAACCGTCAGACCAAACAGCCTTTAATTGGTTTAATTACCGAATGGCTGGATGAGCGCGGTGAAATTCAGACGCGTAGCGATGCATCAGATCTTGGTGGCACCATGCGTCTGGGTGCACAAAAAGCCGAACTGGTAGAAGGTAGCCTGATTCGCCAGATTTACGGTCAGGCTGATGTGATTGAACGTCATCGCCATCGTTATGAGATGAATAATCGCTACATCGAGCAGCTTGAAGCTGCGGGCATGAATATTTCCGGTTATTCAGCCGTGCAGCATCTGGTGGAGTCAGTGGAAATTCCAGCGCATCCCTGGTTTGTTGCGTGTCAGTTCCACCCGGAATTCACCAGCTCGCCTCGTGGTGGTCATCCGCTGTTTGCCAGCTTTGTTGGCGCTGCCCTTAAGCATCAGGCACAAAGCCGCGCATAAATTCAATAAAGATAAGGAATACACAGATGACCGAATTAAAAGCAGCACAGTCTGTTGTGAGTCTGGGCGACATTCAAATGGGCAATGATTTGCCGTTTGTCCTGTTCGGTGGCATGAATGTACTGGAATCCAAAGATCTGGCTTTTGAGATTGCAGAAACCTACATTGATATCACCAGACGTCTGGGCATTCCTTATGTGTTTAAGGCCAGCTTCGACAAGGCCAACCGTTCCAGCCTGAATTCATTTCGTGGGCCAGGTCTAGAAAAAGGAATTGAATGGCTGGCTGAAATTAAAAACAAGTTCAATGTACCTATCATCACTGATGTGCATGAACCCTATCAGGCGGCTCCCGTGGCTGAGGTTGCGGATATTATTCAGCTACCTGCCTTTTTAAGCCGCCAGACTGACTTGGTTGAGGCAATGGCCAAAACCAATGCCATTATTAACATTAAAAAGGCTCAATTTTTGGCACCTGCCGAGATGCGCCACATTTTGCACAAGTGTTTGGAAGCTGGAAATGACCGGCTGATTTTATGTGAGCGTGGCTCAAGTTTTGGCTATAACAATCTGGTTGTAGACATGCTGGGCTTTGACACCATGAAAGCCATGAATGTTCCAGTATTTTTTGATGTGACGCATGCCTTGCAAACGCCCGGAGGACGTACTGATTCGGCAGGAGGACGCCGTGCACAGATTACTACGCTTGCTCGCGCAGGCATGGCAACTGGTTTGGCCGGTTTGTTTCTTGAGGCGCATCCAGACCCGGATAAGGCCAAGTGTGATGGGCCTTGTGCCTTGCGTTTGTCCCAGCTTGAACCATTCTTAGCACAGCTCAAGCAGCTAGATGAACTGGTCAAGGGCTTTGCGCCACTGGACACGCACTAATTTTGTAGGATGCCCGATAGTTATGCGGGCATTTTATTGGGGTATGACGCTGGTTTTGAAAAATCAGGTTTTGAAAAATCAAGTTTTGCAGCATCAGGCTTTTTAAGCTGGGCTTTTAGAATAGATATCTGTTAAGGACAGGAGCTTTACATGAGTCAAATTACCGATATTCGCGCCCGTGAGATTCTGGACTCACGCGGTAACCCAACCATTGAAGCTGATGTCATTCTTGACTCAGGCGTGGTAGGTCGTGCCTGTGCGCCAAGTGGTGCCTCAACTGGCTCTCGTGAAGCTCTGGAACTGCGTGATGGCGACAAGGGTCGCTATCTGGGTAAAGGCGTGCGCAATGCCGTTCATAATGTAAATAGTGATATTCGTGACCTGTTGCTAGGCAGTAATGTACGTGACCAGAAAGCACTGGATGACAAACTGATTGCCACTGACAATACCGAAAACAAATCCAAGCTGGGTGCCAATGCCATGCTGGCAGTATCGCTAGCAGCTGCCCGTGCTGCGGCTACTGAGCTAAAACTGCCGTTGTTTCAATATATTGCTAATCTGCGTGGCCAGGCAACCTTGAGCATGCCTGTTCCCATGATGAATATTTTAAATGGTGGCGCACATGCTGATAACACCGTTGATATTCAGGAATTCATGATTGAGCCAGTGGGCTTTAGCAGTTTTGGTGAATCGTTGCGTGCTGGTGCTGAAATTTTCCATGCCTTAAAAAGCGTTTTGAAAAAACAGGGTCTGAACACCGCAGTGGGTGATGAAGGTGGTTTTGCACCCAACCTGCGTAGCAATGAAGAAGCTATTACTGTGATTTTGCAGGCTATTGAGCAAACTGGTTATAAAGCTGGCACTGATATTATGTTGGCGCTGGACTGTGCCGCTACCGAATTTTATAAAAATGGTCAGTATGTGCTGGCAGGTGAAGGCAACAAGGCATTTAGCAGCCAGCAGTTTGCCGACTATCTGGCCGGTTTGGCACGTCAATATCCGATCATCTCCATTGAAGACGGTCTGGATGAATCTGACTGGGACGGCTGGAAATACCTGACTGATATTTGTGGTGACAAAATCCAGCTGGTCGGTGATGACCTGTTTGTAACCAACCCGGCTATTCTGCAAAAGGGTA
Source organism: Alkanindiges illinoisensis (assembly GCF_004377485.1). GTDB lineage: Bacteria > Pseudomonadota > Gammaproteobacteria > Pseudomonadales > Moraxellaceae > Alkanindiges > Alkanindiges illinoisensis_A. The sequence continues at coordinate 24,038 of NZ_SNTY01000019.1, forward strand.
TTGACCAGAAAGTGGCCAATGCCATTTTGATTAAATACAACCAGATCGGTACACTGTCTGAAACGCTGGATGCCATTTATCTGGCCAAAGCCAATGGCTATGCAACCGTCATTTCGCATCGTTCTGGCGAAACCGAAGATTCAACCATTGCTGATCTGGCAGTAGGTACGGCTGCAGGTCAAATCAAAACCGGTTCACTGTGCCGTTCTGATCGTGTGGCCAAGTACAACCAATTGCTGCGTATTGAAGAAATGATTGATGCGCCATATCGTGGCCGTGCCGAATTCAAAGGCCTAGTTTAAAAATTGGGTTTGAGGCGCTGGCCTAACAGACTGGCTAAGTATCAATTTTGATCTTGGCCAGTGATGAGCAGGGAAGTCTGACTTTGAGGTTAGGCTTTCTTATTTAGTAAATCAGGTAAGTTTTATGCTTTCTACGCTCAGCGGTCGCATTGTGTTTGTTGTTGCCATATTACTGCTAGCCTTTTTGCAGTATAAATTGTGGTGGGGTGAAAGCGGCTACTATGACCGTCAGGCGCTTCAGGAGCGTATTGCCTCTTATCAGGTTGAAAACAGCAAACTGGCCGAGCGTAACCGGATTTTAAGTGCAGAGGTTTACGATCTAAAAAGTGGTCTGGAAGCTGTTGAAGAACATGCCCGTCTGGATCTGGGATTGATTAAGCCACGTGAAACTTTTGTGCAGCTAAGTACTATTGATGTCTCCGATTATAAAAAACAAGTTGAAGTTACCGGAGATGACCTGATTACCAATGAAACTGACAAATGTGATAATACCAGCACGATACTGGGCTATTTTACCTGCGGCCGGTAGTGGCAGCCGTTTTGCATCTACTACGCCAAAGCAATACCTAACCCTGATCAATAAAACGGTCATGCAACATAGCGTAGACCGTATTTGCCAGTTGCCTGTTCAAGGCTGCGTGTTGGCGATCAGCGCACATGATGAGACAGCCAAAACCCTGAGTTTTGCAAAGCCTGCATTGCTGCACTGGGTAACAGGTGGAGTAGAGCGCATGGATTCAGTACTGGCTGCCATGCAGTACTTGCAGCAGTTTGCCACTGCGCAAGACTGGGTACTGGTACATGATGTTGCCCGGCCTTGTATTTTGGCAAATGATTTACAGCATTTGCTGGATGAACTAAAAGAAGATACCGTGGGTGGCCTGCTGGCCGTTCCCGTTCGGGATACCTTAAAGCGTGGTAATGCAGGGCAAGTGGTTGAAACGGTGCCACGCGATCATCTTTGGCAATGCCAGACACCGCAAATGTTCCGTTTTGGTCTCTTGCTGGACGCATTACAGCAAGCTAAAACCAAACAACAACTGGTTACTGATGAAGCTGGTGCTATTGAACAGCTTGGCTTGCCAGTAAAGCTGGTAAACGGCAGCAGTACCAATATTAAAATTACCTATCCTGAAGATTTAGGACTGGCTGCTGCCATTTTAAAAGCACAAGCAGAAGAAAGCCTGATTTAGTTTTTAAAAATGCCGATCATAAAAATCTATTTTTGCAGTTCATAAACACCACTAAACCGCAGATTCTTGTTACCGCAAAGCGGGGAGGCTTGCCATACCCGCCATTGTTCCTTGTACTGGCGTAGTTTCAGAATACAGCCAGTATCCAGATCCTTAACCGTTATTTTTTTGGCCTGATTGGCATAGCCGCTAAAATCGGTAGTCTGATTACTCTTGTTGTCCTTGCTATTCCAGAAGGTTTGAGCCAATACGCGGATACGTTTTTCATCCAGGGTTTGCAGTTGCAATAAAGCAAGGTTGGGATCAGGCCGGTTGTCTTTGGTACGAATAAAATAACGTACAAATTCCTGATCAGTTGTATTCAGGTTTTTAATTTCCAGCAAACGCTTCTGATAGGCTTGTTCAATGCAGGCCGTGTTTTTGCATTGATTGCGTGCTTTAGTCCAGCGTTGCTGGGTAAGTTCCAGCATTTGCGCAGGTACTTTGGTTTCATGAGTAGCCTGTTCCAGTTCAGCAAAAAGTTTGTTGTCCAGTTCAGTGAGTTTGGGATTACTACAGGTGGTTTTTTCCACAAAGTTACCGGGATTTTCGCAATCAAGTGGCAGGAATTGTGCAAAGGCCAGTGGTAAAAAAGCGATATTGATAAAGCTACCCGCTAGCCAGCGCCTGCAATTAAAAACAGCCATATGACCTATAACATCCTGCCAGTTTAGTTGGAAAAATTTAGCACAGCCACTTCCAAGATTGCAAAGCACAAACTGTTAGAAAATAGCCAAACTCTTAGGCCATCGCGTATCATGCCTGCAAGATTTGTTATTCTGTTATTTTTTGGGATGAAATATCACATGCTGGATATTCGAATTGGGCAGGGAATAGACGTTCACGCGTTTGAGGACGGTAGTTTTGTGACGCTGGCCGGTGTCAAAATTGCACATACGCATGGCCTAAAAGCACATTCTGATGGGGACGTAGTGCTACACGCATTGGCAGATGCATTGCTGGGTGCATTTGCACTTGGGGACATTGGTCAGCATTTCCCGGATACCGATGAAAACTATAAAGGCGCTGATAGCCGGGTGCTGCTACGTCATGTCTATGATTTAATCAAAAAACAGGGTTTTGAGCTGATTAATGCCGATATTACCGTGGCATGCGAGCGTCCCAAGTTAGCACCGCATAATCTGGCCATGCGTTCTACCATTGCAGCGGATCTGGAAACAACACTGGACCGGATTAGTGTAAAAGCCACCACCACGGAACAGCTTGGTTTTACCGGACGTAAGGAAGGTATTCTGGCCAGTGCAGTTGTATTATTGGGACGCAAATAGTTTTGCTCCGATCTTTAGGGAGCTGGTGTGTTATTGAAGTGAATGCCTAAGGCTTTATCTTTTTTTGAGATAAGTAAATCAAAAATTATGAAAATTCTTTTATCTTAAAAATAGATATCATACTAACCTTAATAGCATTAATGATGAAAAGTGATTGGTTATGCCTGATATTTTCCAGTTTATCTTGGCCGGCATTGTGGTAGGTTTTTGCGTTGGAGTCACAGGCGTGGGGGGCGGCTCATTGATGACGCCTATCCTGATTGGCCTGTTTAAAATAGAGCCACATGTTGCCATTGGTACAGACCTACTGTACGCCGCAATTTCCAAGTTTTGTGGGTCAATGGTTCACGCCAAAAAACTTAATATTGTCTGGCCTATTGTAGGCTGGCTGGCACTGGGCAGTATTCCGGCGTCATTGGGAACCAGTTGGGTGCTGGAACATATCCTGAGCGGTTCAAATCAGTATAAAGCCATATTAACGATGGTACTGGGCTTTATGCTTACCCTTACTGGCATTTCTATTGTTTTTCGTCATCGCATCGAGGCTTTTTTTAAGCGCCGTTCCAAAAGTATAGCCAGCGCTGTTGAGCTGAGCCGTGAGCAAATTGCCCAACTGGTTAGCCGTAAAAAGCTGCAGGTTATTATCATGGGTGTGGTGCTGGGTGTGTTTGTTACCTTGTCGTCCGTTGGGGCAGGTGCATTTGGGGTTATGGCGCTGATCCTGATGTTTGCCAATTTGCCCATGATCCGCATTATCGGTTCAGATGTAGTGCACGCCGTAGCGCTCACGCTGGTGGCTGGACTTAGCCACATGAGTGCCGGCAATGTGGATTTTCATTTACTGGGCTGGCTGCTGGTAGGTTCCATTCCAGCCATTATTGTTGGCACATTGGTGAGCTCGCGCATGCCAGAGCACCTGATTCGCCGGGTTCTGGGGATTACCTTGTTGCTGTTGGGTATTAATTTTATGATTAATCCGGTCAAGGCCAAGCCTGCTGCACCGAAGCCACAACAACACGCCCAACTGATCGTATCGACCAGTAATGTTAAAGCTTAATTGGCCTCCTTCCATCGCTTAAATTGTTAATTAACCGATGGACTTTATTGATAACTGCAATGAATTTTTTTAAAGATTTACTTGCAGTTATTGATTACAGGCCCCATCCTATAAGCCTTAAATTGATTTAATGTCTGTGGTGAGCGTGTTGTGAACGCAATGAATAATATGGTTAATAATTCAGGTTCCGGTGAACAGGTCGAGAATATCAATATTGCGGCGATTCAGCCATTGATTACTCCTGCACAGTTAAAGGCTGAACTGCCGTTAAGTGATACTGCAAAAACGGTGGTGCTGCAAGGCCGCCAGACCATCCGCAATATTCTGGATGGCAAGGACAATCGCCTGTTTGTGGTCATTGGCCCATGCTCAATCCATGATCCTGTGGCTGCGCATGACTATGCAGATCGCCTTAAAGCCCTGAGCGAAAAAGTAAAAGACACTTTATATATTGTGATGCGGGTTTATTTTGAAAAGCCGCGTACCACTGTGGGCTGGAAAGGGTTGATCAATGACCCTGACATGAATGATTCCTTTGATATTGAAAAAGGCCTGCGCATTGGCCGCAAGCTGCTGCTGGAGCTTAATGAAAAGGGTCTGCCTTGTGCCACTGAAGCGCTTGATCCCAATTCACCACAGTACCTGCAAGACCTGATTAGCTGGTCGGCGATTGGTGCGCGCACTACCGAAAGCCAGACGCATCGTGAGATGTCATCAGGTTTGTCTTCTCCAGTTGGTTTTAAAAACGGGACTGATGGCGGCCTAACCGTAGCCATTAACGCTATGCAGGCCGTGCAATCCGGGCACAGTTTTCTCGGCCTAAATGAAGATGGTCAGGTTGCAGTGATTCGCACCAATGGCAATCCATACGGCCATGTGGTATTGCGTGGTGGTAACGGTAAGCCGAATTATGATGCAACTGCCGTGACCCAGACTGAGGCAGCTTTAACTAAAGCCAAGGTTAGCGGCAAGATCATGATTGATGCCAGCCATGCCAACAGCAACAAAGATCCATTCCTGCAACCGCTGGTACTGGAAAATGTGACCCAGCAGATTGTTGATGGGAATCAGTCGATTGTTGGCTTGATGGTAGAAAGTCATATCAAGGGTGGGCGTCAGGATATTCCTGCCGATTTAAGCCAGCTTGAATATGGCAAATCCGTTACTGATGGCTGCATTGATTGGCAAACTACCGAAGACACCTTGGTGAAAATGCATGAAGCCCTAAAGGATGTGCTGCCAAAACGCGGCTAATTCTAAAATAGTGCTATCAAAAGCCCACCGGATTAAATATGAAGGTGGGTTTTTTTTGATTTAAAATAAATAACTTAGAATTAATAAAAGCAGGATCTAAAAAATATGGAAACATTAAATGATCAAGCTGGGTTTGTGGCAGGTACATTAGTACATAGCGATCAAGGTTTGGTTGCTATTGAGCAGCTTAAAGTGGGTGACAGGATCTTATCTAAAGCCACTGATAGCAGTGGTGAGCTGATGTATAAAGCGGTAACCAAAACAATTACAACTGAGCATGTGCCGATATTTTTACTGGAGTTTGAACCGTATGTTGATCCGGCTTTACCTATCAATGAACGGATTAACCTAAGACGCGCCTTAAAGAAACAATTGCAACCTGCGCCTTTATTAGTCACGGCTAATCATCCATTCTGGACTACTACAAAGGGTTGGATAAGTACTGAATCATTAACAACTCAAGATCCAATGATTACCAAAGATGGTAGATACGCTATTACCCTTGGAGGTGGGGGATTTAATCATAAGTATAAAGGAGTCACTCCACTGCTAAAAACCAATAAAGCAGGTTTTGGTTATATTGTAGATTACAGTGATGAAACTGGACAATCAGGAGGGCGTTTCATTGATTTAATTACAGGCGAGAGAGATTATAGTGAGCTTGCTTATAAACCAATAATAAATAAACTCTGGATAAGCGACCAAGAATGGAAGCAGCGATTATTAGCCCAAACGCCAGAAGAACACGGCGAGCATGCCGAGTTTTATGGTTTTAGACAGGGTAATTGGCGAGACCCGGATACCGTAGAATGGAGTGAGGGTGAAGGGCCTTTAACCATGACGGTCTATAATATCGAAGTAGAAGGTATGCATACTTATTTTGTGGGTGAGGCAGGTATCTGGGTAAAATCTTATATTTAAATCTTCATTAAAAATGTTAAAAGAAAAGCCCCACAAATAATGCAGGGCTTTTTTATAGCTTAATCAGCAGTTTTTGTTAACAGCTCATGGCTTTTCAACAATCGCCACAACACCCTGACCACCTGCTGCACAAATCGAAATCAGCGCACGGCCTGAACCTTTTTCGTTCAACAATTTAGCCGCAGTGGCAATAATACGTCCGCCAGTGGCTGCAAAGGGATGACCCGCCGCCAAAGATGAACCATTGACGTTCAGCTTGCTACGATCAATTGAACCTAGTGGCTTATCCAAACCTAAACGCTCTTTGCAGAAAGTTGGGTCTTCCCATGCTTTCAGGGTAGACAATACCTGAGACGCAAATGCTTCATGGATTTCGTAGAAGTCAAAGTCTTGCAGGGTTAAGCCAGCGCGCTCCAGCATACGTGGAACAGCATAAGCAGGCGCCATCAGCAAGCCTTCTTTTTTGCCTACAAAGTCAACTGCCGCAGTTTCAGAGAAGCTCAGGTAAGCCAGCACTTCATGGCCATTGGCTTTGGCCCATTCTTCAGAAGCCAGCAGTACTACAGAAGCACCATCGGTTAATGGGGTAGAGTTACCCGCAGTCATGGTGGCGTTTTCGCCTTTGCCAAATACAGGTTTCAGCTTGGCCAGTTTTTCAACCGAACTGTCTGGACGCAGGTTGTTGTCACGGGTTAAGCCCATGAATGGAGTGATCAGGTCATCAAAGAAACCACGCTCATAGGCAGCTGCCATTTTCTGGTGACTAGCCGCTGCCAGCGCATCCTGATCTTCACGGGCAATGTTCCATTCCAGCGCAGTAATCGCCTGATGGTCGCCCATGGATAGGCCAGTGCGTGGCTCGCCATTTTTAGGCGCATCCAGCAAGTCTTTTACGTTGATTTTGCTTAAGGCCTTGAGGCGGTCTTTACCAGTTTTGGCAATGTTCAGCTCAAGGAATACTTTACGCAAGCCATCACCAAACGCGATTGGCGCATCAGATGTGGTATCCACACCGCCCGCAACACCGACTTCAATCTGGCCCAGTGCAATTTTGTTGGCAACCAGAAAGGCAGCCTGCAAGCCAGTACCACACGCTTGCTGAATGTCATACGCTGGGGTTTCTGGCGCTAGTGCAGTGTTTAATACACACTCGCGGGTCATGTTGAAGTCACGGCTATGCTTGAGTACGGCACCAGCAACCACTTCGCCTAAACGCTGGCCTTGCAGGTTAAAACGTTCAACCAGACCATTCAGTGCAGCGGTGAACATATCAATATTGGAAGCAGTGAAATATGGGCCATTTGAACGGGCAAATGGAATACGGTTGCCGCCGATAATGGCAACGCGACGAACAGAAGCAGCTTGTTTGCTCATGGATGAGTCCTGTTTTTGGGTGGAAGTGTTGGCAGTTTTTTTGGTAGCACTGCGCTTGGTCGCATTGCTATTGCTTGCACTGCTTTTAGTTGCATTGCTTTTTGTTGCATTGGCACGACGGGTTGTCGTCGCTGAAGATGCTGTACCGCTGGTAGAGGAACGCGGGGCACGTGTTGATGCACGTTTGGCAGCAGGTTTGGGCGTACTGGAAATGGTACTGGCCTTGGCTGCGGTTTCCCCGGTGTTGCTCGATTCGGGTTGGTCTTTTGAGGATTGACTCATAAGTGCCCCAAAACAATGAATTGAGAGGGGCTAACCTTAACATAAAGTTGCTGCAAAGTATTGACTGCAATGCCCACCAGTTTTGCCTAAAAGTCAAATATCTAGCTGGCAATCTTGGGTAGCATAGACCCAAGTTATTTTGTATAGACAGCTTGCCTGGGCAATGCAGTTGTATATTTAACATGCTGGAACAGCCTGCAGACACGCAAAGTCAGTGAAAAACCACATGTTATGCATTGCAATTACTGTAGTGATGTCCTACTGTTTATACCATTTTAGATGGCCGCTCAAGGATGGAGTACGCTGTTTTTATTCAGGTTATGCACTTTTGAGATGAGAGATAAATCATGAGCGATCGTTATCAGGCATTTGCCAATTCTGCTTTAGGTAAACTGGTTATCAAGAATCTGGGTCTGCCAGCCCCGATTGAACTGGATCGTTATGAGCCGGGCAAGCCACTGGTTAATGGTGCTGTATTGTTTGGTGCAGCGCCGGATAGCACCCTGTCTGCGGCAATCAGTGATGCACTGGCTAGCATTCATGCCGATACATATGCCGGTGACAATGCCCAGCTCCAGCAAGTGGCTGCCAAATCTGGCCTGAACCTGCGTGCCTTTAACAGTGGTGACAAGGAATCACGCTTCAAGGCATTTGTTTTTGATGCCTCTGGCATTGCAAATTCTGAACAACTGGTTGAACTGTATAATTTCTTTCATCCGGTTGCGCGCCAGTTAATGCCATCTGGCCGCGTGATTATCGTTGGCCGTGCGCCAGAAGCGGCAGGTAGCGTCAAAGCAGCAACTGCCCAGCGTGCACTGGAAGGCTTTGTAAAGTCAGTTGGCAAAGAATTCAAAAAAGGTGTTGCGGCCCAACTGGTTTATGTTGGTAAAGGTGCCGAGAAAAACCTTGAATCCACACTGCGCTTTTTGATTTCTCCAAAATCTGCTTATGTTTCTGGTCAGGTTATCAATATCAGCAAGGCTGCAACCGTGAATGTTGACTGGAGCATGCCTTTATCTGGCAAAACCGTACTGGTTACTGGCGCAAGTCGCGGCATTGGTGAGGCCATTGCACGTACCATGGCACGTGATGGCGCGCATGTGATTTGTCTGGATATTCCAGCGCAGGATGCCGACCTGCAACGTGTTGCGGGTGAAATTGGCGGTAGCGTACTGGCACTGGACATTACAGCTGAAGATGCTGCCCAGAAAATCAAGGAATTTTCAGCAGGCAAAGGCGGTCTGGACGTGATTGTTCACAACGCCGGCGTAACCCGCGACAAGACTTTGGCCAACATGAAAGAAAACCTGTGGGACATGGTGCTGAATATTAATTTAAGTGCTGCTGAGCGCATTAATGACTACCTGCTGGAAAACGATGGCTTGAATGCCAATGGTCGCATTATTTGTGTGTCTTCCATTAGCGGTATTGCCGGTAATTTGGGTCAAACCAACTATGCAGCATCTAAAGCTGGCGTGATCGGCCTAGTGAAATTTACGGCGCCTGTACTGAAAAACGGCATTACCATTAATGCGGTTGCACCGGGTTTCATTGAAACGCAAATGACTGCCGCCATTCCTTTGGCAATTCGTGAAGCAGGCCGTCGCATGAACTCCATGCAACAGGGTGGTCAGCCAGTTGATGTAGCAGAAGCGATTGCCTGGTTTGCCAATCCAGCCTCTACTGGCGTAAATGGCAACGTGGTACGCGTGTGCGGACAAAGTTTGCTGGGTGCTTAATCCAGCGCTTTCTAGCGGGGTGCTTTGGGCGCCCCGTTTGTCTTTATAGCCAGCTATATTTACTGATGTTAATTGATATTTTGAGGAAACCAGCATGAGCATCCGCCATTTTGATGCATTGCCCAAGCCCTATAAGGCTTATGGTAAAGTGATTTTATCCCTGATCAAAAAACCCAAGGTTAAAACCAAGACCTTGCCACAGGCGGAATATATTGTTGACCGCCTGAATATTGATGAAAAACACTTAAAAGCCTATAACGATATTTGCACCTTTAAAAATGACGGCACTGTGCCTGCCATGTATCTGGCGGTATTGGCGCAATCATTACAAATGAGCATGATGACGGAAGAACCGTTTCCTTTTGCCTTGCTGGGCATGGTGCATATTCGCAATGTGGTCCGCCAGACCCGCAAAATAATAGTGGATGAAGTTTTAACATTGTCCTGCAAATTTGGCGAACTGCGTCCCCATGATAAAGGTCAGCAGTTTGACTTTATCACTGCTGCCAGCGTCAATGGCGAGCAGGTATATAGCGGTGTTACAACCTATCTGGTGCGTGGCAAAGCAATAACTGCCAAGTCTGATAAGCCTAAGGAAACTTCCAAGCAGGAATACCAGACCAAACAGGACTGGAGCATTCCAGAAAATATTGGCCGCCGTTATGCTGCCATTTCTGGTGACGTGAACCTGATCCATATTCATGAATATACTGCCAAGGCTTTTGGGTTTAAGCGTGCGATTGCGCATGGCATGTGGACCAAGGCTCGCTCGCTGGCTGCATTGGGCGATTTGCCGGATGCCTATGAAGCCGACGTGCAATTTAAGTTGCCAGTATTTATTCCGACCAAGGTAAGCTTGCAGAGTGTTAATGATTCCAATATTCGATTTGAATTGCATGATACCAAGACAGGTAAACCACACTTAAGTGGCCAAGTGATTGCACAATAATCCGTTGCGCTGCATAGCTTAACAACTTAGACCCTAATATAAGCAGCCCTTGCACGAATAATGCACGGGCTTTTTTATTGATTAGAGTGATGGGATTTTGCGCAGCCTGTACGCTATTTTTTAAAAGTCATTCAATTCAAAAGCGGTTTAGGCTATAACTAAACTCTTTGCCTTACACAAACAGGATGTGACATGCAATTTCCATTTTGGCCCAGAGGTGAGAATGTTCAGCTTCACGGGTCTTATGATGATTCCTTTATCCCTTTGATTCAGGCGTTCCGGCAAATTCAGCCACAAGCCCAGCATAATAGTAGGCAGTCTGGTGGTTCTGCACTGGCCGTGTATTTTCAGGGCAAGAAAGTAGTCGACGTCTGGACAGGGGCCATGAAACAGGACACCCCGTGGCAGGAAGACAGCATGGCGCTCAGTTTTTCAACCGGTAAAGCTGCTTTGGCAATGCTGGTGCATCGTCTGGCTGATCAGGGATTACTGGACTATGACCACAATATTGCGCATTACTGGCCCGAGTTTGGCAAAAATGGCAAGGATAGAATCACGATAAGGCATGTGCTGGCTCACCAGTCTGGCCTGTTTGACATTCGCCAGAACATCCAGTCTGCGGTGCAAATGCTGGACTGGCATGACATGCTAAAGGTCTATGAAAATGCTACGCCACGCTTTGAACCCGGCACAAAAGTGGCGTATCAGGCGCTCAGTTTTGGCTGGCTACTGGGTGGCGTGGTTGAAAAAGTTACTGGTCAGTCGGTGTGTGAGGTTTTCCAAAAGGAACTGGTGACGCCACTGGGGCTGGATGGTGCCTATTTTGGGGTGCCTGCCAGTGAACTGGAGCGTGTGGCACGGCCTATTATCCTAAACAAACCTCAGCAAGCTGAGGACAACCAGAAAACCCGACCAGCCACTCAAAAGAAACTGTTGCCCAATGGACGCAGACCTTTAACCTTGCAGGAAAAAATGATTAAGCTCACCGGCCTTGATCCCTATGAAGCTGAAGATGCGTTGATGCCCAAGGGAATTAGCCGGTTTAGCTTTTTTAACGACCGCGTTTTGCAGGCCTGTATCCCAGCAGCCAATGGCGTATTTACCGCAAGGTCGCTGGCAAAAATGTATGCCATGCTGGTTAATGAAGGAGAAATTGATGGCCAGCAATACCTGTCACCAGAACGGGTAAGATTGCTCAGCCAGATTCAAAATACCCAGCGTGACCGCATTATGTCCATTCCCATGAACTGGCGGCTGGGCTATCACCGGATTTTGTCGCTGGGTAAGCGTGTACCGGAAGGTTTTGGGCATATCGGTTATAACGGCTCTGGCGCGTGGTGCGATCCATCCCGTGGTTTAAGCTTTGCCTATGTGCATAACTTTGCTGGCAGTAGCATCACCGGTGATCCGCGCTTATGGTGGCTAACCCAGACTGCGCTGCAAAATGCCGATTTAAGCCTGACTGGCAAGAAAGGCTGATTCTTCGGGCAGGGGAATGGCATGATGCGTGCGTAACAGGCTTGCAAATTCCTCAGGCAGCACAGCCTTGCTAAAGTAATAGCCCTGCATCTGGTCGCAGGAATTCTGGCGCAGGAAGTCTTCCTGTTCCTCGGTTTCAACGCCTTCTGCAATCACAGTCATGCATAGGGTTTTACCCATCGCGATAATGGCTTCAGTAATGGCCTTGTCACTTGCATTGGTTGCCACTTCCCGGATAAATGAGCGGTCAACCTTTAAGGTATCAATCGGGAAATTTTTGAGCTGTGCCAATGAGGAATAGCCTGTGCCAAAGTCATCAATGGCCAGCCGTACGCCTATCTCTTTGATGGCAGCCAGCAGGGTAATGGCCTTGGCCGGATCACGCATCACCAGGCCTTCGGTAATTTCCAGTTCCAGCAACCTGGGGTCCATGCCTGTTTCTTTAAGAATGGTGGCAATGTCGAGCAGCAAATGATCGTCGGTAAACTGGCGAACTGACAGATTAACGGCCATGCAAACTGGCGGCAGGCCTTCACGCTGCCAAGCCATGTTTTGCAGGCAGGCTGTACGCAGCACCCATTTGCCAATTGGAACAATCATGCCGGTTTCTTCAGCAATGGGAATAAACTGGGCAGGAGAGATGGGGCCAAGTTCCGGGTTTTGCCAGCGCAACAGGGCTTCTACCCCAGAAATGGCACCGGAAGCCAGATCGCGCTTCGGCTGATACAGTACGGTAAATTCATGGCGTTCCAGTGCCTGACGCAGATTCCTCTCCAATGCCATACGTTCAAGCGCATAGGAGCGCACCTGCTCTGAGAAAAACTGGTAATTGTTTTTACCTGCTTCCTTGGCAGCATACATTGCGATATCAGCACTTTTGATTAGGGTGACTTCATCCTGACCATCATCAGGGAAAATAGCAATTCCCACACTCGCCGTAACTCGGCATTCCTGTCCTTGTAGTAAAAAAGGTGCAATAGCGGCATCGACGATCTTGCGGGCAATGAGTGCGATTTCCTTTTTTTCATGAACCTGAGGTACCAGTACGACAAATTCATCACCTCCCAGTCGTGCCACAATATCGCTTGTGCGCAGCGTTTGTCTGAATCGGGTAGAAATCTCGTACAGTAGTTGATCTCCCGCTTCATGTCCTAATGTGTCATTAATAAACTTGAAGCGATCCAGGTCAATAAAAAGTACTGCAAAACTTCCGCCATAGCGTAAAGCAGATTGTACTGCAATGCTAAGCATCTGGTTATACATGACCCGATTGGGAAGGCCGGTCAGGCTATCATGCGTGGCCAAATGCTCAATTTTTGCATCCGCGCGTTTTTGCTCTGAAATATCCCGTGCCACCCCACGATAACCTTGCAAAATACCATGGCTGTCGAGCACGGCCTCACCACTCACGCTAATGTAAATATCAAGATTATCCGGCATTGCAAAATGCAGGATCAGATCGCGAAAGGACTGGTGCGCCAGGAGTTGTGCCTTATGCGCTTCCCAGCCGCCGGGCGTCTTGATGGTAATCCCGGATTCAAACAGGCGCTTGCCGAGTAGCATTTCAGGAGGCAAATCCTTGCTGGCGCGTCCACTTTCAAAACGGGTAATCCGAAACTCAGCATCCTGTTCCCAATACCAGTCTGACGACAAGTCAGTGAGTGCCCGGAAGCGTGCTTCGCTCTCCTTAATGGCTTTATTGGTGGCAACCAGACGTGAACGCAGGAAATCCAGATAAATACTGCCAACAATAAAACGGCTAATGGCAAGAACCAGCGAAAAATATAACAGGACTTTGATAGCCAGCGTTGAAGTGGGAAATGAAATGGCTGTACCAAAGCCTATAAATACCGCGATTCCAATTGCAAAAATAATAAACAGGATCATGAACTGGCGTACAGTCAGCAAAAACAGGCCATAGGCAGCAGCTTCGACAATACGGATTAAAAATAAAAAATTGAGCTCAGGCACCAGATATAACCCGATAAACTGGCAGGCAGAAACCACGAGCAAATGCGGGAGAGCCAGTGTAGGATCTTTAAAGCGCTCACTTAATCTGGTTTTATGCAGGATATAAAAACAGCTGCCACATATCAGGGCAAGCCCTGTATACAACAGCCAGAACCAAAGCGGCAGACTGGCAAATAGCACAAGGCCACTGAGCAGGCTGATTTCCATCAGCCAGTTGATGGCGCTTAATTTCATTGCTGTTAAACGAAGCTGATAGGCATTTTGATGCCTTCCTATCCGTTTGCCGATGATATGCATTATATTCGTCCATGCTGTTCAGCGTTTTTTGCTTATAAACTGGTCTTTTTACAGACACTTCCTGGTTTAAATCCGGCGATTTTATACAACATCAGCGCATAATCTCGGCTTTTAAGACTATAGCTCTACCCAATATAGTACTGTCCCGATTGCATTCAACATACAAATAAAGCCGTATTTCGTCAATGCAGAACCCTAATACTAAAACGCATACAACGAATACCAAATCTCATGATTGGCATAACCAGTTTGTTGACTGTCAGCACGGCAACCAAAGTGAATCGCAGAATTTTTTAACCGCTTTTTTTGCTTAAATCGGCTATGCTAAGCGATTAAAGAAGATATTCATTAAACCCTGTTAGATACCCTAAACATTTAGGGTTTAATGTGGATTGAGATATGTATCAGGTTCTTGCGCGTAAATATCGCCCACGCAACTTTAATCAGCTGGTGGGGCAAACTCATGTATCCCGGGCATTAACCAGTGCGCTGGAGCGTAATCGCCTGCATCACGCCTATTTGTTTACTGGCACGCGCGGGGTGGGCAAGACTACGATTGCGCGTATTTTGTCCAAGTGTCTGAACTGTGAAACCGGCATTACTGCCACGCCCTGTGAGGTTTGTGCCACCTGTGTTGCCATTAATCAGGGCCGCTTTATTGACCTGATTGAAATTGATGCCGCCTCGCGCACCAAGGTGGAAGACACGCGCGAATTGCTGGATAATGTCCCCTATGCGCCAACACAGGGACGATATAAGGTTTACCTGATTGACGAAGTGCACATGCTGTCCACGCATAGCTTTAATGCGCTGCTTAAAACACTGGAAGAACCACCAGAACACGTCAAGTTTTTACTGGCCACCACTGACCCGCAAAAATTGCCGGTTACTGTGCTGTCGCGCTGTTTGCAGTTTACCCTGCGGCCATTGCAGCAGCAGGAAATCCATGATCACCTGCACAACATTCTGGATCAGGAACAGATTGGCTATGATGACAAAGCCCTGTGGCAACTGGCCGAAGCTGCACAAGGTTCGCTCCGGGATGCGCTGTCACTAACCGATCAGGCGATTGCTTTTGGTCAGGGGCAATTGCAGGGCAGTGATGTACAGGACATGCTGGGCCTTCTGGATAAAGGCCAGATTGTGCATTTGTTGCAGTCGATTTATCAGAATAACGGCCAGCAAGTGAGCCAGATTCTGCAAAATCTGGCCAATCAGGCGGTGGATTTAAAAGCCGTACTGGATCAGCTCATTACCTTGTTGCATCAACTGGCACTGCTACAGGTTTTACCGCAGGTGCCGTTGCAGGGTACGCAGGAATACCAACAGCAGTTGCGCCAACTGGCACAGCAGGTTGATCCCAGCGATGTTCAGCTCTATTACCAGATTGCCTTGCAAGGCCGACAGGATTTAAAACTGGCGGTAAGCCTGCAACAGGGCTTTGATATGTGTATTTTGCGCATGCTGGCCTTTAAGCCACTGGGCAATAATACCCAGATTCTGGAAGATTCCAGTGCTGGTTCAATTGCAGCTCAGCAGCCTAGCCAGATTAATGCAAGCAATCATTCCCCAGTATTAAAACCTGCCAGTGCTTTACCTGATCAGCAGCATGAACAAAGTATCAACGTGGTGGCTGAGCCTACGCAACAAAGCTCTGCGCCACAATTTACTGAAAACAGTGATCATTCTGAAATAGCTGTGCCTGCTACTTTTCAGTCTTCTGCACCAAAAGATGAGCAGGTTCGAGATCACTTTGCAAAAAATACACTATTAGAAAACCAATTATTTGAACATCACACTGTAGACAATGATTTGCTGGTACAGGATGAATTTTTCATTAGTCAGCCGGATGCTACAGCTATTCAATCTGCACCAGAAGTCGAAGAAACTCATGAACTGGATTTGTTCGGTCAGCCTGTTACAGCGATGCCTGATGAGCCGACACCAGCAGCGCCATTAATTGCAGTCTTACCACAGGTTGATACTGGCGTCGATGCAGGCCAGAACAGCAAGTCGCAATTAGTTAATGAGCGGTTGACTGATGACCAATTAATTGATGAGCAATTAGTTGAAGCAGCCGATACAGTAACAGATAGTCCGACGTTAGAAATTCCGGTAACAGACAATGAACCTGCTGATGCTATAGATAACCATTCACGCCAATTATTGCCGCAGCAAATATTGCAGCATCGGGCCGTAGAGTTGACCGGAGCATGGGATATTGAAAAATGGGAGTGCTGGCTACGTGAAGCGGCAATCAGCCCGGCTATTCGCAATCTGGCCCAGCATGGTTTAATCCGGGGTGAGATTGGCCAAAGTGCAGCATTTGTGATTTCACCCGAGCACCGCCTGATGGCTACCGAGCTATTTGATGGACTAATTGCAGCATTAAAGCAGCAATGGCCTGAATGCAATGCAGAACTGGTGTTTGAGCATATTGATGAGCCTTTGCCTTTGGAATTAAAAGCAATCCGGCGTGAAAAAGCCTTGCAGCAGGCTGACCATTTACTTCGACAGGAACCTGTAATTCAGCCTTTAATTGCCAAGTTTGAAGCCAGCCTGACCAATGTCAGCTTCAAGGAATAAAGTTTGCTTACGCATTATTTGCACACTTGAGCAAAACCTTACGCAAAATGTACCGAGAGCCAAAAACAACTGCGCTATAACTGTTGGATTCGTAAAAGAAACAGCAGGTAAGGTATGGCAAATATTTCATTGATTGTGGGCAGTTTGCGCCGGGAATCCATTAATTTAAAAATTGCCAAAGCATTGATCAAGCTGGCACAACAGGAGAATTTGCCGCATCAGTTTAAGCTGGTGGATATTGCCAGTTTGCCACTTTATAACGAGGACTTATGGGAAGATATTCCTGAAGCGGTTACTCAGTTTAAGATCATTATAAAAAATACTGATGCCTTGCTGTTTGTGACGCCAGAATATAATCGTTCGGTGCCTTCACCCTTAAAAAATGCACTGGACTGGGGTTCGCGGCCCAGTGATGATAATAGCTGGAAGCACAAGCCAGCAGCCATGCTAGGTGCAAGTCCGGGGCAGGTAGGTACAGCAGTGGCACAGTCGCATTTACGCAGTATTTTATTGACGCTAAACACGCGCGTGATGGGCCAGCCGGAAATTTATCTTAAATTTGAAGAAAGCATGGTGAATGATAACAATGAAATTACCAGCGAAAGAACCCGGCAGTTTTTATTAAAATTTTTAAATAAATTTAACGAGTGGATTGATGAAGTGAAGCCAGCCACAGCTTGAATTCACTTCATCACTGTTAAACGAAACAAGGTTAACGTTGTAAGGTGGCTTATTTAATTGGCCGTTACTAATAACTGTGCCAGTGCTTCACGTAACTGATCTGGTATGGCAACAGCTTGCCGGGTTTGCCGATCCACAAACACATGCACAAAATGTCCTTGTGCCACGGCTTGCTGATCGCCCGGCTTAAAAATTGCCAATTCATAACGTACCGATGAGCGACCCAGATGGGCAACCCGCAGCGCACCTTCGAGCGCATCCGGGAAAGCAACCGGTGCAAAATAGCTACAGCCGGAATCCACAACCAATCCGATAATAGGGCCATCATGAATGTCCAGTCCACCTTGCTCAATCAGATAGCGGTTAGCGGTACTGTCAAAATAGCTGTAGTACATGACATTGTTGACATGGCCATAAATATCATTATCAGCCCAGCGCGTTGTTAGCGGTGAAAACCAGCTAAAGTCTTTACGCTGATAGGCCACAGGTTTGGCAGCCGGGCTGGATTTAGAGGCGGGTACATAAGTATTCATCAGTTTCTCAAAAATGCTTTTTTAAAAACGCTTTCGCATAAAGCTGGTGGTTGGCATCCTGCTAGTCAGGCGTACACTGCCTGATAAATTGCCAGTGCATCGGCGTGGCTAAGTTCACGGGGGTTATTCACCAGCAAGCGGGTTTGCAGCATGGCATCACGCGCCAGCATTTCAAGGTCTTGTTCTGGGACATTCAATTGGCTTAGGCGACGGGGTAAACCACTGTCCAGAATGTGTTGTTCCAAACGATCAATCAACTGGTTGGCCAGTTCCATATCTGAACCTTGTGCTGCCGGATTTAACATCAGCATCAATTCAGCATAGTGTCTGGCCGCGTGGCTTAGGTTAAAGCGGATCACTTCACACAGCACCAGCGCATTGGAGAGGCCATGGGAAATATGGTAATGCCCGCCCAGTGGGTAAGCCAGCGCATGAACGGCGGCAACGGGTGAGTTGGCAAAAGCCTGTCCAGCCAGCATGGCACCAAACAGCATATTCTGGCGAGCTTCCAGATTGTGGCCTTCATGCACGGCGGTTTGCAGATTTTGATCCAGTAATACCAGTGCCTGCTTGGCCAGCATGTCGGAATACAGGTTTTTCTTGTGAACGCTGGTATAAGCTTCAATGGCATGCACCATGGCATCAATTCCGGTGGCTGCGGTGACGCTTGGTGGCAGGCCAGTGGTGAGTTCAGCATCCAGCAAGGCAATATCTGCATACAATACCGGCGATACCACACCCATCTTGGTGGTTTCACCAGTCGTCACAATAGCCACGCTGGTGACTTCCGAGCCAGTACCGGCAGTGGTAGGTACCTGAATCAGTGGCAAACGCTGGCCCTGAATATTGCCTACGCCATAAATTTCGCTTAAGGCCTGGGTTTGCTGCGGATTGGCCAAAATGGCAATCAGTTTGGCCACATCCATGGAGCTGCCGCCACCATAGCCAATTACCCCATCAATCTGCTTTGACTTTGCCTGTTCAACTGCAGCCAGAATTACATGATCCGGCGGGTCGGCCAATACCTGATCGTAAATGCTGTATTCAATCCCTGCATGACTCAGGCTTTGTAGTGCATCATTATGCAGCTGGTATTGCACAATGCCACCATCGGTAACAAACATCACATGACTTAAGCCCAGTCGCTTACAGTGCTCACCAAGCTGGTGCCGCGAGCCAGCAGCACAGATAATTTGTTTAACAGTATCAAAGCTAAAGTGATTCATGGTTTGTTCCCTGGTGGCAAATGGTCCCTGATTCCTGTCAGAATCATTCATATTGTGGCACGGGCTATAGCAGTGTGCCTAGCGTTGCCGCTATACTCAATTGGTTTATTTTGTTAGGAAAAGCGTGCAATGGCAAGCTCGCCATATCAGGTATTGTGTGTCTGTCTGGGGAATATCTGTCGTTCGCCCACGGCAGAAATCGTTTTAAAACATTATGTAAAGCTGGCTGGTTTGTCCATAGAAATTGATTCTGCGGGAACCAGCAATTACCATCCCAACAAGGCGCCAGACCCGCGCACGCAGAAATTTGCCCGTGCCCGGGGTTATGATTTGTCACATTTGCGCGCGCGTCAGATATGCCGGGAAGACTACGACCAGTTTGACCTGATTCTGGCAATGGATGAGACCAACCTGTCAGATTTAAAGTGGCAAATTAATAATCTGGTGCAGCAAGGTGAGCTGGATGCATCGGTACTTGACCGGGTAGTGCTGATGAGTGAACAGGACCGGAATTTTTTCCGGCAGGCAATCCCTGATCCTTATTTTGGTCAGGCCAGCGACTTTGAGCGGGTCATTGTGCAATGTGAAAGTGCAGCACAGGCCTGGGTAGAATACTGGCAAGCCAATCCAGAGATCCTGCGCCGCCAATCTTAATTTATCCAGACTAAGTCATCACCATTAAGTAAAAATAAGCCATGATTTTTCAGAAATAGTTTCTCTGAATTAGGGCGTGTCCTCATTTGAAGAATTGGTTTTAAATACTTAAAATCTTCCTTTGAGTTATTTTTATTTCTATATTTTCAATGGCACGTACTCTTCTTACCGATGATATCTGGCAGCAAATTCAAGATACTATGCGATTACATGGTTGCTACTGTTCAAAAAACAGTAGAAATATCATGGAAGCGATCTTAT
>NZ_SNTY01000020.1 GCF_004377485.1 Alkanindiges illinoisensis
TGGGCGCACGCCTATGGAAACATTGCTTGATGGAAAACAGATTTGGGCTGAAAAGAATCTAGCTCAAATTTAACCTGACACTCATCATCAAAACGGGTAACTGTCAGATCAGGTTTGAGCTAGTACATTTCAACTCACAAAAAAGCCGACATCAACTGCCGGCTTTTTATGTCATCTTGAAGTTAACCCGTTTTGCCCACATCACCGGCAACAGCGGTCACAATCATCATCACATTATAGGCAGAAATTTTGCCGTTGCTGATATCGACTTTTTGTTCCTTGATCCATGCGCCTTTAATGTTGTTTACATTATCAGAAACGCCCT
Source organism: Alkanindiges illinoisensis (assembly GCF_004377485.1). Taxonomy (GTDB): domain Bacteria; phylum Pseudomonadota; class Gammaproteobacteria; order Pseudomonadales; family Moraxellaceae; genus Alkanindiges; species Alkanindiges illinoisensis_A. The sequence goes on from NZ_SNTY01000020.1 coordinate 326, forward strand.
GAATCCCCTTATTAATGGCATCCTCAAAGCTCACGTTAGAGGTACTGGACACTTCAAAATTGCGTGCAACAGACATGAGTTTTCTCCTCAGTATTAAAATCCAAATATCAGCGCAAACCCTATAAAAAGCTACGGGCTTGCTGCGCCAATGAGGTTTAAGCCTACTCAGTCTGCTTATATTTTTCAGTTGGGCTTGGTAACAAAATACACGGGTTTGGCAACTACTGTGCGCCGTAAGTAAGCCCAGATTTAGCCATAATAAATATTCAGGCAAAAAAAAGCCCACTAGGTGTAGTGGGCAAAGCGAGTGAACATAAAATTTAAATACGGGAATCTGGTGCCACCCGCGCCACAATATATAGTGCCTTCTGGCTGATTTCACGGCTAAACATCACCAGTGCGGCTGAGGTCACAGCCAGCAGCAACTGCCCATCCAGACCCATATTTTTTTGCACCACATAGACCATAAACGCCAGGGCGGTATAGCTCAATACCAGAATAAAGCTGACCATTTGCCATTGTTGGCTCACTACACCCTGCCACAGACTGATAATATTACGCAACGAGTGATACCATTGGCGGGTAACGGTCACATGGGCAAGCCCTACCCCTGCTGCAATTAGACTCAACCAGAACAGACACACCTGAAATAAAAAACCATACCAGGTTACGGTAGTCTGTAGTGAGGTTTCGGGGGCATATAGGCCATTTAATGACAAATGCATCAGCACTGCGCTCAATCCAAACCACAATAAACTAATACTAACAAAAGTAATGGCTCGCCATGCCAGTTGCAGGTTACGATGTTGCATATGCTGATACTCACCCTTGAATTTTTTACGGCAACAGTGCTATACCGTGTCGCGGTATTATCATAAAACCAGAATCAGTTTACACTAATTACATAAAATCACAATTCGATTACAATTTATTTTTGTATTTTTTTTACTCAGGACAAGCAGTGGCAAATCCCTGTGATCAGCAGAAAATAAGTTGAAATTTCGATTGCTCCTGAACTGCCCTTTTATACAATTTGGGGTGTATTAGGGGTAAATTGTTAAGTCGCTCATTTTGCATGGTTTAATGACATTTAATTAGTCTGCTATTAATCATTTAAATAATGGTCATTAACCAACGTCCGCCGATTATCCAGTCCCTGCTGGATACAGATCTTTATAAGTTCACCATGCTTCAGGTGGTGCTGCACCAGTTTCCTGAAACGCATAGCGTTTATCATTTCCGTTGTCGCAATGAAGATAAAATTGCCTATCCGTTGCGTGACATTAAAGACGAACTGGACATTGAGCTGGATCGGCTGTGCGAGATTAAGTTCAAGCCCGAGGAATTAGATTACTTGCGCAGTTTGCGTTTTATTAAAAGTGATCTGGTGGATTATCTGGAGCTGTTTCAGCTGAAGCGCCGTTTTATCCAGACGCATATTGATGATCAGGGTTCGCTGGATATTGTGGTGGAAGGCCCTATGGTACAGGCCATGTTCTTTGAAATTTTTGTGCTGGCCATCGTGAATGAGCTATATTTCCGGCGGCTGGAAACACCAGTTGTACGTCAAACTGCTGAACAGCGACTGCAAGCCAAGGTTGCGCTTATTCAGGACTATGCCCGGCAGCAGAATTCTGGCGAGCCACCATTTCTGGTTTCTGATTTTGGCACGCGGCGGCGCTATAGCTATGTCTGGCAACAGCATGTGGTAAAAACCCTGCATGCCGCAGCACCACAAGTATTTCGCGGCACCAGCAATGTGTATTTGGCCATGCAGCTTGGCATTAGTCCGATTGGCACCATGGCGCATGAATTCTTACAGGCCTTTCAGGCGCTGAATGTACGCTTACGCAATTTTCAGAAAGCCGCGCTGGAAAGCTGGGTGCATGAATACCGGGGCGACCTTGGCATTGCCCTGACCGATGTGGTGGGCATGGATGCGTTCCTGCGGGATTTTGACCTGTACTTTGCCAAGCTGTTTGATGGCTTGAGGCATGACAGTGGTGATCCCTACGCGTGGGGCGATAAAGCCTATGCGCATTATCTGGCGCTACGTATTGACCCGAAAACCAAAATGCTGACCTTTAGTGATGGCTTGAATCTGGAGAAAGCCTGGGCCTTGTACCAGTATTTTAAGGATCGCTTCCAGACCAGTTTTGGCATTGGCACCAACCTGACCAATGATATGGGCCATGTGCCACTAAATATCGTGCTCAAACTGGTGCAATGTAATGGCCAGTCGGTGGCCAAGCTGTCGGATAGTCCTGGCAAAACCATGAGTACCGATGAAACCTTTCTGGCCTATTTGCGACAGGTGTTTGAAATTTCCGACTCTAGCGAAGGCTAATGTTAGAGTTATAATTAGGGTTAAGCGCACTGAAAATAAAAAGCATGGCCTAACATGACCATGCTTCATCATACACTTTAAACTTTATACCGCAGCCAGTGCCTGTTCCAGATCCGCAATCAGGTCATCCACATGCTCAATGCCAATCGACAGCCGCACCATATCTTCACTGACCCCGGCCTGTTTCAGCTCTTCATCGCTAAGCTGGCGATGGGTAGTGGTTGCCGGATGGGTTGCCAGACTTTTGGCATCACCAATATTAACCAGACGGGTGAACAATTGCAGCGCATCAATAAAGCGAGTGCCACCTTCACGGCCATCCTGCACACCAAAGGTTAATATACCAGAAGCCTTACCGCTTAGGTATTTGGCCACCAGCGCATGCTGTGGGTGAGCGGTTAGGCCTGCATAATTTACCCATTTCACCTTGGGATGGGTATTTAAATACTGGGCAATTTTCAAGGCATTATCACTGTGCCGCTCTATGCGCAAGGCCAGTGTTTCCAGCCCTTGCAGGATTAAAAAAGCATTAAATGGACTAATGGCTGCGCCGGTATTGCGTAAAGGCACTACCCGCAAGCGTGCGATATATGCCGCTGACCCCAACGCCTCGACATAATTGACGCCATGATAGCTCGGATCAGGGGTATTCAATACGGCAAATCGCTCGGCATGTTCACCCCACGGAAACTTGCCGCTGTCAATTACGATACCGCCAACACTGGTACCATGCCCACCAATATATTTGGTGAGGGAATGAATCACGATATCGGCGCCATGCTCAAATGGCCGATGCAAAATTGGCGTGGCCACGGTATTGTCAACAATGACTGGAATGCCATGCCGGTGGGCAATTTCACTGATTCTTTCAATATCAATAATATTACCTAGCGGATTACCAATGGATTCGACAAACACCAGCTTGGTTTTGGCATCAATCAGATTTTCCAGTTGCTCTGGCTGCAGGTAATCAAAGAAACGCACCTCAATACCCTGCTTGGGTAAAGTATGGGCAAATAGGTTATAAGTGCCGCCATACAGGGTGGAGACTGAGGCAATATTGTCACCTGCTTCCGTAATGGTCTGAATGGCATAGGTGATGGCCGCCATGCCAGATGCCAGCGCCACGCCGCCAATACCGCCCTCCAGTTGTGCTACCCGCTGCTCCAGCACGGCAGTGGTTGGGTTCATAATGCGGGTATAAATATTGCCCTCAACTTTCAGGTCAAATAAATCAGCCCCATGCTGGGTGTTGTCAAACGAATACGACGTGGTTTGATAAATAGGCACTGCAACTGCTTTGGTAGTAGCCTCTGGACTATAGCCCGCGTGAATGGCAATGGTTTCTGCTTTCATGGTTGATCCTTTGTTTTGCATAAAATTATTGTTGGGCTTTTTATAAAGCTATCATAGGACTATATCTTTTTTATTAATTATTTTCTTGATTCATTAGCACCAATTCAGATAACACCACAATGAATTTAAATTTTGGAACTGGAACTGGAACTGGAACTGGAACTGGAACTGGAACTGGAAAAGTTTAAAATATCAGTGAATTGATCACTCAAGTTTTAGCCTATCGCTAGGACTTGATCATTATTGAAAACCAAAGCACATAGGCTTAAAGCCATGAACCAGCCCAAATCCCATAGCACATTTTTGCAGTTTTAAATTTCAAAAAAGGTTCAAATTAACGGTTTTATAAGAGCAATAGAACTTAAATTATTGTTTTTTAATTCCTTAATTTTTATATTGATTGGCTGTTTGGTCAAAAAACAAGTTAACCACAGCTTTATCCACAGAGTTATCCCTAAAAATTGGGGCTAACTTCTGATAATAAATTTAAGTTTATCCCCACAGCAATACTATGCAATAACTGACTTAAGCTTGAAAGCTGCCAACTTTGGTCAACTCACTGCGCATGGCATCAATCACCGTTTTATAGTTTGGCTTGCCAAAAATCGCTGACCCGGCCACAAACATATCCGCTCCGGCTTCGGCAATTTCACGGATGTTTTGTTCAGACACGCCCCCATCCACTTCTAGCCGGATATCAAAACCACTGTCATCAATAATCTTGCGGGTTTGGCGCAGCTTTTCCAGTGTCATGGGAATAAACTTTTGCCCACCAAAACCGGGGTTAACGCTCATCAGTAAAATCTGGTCGACCTTGTCTAAGACGTAGTCCAGATAATGCAGCGGGGTTGCCGGATTAAATACCAGCCCTGCTTTTGCTCCACCGGATTTGATCAGTTGCAGCGAGCGGTCAATATGGTCCGACGCTTCAGGGTGAAAGGTAATAATGTCGGCACCTGCTTCCAGAAAATCGCCAATAATGCGATCAACCGGGCTAACCATCAAATGCACATCAATCGGCGCAGTAATGCCATATTTTTTAAGCGCCTTGCACACGCCTGCACCAAAGGTCAGGTTGGGTACATAATGGTTGTCCATTACATCAAAATGCACCACATCAGCACCGGCAGCCAGTACCTTGTCCACTTCCTCACCCAGGCGTGCAAAGTCGGCAGATAAAATGGACGGGGCAATCAGGTAAGGTTTTGACATGGCTGGTCTCCGCAATAGGGGCGTCAAGAACGGGCTGGTTTAAACAGCGCCACCTTAACAGAAAAAGCCAAGCGCCGCTATTTGCCAGTCTGGCTTTATCAAAATGATATGACTAGCTGGCGCTACTGTGGTCTGCTTTATGGCACGTTGAGCCCTAACTTTTGCTGACGGGCAAATACTTCCACAGCCTGTATGCGGGCAGTGGTTGCCGGATGAGTACTCAGTAACTCAATACTGGCATCGTCTTTTTCCATACGTTTTAAAAAACGGCCAAAGTAACTCACCGGAATCTGCTGGCTGCTTAAGGTTTGCATGGCATATAAATCGGCCTGCCGCTCAAACTCACGGGAATAGCTTAACGTCAGCAAGGCATACGGTGCATTACTCACCAGATCGGACACATCGCCGGTAATCCAGGTAATGAACACTGTCATGCCCAGCGCCGACAACACCTGCTGCATGGTATGGCGCTCGGTTAAATGCCCTTGTTCGTGCGCCAGTACGCCAATCAGTTCGCGGTCATCCTGTGCCAGTTGCACCAGTTCATCGGTCATCACAATGGTGTTGTTGGGTAAGGCCAGTGCATTAGCGCCCAGATCATCACCCTGTCGAAATACCAGTTTTGCCGGTTGCTGGCCAGCCACATAACGGCTGTAAAGCTGACGGATTTGCTGCTGCCGTGCGGCGGGCAATTGGCTTTTTTCAGTGAGTTGCTCAATCTGTTCCTGTGCCTGATTACCAATCGAATTTAAGGTATTGGCTGGCAAATGCCAGGCCAGTTGCTTGGCCGTGTATGGCACGCCAAACTTGACCACAACCCCAATAATGACCACCATTAAGACCAGACTACTGGCAATCAGCAGCGGACTGCGTTCCAGATGCCAAATGCGCTGGTTGAGATTTTTTGATTTGAGATGAAGCCACGCGGGCAATTGCGGCTGCAAAAACTCAATGCGTGCTTCATCCGGCAATTCAATAACCGGATTAATCTGGCCTAGTGCACCAATCAGTTGCATGTCCTGATAGGCATAACAAAACTGCTGCGTATCGGTATTTACGATGACATGGGTTTGTCCCTGCATACCACCTTGAGGACTCAGCAGCGCCTGCTGCGGCCTAGACACAATGCCATCATAAAAAATGACGTCAACAGATGTACCAGAATCCGAATCGCTTTTCTTGGCAGCACTATCAGTCGATGGCAACATGGGCATTTATCTCTTATAGGGATACATCAATATCTAGAATGTCGGTGAGTTCCTCAGCAAAAGCTGAAGGTTCTTGCCGTGCCAGCGTCAGCAAATCATTGGGGCTATCCACCAGATGAACGCTTAGGCTTTCGATCTTGTAGCGATAAATACGCACGGCAGCCCAAGCCGACAACAAACCAAAGCTCACAATTCTGGCCAGCCAGTTCGTAATCACAATCCAGCTATAGCGCCACTGATTGATATTGCACTCAAAGCGGTTTTTGGCCAGTGATACATGATTCCACGTGGCCTTGTACAGCCGTGCCTGAATCAATGGCACAATCAAAAATAGCATGAAATACAAAGTCGCCATAAAGCCAATGGCAGCCGCAGAAAGTCCACTGGACGGATTTAAACCTGTTACTGCAAGCAACATTCCCCCAATAAACAATGCCCCGAGCACAAAGAAATACGGCACATAAATGGCACTAAAATAACGGCCCACATCCACGTTTAGCTTAAAATCCAGTTGGCCCAGATGCAGGTGATTAAACTGGTAACGCTTGTAAAGCCAGATGGCATAGGGTGTCATGATGCCAAGCGTAAATACGGTAATTAGCAGGCACAACAGCAGGGTTTTATAAATCTGGGCAGTTGAACCCGAGAAAAATAGGCGGCTATTGCTGTATTTGCTGTTGCGGGCATTAAAGCGAAATGTGGCCCGTAATAGCCACGGCAATACCAGAAACAGCAGCACAAACCCGGCCACCGCTACCTTGGGTGAATACTGCCCGCCAAAAGCAAAGATAAAATACACCGCAGCAGCAATCAGGCGGCCCACCAGAATTTTGGTGGGAATCCCGGTAAAATCAAAGGCACGATTGGCCAGCTTGGTATGGCCATAAAAATAACGCAGGCGGCGTACCTTAGCCCAGGGTGCATAAAAACCAATGGTAATAATGGTCAGGATCAGGTTGGAAATCCAGATGCCAAAATACTCACTGCCATTGCCATGAAATTCAAAGCGCCGCTGCGCAATAAATCCCGGTGGCGGCAATGTGGTGCTATCATCAATAGGAGGTGCTGGTGGCGCTGGATCAGGCACTTGTGGAAAATGGATTTCACGGCCACCATCGGCGTCCGGGCTGGCAGAATATTGATTCATAAAGCCCCCTTAGTTATCAATTTCATAGTTATAAATTTCCTTATTCTGATGCACGCTTTTGGCTAATGTTTCCACAGGTTTTATTCCTGTGTTTGACATCTGTTTTCTCAGTCATACTGCTCAATGCCGGTGGCCTTGATTTCAACCAGCACTTCGCCTGCGCGTGGTGGCGCCAGCTCAAGCTCATGAATGCTTAATGGCTTGGCGGCTTCCCAGGCAATGGCAGCACGTGTTTTCATCTGAAGCTCATTATTGCTACGAGGCATGAACAATGGTGTCGCAGTCAGGTTTCACAGCGCACTGGCAAAAAACCTACGTAATTTTAGTGGGCCATGCGAGTTACTTCATGGGACCGGGTTGCTGGAGTAGCCAGCATATCCGGCGGGAACAGGCGGCTTTCAAACTGTGGCAGCATCAGCGCCATATTTTGCCCGAGCTTGAATTGTGGCTGTGAATGCGGAAAACCCTGTGCTTTTTCCCATTGCTTGATGCGTCCATTGGCCATATCAAATGCTGTTTTAAAGCTGTGCTGCTCCCGTAATGCCTCATCAAAGAAGGCACGGCCAAAATAGGTATAGTCGGCTTCATTGGTACAGCCAAATGAGGTACGGTCAGCCGAGGATGCAGTAATCACCAGCGTATCGGGTGATTGCAAGGCCGACACAAAACTGCCGGAATAGCAGGATGAAATGACAATCACCCGCCAGCGAATACCGGAGCGATCCAGGGTTTCACGCAGCCATTGTGGGTCAATAGATTGCATGTCAATCGGCTCATTGGCCAGTTCAAACACATTGGGCAGGCCATGCGACGTCATGTATAAAAACAGCACATCGCTGTCAGGATTCATTTGCTGACCAATCCGTGCCAGACTACGCTCAATGCTGGTTTTGGTGGCGATAGGCTGACTGATAAAGGTAGCCTTGTTATTCACCAGACCAATGGAGCGGCCATAGGTGCCGAAACGGGTGTCGAACTGGCGCTGAATGCGGTCAACTTCCGATTTAAATACGTCCTGATAGCCTGCCCCGGCAATACCCATAAAATACCAGTTGCTCTGGCCGGGCACACTGCTCTGCATTTGAGACAGCACATCATCAAGCAGGCGCGGCTGGGCATAAATCGCAGCTTCTGGTAGCGTAATGCGAGTTTCTTCCACTTTCCAGATGGGCTGGCTGCTAACCGAAGACTGCCAGATGGTCAGGGTAATAATGATACCCACCAGAATTAAGGCCTGCTCCCACCACGGCCAGTGTAGTGCGCGGGCAAATACCCAGAATACTGCAACAGTTTGCCAGACAAACAGCACCAGAAAAATCGTGGGCAGATATTCATAACTGACATCCGGCAGGCGGTCAATTTGTCCTAGAAATTGTATAAAGCTTTGTAATAGCGCAACATTAACATCAGCAATCAGCCATAGCATGGCTGGAACCAGCATTAAGCGGCCAAGGCCACTGCGCTGTGCCAAAAAAATCCCGGCAATCAAGGCAATAAAAGGCCACAACAGGTAGCTCACCAGCCCCTGCAAATTAAAATGCCCTGCCCCACCTGCTGTTAACCAGCTAAACAGGGTATTGGCCAGACAAGCCAGCACCGCCCAGAACAGGAACTGCCAGCCATTGGGGGTAACCCAGTCAAAGCAGCGTCTTGAGCCAATCAGCATCCACCACGCGGCAATCTGGTTATCACGCAAATCACTAAGAAAGTTACGAGAAGGCTTTAGTTCAATCATCTAGTGATTCGCTCACATCACACCCAAACTGCATGCGTGTATCCTAGCAAGAAAAGCATTTTAAACTGTATTTTTCTTGTCTATGAACAACATAGATTACAAAAATAAGCCAAAGAGCAATGTCAGAATTCAGTTTTTGTCGTCAGCTGCCGGACTCACCAGTTCACTGGGCCACCGGATTGAATCTATCAAATCAGCAACCTGACCATTCGCTGCATAAGGCACGATTCCAAGGCAAGGTGCGCTGAGTTTTTTTGTGAGGGTTTCAATTTGCTCTGCCATAAAAGGCTCTTCGGCATGCAGGCAATTGGCCACCCAGCCCGCTAACGGCAAACCATCACGCATAATCAGCTCAGCCGTCAGCAGCGCATGGTTCAGGCAGCCTAGCCGGATACCCACTACCAGAATCACTGGCAGGCGCAATTGCTTGGCCACGTCAGAAATACATTCCTGCATATTGATGGGCACACGCCAGCCACCTGCACCTTCCACCAGAATCCGGCTGGCCCGGGTCGACAGTCCAGCCCGGATGTGCCCAACCACGCGCCCAGCCTGCAAGCGCTCGCCCACCTGTGCTGCTGCAATATGCGGTGAGGTTGCTGCGGGTAACTTAATCGGTGCCAGCAACTCTTCCACCAGTTTAATACTGGCATATTGTTGCAAACATTGCGCATCGTCACTGTGTAGATTCCCTGATGCATCAGTACTACACCCTGCGGAAATTGGCTTAATGGCAAAGCAGTCATAACCCTGACTACTGGCGCGCGCCAACAACAGGCTACTGACAAAAGTTTTGCCCACATCCGTGTCAGTTCCGGTGACAAAATAAGCATGACGGGCGGTGGCTATACTCATAAAACGAACCCTAATCAGTTAAAACCAATCAAAACCTGCTAACTTTGCCAAATCCTGCTATGCCCTTATAAATAAATATGAAAGTATTAATAGGTATTGAGAAAGGCTAATGGATGGGCAGAAGCTGGCTTTTTAAGATGCAAAAACAATACCTCAAACGACAAGGCAATGGGTGACTGATCCTGTAGCCATTGTTTCCAGCGCGACAAGTCCTGACTGGATTTTTTCTGACCAGATTGCGTCTGCCCAGTCTGGTCACCACCCATTTGCCGGATTGCTGCAATCAGTGCTTTTAAATTGGTAAAATCCTGACTAAATTTCTGGGTTTCATATTTCACTAAAACAGAACCTGCTTGTTCCAGCCACGCCTGTACTGGCTCAAACTGGAATAATGGAAAACCCGGATAGCGCAACGCCACTTCAGACAGTGAACCCGCCACTGGAATGGCCAGCCATGCCTCGCCTCCTGGCTGAATGACACGCAGGATTTCCGGCACAATGCCTGAACCCAGCCAGTGCAAGGCAAAATTACTCACTGCACCATCCAGCATGTCATCCGCTAACGGCAACTGGCTAATATCGGCCAGAATGGTTTGTATGCGGTCATCATTTTCCAGTGCCTTTAGCATATTGGGTGCAAGGTCAATCGCCCAGACCCGTGCACCCTGTGCAGCCAGTGTTTTGGCCAGCACGCCTGTGCCACACCCGGCATCCAGCCATACGCTGTTGGGTACTACAGGACCCATCCAATCCAGCAAATGCCGGGCAGATTGCTGCTGGAGTAAACTGACCTGATCGTATTGCCCTGCGGCTGCATTGAACTTTTGCCAGATGGGCGTATCCATTGAAGCTTCCGTTTTAAATGCCTAAGACTTAGATGTACTGATAGCACAAGGGTTAATAGCACAATTGCCCTGCTTTTTATATGCAGCTTGAGGTGCAAAACAGCGATAGTTCCAAGATTACAGCACGCTATCTTGCTTACTATAGCCTGGACTGGAAATAACCATCAAAGCGGCAGGCATCTCCAAGCCATTGATGCTGGGGAATAGCTGCTGTTAGGGTTGGGGCATGCCGTGGCCGCTTGACAATTACCCGGCCTGCTATGTGTTGCGCTAATGGCAGCAGATATTCACCTAAATCCATTGTACCGTTGTCAGGCAATAACTGATGCAATATCTGCATTTCTTTTTTCACCAGCGCCTGCTTTTTCTGGTCTTTATGTCCCCCTTTGGGAAACATGGGATCAAGATAAACTACATCTACACGGCTACCCGATTGCTGGCATTGCGTTAAATAGTCTCTGGCTTCACCATGCACCAGTTGAATGCGCTGCATGGTGTCCGCCAGTTCAGCATGTTGGCTAGCTGCCAGATGGGCATCCTGTAGGAGTGCAAACAGCACCGGATGGCGTTCAATCAGGGTCACGCGGGCACCCAGCCAGGCCAGTAATAGACCATCATGGCCCAAGCCTGCGGTGGCATCAATGATTGTTGGCTGCTGCTCGGTTTGGCAGGCCCGCGCAATCAGTTCATTTTTATGGGAAGCACGCTTTAAGCGGGCAAGCTGGCCAATCCAGTCGGGTTGCATTTGCATACCGGCAGCAGCCAGATGCAATCCTTTGTGATCCAGTACTAGTGCCAGCTCAGGATGCTGCCGTAAAAACTTGGGATTTATTTTGTCGACGATTTGCAGCGTCGTCTCTACACCACGTTGTAAAAATTGCGTCTGACAGTCCAGTGCATGCGGCTGTTGCTCATGCGTGGCCCATAAGGTCAGATGCATTACCACTGAATCCAGCCTGTCCACGCCGTCACTAAAATCACCACACCAAAGATAATGCGGTAATAGGCAAACACACTAAAATCATGTTTGGACACATAACGGATCAGTGCGCGAATCACAATAAGCGCTGACACAAAAGCCACCAGCATCCCAACGCCCAGCACCAGCATGTCATTACTGTGCAACTCATGACGCGATTTGTATAAATCCAGCAGACCTGCACCCATGAGCACCGGAATGCCCAGAAAAAACGAAAACTCGGCGGCAGTCTTGCGTGACACGCCCATCAGCAAGCCACCAATGATGGTAGAACCAGAGCGTGAAGTTCCCGGAATTAGCGCCAGACACTGAATCAAGCCAATCAGAATGGCATGTTTAAAGCTGATGTCTTCAACTTCCTGTGCTTCAATCTGATGTGGTCGCTTTTCTGCCCATAAAATAATGATACCGCCGACAATCAATGCAATAGCAACTGTTATGGCATTAAACAAATAAGCCTTGATCTGATCACCCAGACTCAAGCCAATAATCACAATGGGAATGGATGCCACAATCAGGTTAATGCTTAAGCGCTGGCCTTCGGGTTTTCCGGTCAATGCCCCAATGAGTGCGCCCCACAGCTTGCCCCAGTATTCATAAATAACAGCTGCAATCGCACCAATTTGTACGGCCACGGCAAAAAGCTCACGCTTTTCCAGCGTCCAGAAATCCAGTAGCTGTGCGGTTAGAATCAAATGGCCGGTACTGGAAATAGGCAAAAATTCGGTAATCCCTTCCACCAGTCCCATAATTGCCGCCTGAATCAGCAACCAAATATCCATACGCACTCCTAATGCTATAAAAGCAACACACTACATTGACATGATTAAAAAAGCTTAATTTTTTGATGAACCCTGCTCGGCAATTTTTTTCCAGGCATTATCACGCAAGTAAACTGGCAACGCCTGATCTGCACTCACCGCTTTACCTGCCTTAAATGCTGCATAACCCAGCCGGGCAATATCTGTACTATTGGCATGTACATCCGAATAGGTAGCCATTTCACTGGCATGGGTCAATAGCGGGCCCCCATTCCCAGCCAGTGCATAACACTGTGCTTGATCAGGCAATTTAACCTGATCATAGGCAACCAGCTGTTCAATGCCAGATTCATCGGTTAGCGGCTGCATCAATTGCTGCTGATCCAACTGATAAGCCGCGGCATATACCTCATTCATTCGGGCATCCAGCACTGCCAATACCTGCGTCAACTGATGCTGTCGATACGCAGCCTGCGCCAGTGCCTGCAGGGTCGACACCGGGACAACCGGTAGATCATGCGCCCATGCCAAAGCCTGCGCCACGGCAGCATTAATTCGCACACCACTAAATGATCCCGGCCCACGACTAAACGCAATGGCTTCCAGTGCAGCCACCTGGATTCCCTGCTCGGCCAATACCGCATCAATCATGGGTAAAATCAGGCGGGTTTGCTCACGGCTACGGTTGTCCTCACGATGAGCCAGCACAGTTTGCCCATCAAACAACGCCACAGAACACCATTCATTTGCCGTTTCCAGTGCCAAAAGCATCCTGTACCCCCAAGCCTAGCCCGTGTATTGTTTCTTGATGTGTTACTTGATTTTAACGTCTGCTCAACGCCTGCAAGCCTATCGTTAAAGCGGGCTATATTAACAAAAACTGTTGACCATTTATTACTTAAGTTGTTTTTGTTTGAATATCGTCAAATCCTGGCAAAAAAACCAAACAGGATAGTTACAGCAATTCACCAGATCAGGAAACAAACTACTATAAATTAATGAGATACCGTCAAGTATATAGTTTGGGGTGAAATCATGCGTTCTTTATCACGTACCCGGGCGTTTCAGGCACTTCGTGAACGTCAGCGTGCCCGACTTTCCAGAAAGCCGGAAAAAGCACCCACCAAAGGCTGGGTTAACCGGTTACAGTTTGCCTTTTTTTCAGGTGTGATGGGATTATTGCTGGGTGGCCTGTTTGACTTTCTGACTTCCCTGATCCGCACTTTTACTCAGCCGGACGGAGATGGCCAGTTTATCTGGTTTCTGGCTTATGTCTTTGCTGGACTGGGCGCGCTGGTTGGTTTTTGCTTTGGTCCGCGAGCGGGTGAGCTATATGCACAAATTTTTGCGCTTGATGATCATGGTTCCAGCACTGCGACCAGTGAACTGATCCGTCTGATTGCCAAAACCTTGCTGGTGGCAGCATTAATCTGGTGTGTTCTGCTGATCTTTACCTAAAAGAAATAATGCCAAACAATTAAGATTTACCTCGAAAGCCCCCACGACGCATTAAGTACTGATTAAAAGACTCAGTGTGGGGCCAGATCTACTCATCTTCCGGGAAAACAGTTTCCCACTCATCAGTTTTGGCCCGCACCCCGGTTAAACGATCAATTTTGCGCTGGAGTTGCTCCCTGAGTAACTCCGTTTGCTGGCCTACCCGCTGCCATTGCTGCTGCACGGTAAAAGGCTGATGCTTCTGGGCAAGACTACTGGCATTGACAGGCAAATATAAGGATGCAGCACCCAGTCCAGTCAGGCGTTTTTCTGTACTGCCAAACCATGGACTTTGCGCGCATAGGCTGGTGCATAATTGTGGCATCACCTTGGATTGCAATTGCTCCAGCAACTCCTTGGCTTGCGTCCGGCTCAAATTGGTAAAAGGCTGCTTTTGAGCCAGTTCAACCTGTTTTTCCAGCAAATCCATCACCTGCTGCAGGGAATGGTGATCCCGGACGGTTTGCGCCATATCACTCACCAGCGCAGCAATCAGCTTGCGTTTTGCAACCGCTTTTACCTGACTACCCATACACACCTCATTACGTCAAACACAGCAAAGAGATCATTCAATAAATACTATAATATCAAAATAATGACGTCAAAATCCGGTATCTGCATCCAGCAATCGTCTGGCTACACAATTGCCCAGACGCGTAATATGCGTTAACACTTATAACTGATGAGGCCGCAAACCATTTTTAAATTTCTGATAATGGCTGGCATAATGCAACGCACTCATGCGGTTCATTTGTGCCACCATGTCACTGGATTCCTTAACGACCTTACCGGGTGATCCCATCACAATGGAATTATCCGGAATAACTTTACCTTCAGGAATAAGGGCATTGGCGCCAATAATACAGTTCTTGCCAATCACTGCATTGTTCAATACCACAGCGTTAATGCCAATGAGTGTATTGTCACCAATGGTACAGCCATGCAGCATGGCCTGATGTCCAATCGTTACATATTCACCAATTGTCAGTGCAATGCCTGCATCCGTATGCAGTACCGCGTTTTCCTGTACATTACTGTAATTGCCCAGAATAATCGGGCTGTTATCGGCACGAATAACTGCACCAAACCAAACACTAACCTGCTGGCCCAATTGCACCTGACCAATGACTGTTGCATTGTCAGCTACCCAGCCATCCCAAGGACTTATTAGACTAGTAGGGCAATGGTCATCCAGACAATACAGCATAATCATCCTTCCTATTTGATAAGGTTTAAATTACCAGATTTAAGCCACAAGATTTAAAATTTAGATAATGTCCTGCGGCTGGTTCATTAATAACGGCCATTCTATGGAGTGCCTTAACCCACGCCTAAACAAGGACACTAGAATGCGTGCGGTCAAACCCCAGATAATTTCATTATCTAGCTGGAAACTGGGCATATAATATTGCTGCTGGTTGAGTTGCACTGGATATGGCAGCGGCTGTGCCTTAATAATATGCATGAGTTCCACATAGAAAATCCGCTCGATTTCATCCGGTTGCGGAACAAGGATTACATCCGGTGGAATCAGGCCAACAATAGGTTTAACCCACAAGCCACTTTTGGCACGCTGACTGGGCAACTCTCCCAAAAGCTCTACCTGAAATGGATTTAAGCCAGTTTCTTCAAAAGCCTCACGCAGTGCCACCACAATATTACTGGTGTCTCCTGCTTCCCTGCGCCCCCCCGGAAAAGACACCTCACCCGCATGATGTCGCATATGCGAAGCACGGCGCGTGAGCAACACTCTGGGCTGCTCTTCTTGGGTAATTGCCAGCAGCACGGCAGCATCGGCACGGCGTGGTGAAGGGGCAAAGCCAATGCCCTGCCTT
This sequence comes from Alkanindiges illinoisensis, assembly GCF_004377485.1. GTDB lineage: Bacteria > Pseudomonadota > Gammaproteobacteria > Pseudomonadales > Moraxellaceae > Alkanindiges > Alkanindiges illinoisensis_A. The sequence goes on from NZ_SNTY01000020.1 coordinate 16,103, forward strand.
AACTGATCAATCAGTGAGTCAGCTTTAAATCGCGGAGTTATCATAGTTTGCTGCATCATCGTAGCTTACCGCGTTAAACTGGCGATAACCAGATGCCATAAACAAAGTTTTCAGTTATGCTCAACAACTCATCAAGATTTTACTGCTGCCATTCATGTCTTTTTGCCTAAAATGCGGCCAGCAAGGCCAGATTGTTATTCCAGAAGGTGACCAGCGCGAGCGTCTGGTATGTTCCAGCTGTGGTCATATTCATTATGAAAATCCCAAAGTTATTTGTGGGGCATTAGTCATTCATCAGGACAAAGTGCTGTTGTGCAGACGTGCCATTGAACCCCGCTATGGCTTATGGACATTACCAGCAGGTTTTATGGAATTACATGAAACCATGGAAGAAGGTGCAGCACGTGAAACCTGGGAAGAAGCAGAAGGCGTTGTGAATATTGAACAGCTTTACTGCATGTACAATATTCCCCGTATTGGACAGATTTATGTTCTGTTTAAAGGCAACTTACAGGATGGACAATATGGGGTAGGCAGTGAAAGTCTAGAATGCGGATTGTTTAGCGAACATGAAATTCCGTGGCAGCAACTCGCCTTTCCTAGCATCGAGCGCACGTTGAAACATTATTTTCATGACCGCAAGCAAGGTCAGTTTAGCATCCATCTTGAGACGATTGACCGCTAAATTTACTTAAACAAAATTTAATATCTTAAATGCTGAAATATAAAATTTACGGCTAAAAAAAGGGGCAAAACTCAAGTTTCGCCCCTTTTTTTAGCACTTTTTATTGATTGTTTTAATCTTTTTGACGCACGGTGTAACACTGGGAAGTGCTGATTTGTAAAGTACCATAATCCTGATTGGCAGCCCGTTTTTCTGCCGGAGTAATTGGATCAATGTCTTTTACCGGATCTTTGGCTTGCTCGTTGGCCGTTGCATACGCCACCCGCAAACTGGTAAAACTGTTATAGGTATTTGCCCAAATAGCAGGATTGGTATCAATATCCCCTAGTTCAGCACTGGTGGCATTAATTGAACCACGCTGACCAGCACTGACCGTCCTCAGGCCAGCCAGATTAATCTTGACACGATCTCCTACCCCAATTAGCGTACCGTCCAGCGCACCAAATTCGCTACCAGAAAGCACAATGCTTGGGCTAATGTAATAGTCATTGCCACTAGTACTTGGATATGCCGCACGGACGGTACCAATCAATTTTTGCTTCACCACGACCGAATTGTTATTTTGATCCTGCTGAGGCTGACCACATATCGCGGTAGCGTTGGTGTAGGTGGTTTGATTGTTGCCATCAGTTACAATATCGCCATTAGCCAGTATGGCAATTGGCAAGGTTTCCTGCTTGGCACAGCTATCACAATCCTTGGTATAAGCATCACGATACGAGATGGTTAATGTGGCATACAGTGGGAACTGATAGGTCTCGCCTTTTTGCACCAGTTGCTTGACACGCCAGACCGCAGGATCCAGATAGGTGTTTACCGCGCCGCGTTTGAAAACACTGGCTGTGCCACTAAAACTGGTTACCCCAATGCTGCTTTTTTGCTCCCAGGTACCCAGCTCGCTGATATCCTTAATATTTTCACCATTATACAGGTTATAGACATCTGCTGAGCCCAGAACTGCCAGATCACGAATCAGACGTCCATTGACAAACCGGAAGGTATCTCCTGCGTATGTGTTGGCATTGGTACCTTCAGTATAGGATTTAGGCTGAAGCGTAAATTTGAAATTGCTAAAACGGTTAGTATAAGGGTCAAATACCTTGGCATCATCGGTTAACCGCATTTTTGAGTATTTGTTTTTCAGGTAAATGGTGTATTTGGCCAGATTATCGGAGGCTTTTCCAAACCACTCAAGACCATATCCGGTGCTCTCACCATTGCGACTGGTCAAGGCAAACATGGCCACGCTGGCGGTGTTATTGTTACTGCCATCTGTACCCGATACCCCCAGTTTCAAATCAACCCCAGTGCTTTGAAACAAACCAGAATCCAGTGAAGGCGACGCGTAAAAAATACCAGAATTTTTAGCCAGAATCACTTTTTCAAGACGCCGTTTGGCCTCAGCCTCGCTAATCAGGTTAATTTTTTTGTCTTCCAGCCACGGCTGGATTTTACTCAGGAATGTCTTGTCCTGAAAATCCTTGGCTACTACATTTTCTGTCAGTTTTTCAATGCCTGCCTTGATTTCAGGATCAATATAAACCCGGTTGACAGGTGCTTCATCAATATAAGGCTCATTTTTGCCCAGATAAGGCTGATTGGGATCAGACAGGTTTGAGCGTGCAATAGATTGCAGCAAGCGGCTGATATTAATCGCCATGGTTGCTGCAGCCCCATTATCCAAACTAGAAATACTCGTGTTGGACACACTTTCAGCCAGATCCTTAGTTGTGATGCGAATTAAAGAAGTGTCCTGTACTTCTGAAGAAATGGAATTACGAACCGGCTTGACCGCAATTGACCCCAGATCGATCCGGCGTTTACCATCATTGGCCTTGAGATAAAATGTAACGTTGGAATCGGCAGGGCAGCGTGCCACGCCAGTGTTGCTCGTGACGCCACGATATTTACCACATTCATAGTTTAAATTGACTACCGGCGTATCATCAAATACCAGATCGACACAAGTCGTATCAGAACTGGCACACTCAACAGCGGTACTCGTGCCACCACCTCCTGTTGAAGGGTTTTCATTAATTGTATTACTCCCGCCGCCACATGCACTGAGCAATAGGCAGAGGCTGGTTAATGCAAAGGGAAGTTTTGAGGCCTGATAAAAATTTCGCATTACAATATGTCCAATCAAATAAATATAACTAACGAATTGGCGTTAAACGAACCTGTCCTTTGTCCGTTAATTGTGTTTGTGATAGATCCGCTGCCGCTTCCAGTGGCGTAAACAGAATATACTGGGTATTTTGCGGAATGTGTAAATAACCTTGTAACGCTTGATGCATAGTTGGTGTTGCTGCAAGCGTATTTTGATAAAACGCATTTACCCCTTCCATAACACAACCTTTTTCATCCAGAAAAATAGGTAATGGCCAATAAAACTTCGGATTACTCGTATTATTGGCATAGGAGGTTACCTGAATATCATTGATAGGTTGTGCAAGTTTTGCAACCACAAAATCAAATTTTGGCTCAAACCCTGGTCTAGGCCAGAAATCCAGATATTCATCCTGTCTAAACAGCTTGGCATCTTTTAGCTGCTTTTCACTAAAACAAGTAGTGCCTGTTAGCGCAATAATTTGTGCCTGAGGAATACGCTGATAGTTTTTAGAAAGGTCAACTACTTGAGGCTTGTCAATTTTCTGTTTGCGAAATACAGTCATATCGACCCCTTTTTCGCGCTCTAGTACCTCATGGCCACCTATACCATCAGGCAAATTATAGAATCTTTTTTTACCTTCAAGATTAAATTCGCGTTGTTCCAAGTATTCACTATCAATGTATTGCTCCCCATCAATCACAGTGACAGGATGGGTATTAGGCACTTTAGAGGTATTCTCAGGGCTAGTGATTAAAGTTTCAGGAACAACTGGCGACTGTGGCTCATTAATCTTCTGGGGTTTAATTTCTTCAGATAATCCAGAAGAAACCTGAGCTTGAGGTTTAACTTGACTAGCCTGCTTGGTATCAAGAGACTTAACTTGCACCTGAACCTGCTCATTAACTAGTGATGGCTGAACAGGCAAAGCATTGTTTTGTTGTACTGATCCTACAGCTACACGAGGATTTGAAGTAATTGGTGTAACTAATTCAGCAACCTTTACCGTCTTACGCCTGTTAAATAAAGACCATTTTGAGGTTGAAGACGACTTATTCTTAATATTTGCATCTGTGGTAACTTCTGCATTTTTTTCATTTTTGCTAGAAGCATTACGATCTATTACAATCATTTGCCCATCTGGACCTACAATTGTATAAAAACCGGAACGCTCTGTCGCAGCATTAACCCCACTAAGGCAACATAAAGCCAGTGTACCAGCGACGACAGGTTTCCAGATTACTCGTGCCATTTCAAATACCAATTACCATTTAGTACGATAGGCTATACCAAGAATGGTGACTTTTGTATTTGTTTTTACATTTAATCCAGCATAAGGATTTAATAACAGGTTATTAACCCCAGTCTGGTTAGCAAGGCCACTGGTATTGGCAGGAATGTTATCACGGCTACGCAGATGCATTACAGTCAAATCAATATCAGTATCCGGATCAAACCGATATCCCATGCCAGCACCAAACATTTGTGCATTATTAATTGGCACGAGGGTATTACGACGGTCATCAGGAATTGCACTTTTGCGCGGTTCATAGCCCAAACGTAATTTTAAGCGATCTGTGGCACTGTATTCCATGCCCACGCCCCAGCTCCAGGGACTACGGAATTTTAGAGGCAGGTTTAAACTGGACGCCGTTACATCATTGGACAATAATTTTGCAATTTTAAGCGCAGAAACTTGACGGTCAAAGTTGAACCTGAAGTAATCCCATGCTGCATAATCTGTCCAGCCAATATCAAAATTAAACTGTAGATCCGGCAGTACTTTATATTTTACCCCTGCCTGAAAATGTGCAGGATATTCCAGATCCATAGAGACTTTACCGGTCTCACTGGGTGGAACATACGATGGGAAGCCCAGGATAGCCTGTAGAATTGCACCGGTTACTGATGAACCCAAAGCACGAATTAATTCCTGCCCTCCACGATCATTTTCAATGGCATAGTCGCCTTTAAGCTTCATCTTACTATTGCTTTGGTAAACCATACCAAAACCGAAATCGTCACTGGGTTCCCACAGTAAGCCTAGATTGTAGGAAGGTGATAATGTTTGCTCCAGAGCAACTTCCATTGAACCAAAGCTCTTGAATGGCCCGACACCTTCTTCTGCATTACACAAGCCAAATAGCAATAAATTACCAATGTTCCCATTTTCCTGAAATGGACCACAGACATCTTCATCAATCAGGCGTAATACACCGATTAGTTCGTTAGGAAAGCGCAGGTCAGTTTTTAGGCCGATCGCCTGATAAGACATGCCAATGGACGCGCCTAATGACAAATTATCACTAACCTTATAGGCAGCAGAAGGCGATAAATAGGTAATACGCTCAATAGCAACCTGTTGACCCATAAAATTACCGGGATCACCATCAGCCGAACCGAAACCGGCCACAAGAGGGGCATACAATGCAGAAGCATAGGTTATTTTTGAGCCCGGTGGCTTATAGGCAGCACCTGCCAGTGGTGCAGCCAAAGGCAAACCCTGTGGCCAGTTCACTATTTTTTTGAGTACCGGAACATAAAGGCTGGGATGGTCAACCTTACTAACAGCATAGTCCTTGAAATCACTACAAATTTTTTGACCAACATTTGCTACATCATTACAAATGATTGGATCGTCAGAATAGCCAAAAACGTTATAACCAGCGGGTGCTTCAAACTCGCGACGAATATTAAAATCTACCAACAAACCCTGCACATCAGTTTGCAGGCCGTCAATCTTGGTCAGGCCCGCTGGGTTAAAGTGAATTGCACTAATACCTGGCGGATCTGCAGTTACCGCGTTGCCCATAGACAGGGCACGGATATCAACAGATAAGTTTTGCCCCAGCTGTGCGTGAGTCAGCACCGGCATACTGGAAAGTATGATGGCATAGGCTAAAGGTTGTAAACGTAAATTCAGCTTCATACCAACATGCCTCAGCGGGTTTCACGACCAAAACCCAGGAAATCCAATGGGAACGATAGTCCCAAAGAAACGTCTGGCGCATCTTCTGTCAGACCAAAACCCACTGAACCATTGACAATCGTTTTTGGTGAAACCCGCACCCCAAGCGAAAAAGACATGGATGCACTGGTTTGATCCGCAGGTGTAGATGTTTCACGGACACCATTCGTATTAAAAATAAATTCACTATTGGTTGAGAAACTTTGCTGATAAGACATGGTCAGCGATACGTCATAATTGAATGAATAAGCAAAACCAAAAGCAACCCCGCCACTAATACCGGGTTCAAACTCATCGAGAATCCGCGTACCCCGGGCCTGGTTCAGCCCGGACTCTTTAAAGCCATAGCTGACCGAACCCGAGGCAAACAGGACAACCGGATCTATAAACTTGCGGGTACTGGCACCGCCACCAATGGAGTAATAACCTTTGCCGGTAGATAAGCCACGGGTAGCATCAATTTCGTACGGACTATCACCGGTTTTGGTCGACAGGCTGCCAAACAGAATTAATGGCAAACGCCCAGTTTGTAATGGAAAGGGTTCCCAGCGCGCGCCAAGGCTGATATCGCCCAGACCGGTTGTGGTTTCATCCTTCAGATTGTCACTTTTGGCAACTAATGGTAGCGAAGCAGTTAGGGTTAAGTTATCCCGCAGACCATACTGGAAAGTGAAGGTATTAATAAGCGTGTGCTGTGCATCTTCTTCAACCCTTAAGCGAGTCAAGGTAGAGCTGCTATCGCTGAGTGCCAGGTCAAGGCGGCTATCACGGTAATAGGTGTAGTTAATATCGTAAGTTGCCGAGTACGAACCACGCTTGGACAGTGAGTATTGTTGTTCTGCTCGGGTAAAGACTTCTTCAAGATTACTTCTGGCCGATACATCTTCTGCTGTTTGCTGTAATACGTCGGCTGCACTACTTCCCGGCACCATGGAAGGCGTTTCTGACGCAGTGTTTGTGGTGGTATCAGTTACAGGAGCGGTATCAGCTGCAGGCGTGGAAGCAGCCGGAACAGTGGCAGCATTGTCAGTACCAACAACATTGTCAGCGCCAGCAGTATCATCAGCAGCACTGTCAGCCCGCTCAGCAATTGTGGTCACGACTGCACTGTCAGTATTTGGATTATTGTCGTTGGTTAACGGCGCTTCAACCTGCGCACGGCTTTCGGCAGCGACAGGATCGGTTGTGCCTTCTACAGCTGATGGAGCAGCAGTAACCTGACTATTAGCATCAGTAGCATTATCCTCTGCTGCATAAGCATTTATGCCAATCATTGCCAGACCAATACTTAAAGACAATATTGACCGATTCATCCATTGTTTCTGCATGACTATAATCTACCTTGAAACAGTTATCTTAAATTGTACAAATACCCAAACTTGTCATTTACTGGCTATACTACTTGCGCTTGTAATAAAGACGCATGTAGGTATCAATCGGCTTCTGATAATTATCAGATTTTGGGTCATCATCCAGTACACGTCGCATAGTGGCAGCACGATCCGCATTCTTTTCCATCATTAATGTTGGATAACGTACATCAACGAATGCAAAACGATCTATCATACTATCTTCTACAATGCGCATATCACTTTCTTGCAAAGCCAAAAGGCCAGGAAGCTCTCGCCCAACAGGGGGGTCAATGATAAAAAGTGTATTGTTATCCCAGATTTCCTGAAAATGCTCAGCACTAAAACTTAAATTACCCAGTGCGGGATCGGCAATAAATACTCGACCATCACGATAAGCTTTGAAAACAACAAAGTGCTTAAATCCTGCATAAGCAATAGGCACAATGGCTGGCTTATCCAGTTTAGTTAAATCAGAGAATTGGCCTTTAAATCCGCCACTATTATAACCAAGTGCTGTTACAAAGCGTTTCATATCCAAGAGAGAAAAGCTACGACGCTCTACAATACGGTCATATTCACCATAGCGCATCAAACCATTCATGGTCTCTTGCTCAGTTAGCTTTTCACCGATATAGCCATTTAGTAGTGTCGTTAGTGCAGCAGAACCACAGCTATAATCGTAGACCTGCTTTACAATGCCACGAAATTGCTGCTCAATGGCAGGCTTAACCTGCACCGGATTTTGGTGATATTTACCATAGGAGTTAAATCGGGAGTCGGCAACCTCAGTGTAATAGACAGAACCGGCTGGTTTGTCTGCTATCTGTAAAGCTTCGGTCGCAAAATGATAAATCAGAGCTGACCCTAGTGTGATAATAAACATAGCGCACTTTTTCTAATTTTGGATAACCCGTTCACTGGGCTACCGTGTCCTGTTAAGAATACGACTTTAGGTTAATCAGCCGTCATCCATGTAATTTACAAGATACCGTGTTTTTGTCACAAATACACTATTTTTTTAACGTTTAATTTGCACTTTTACAAATTAAACAGGCACCAAACTACATGCCTCTTACATTCATTTTAAGATTGGAAACAGTTGCACCTACGACACCAAAATTACCCATTGAGCCATTTTTTAAGCCGTTAAATGTAGATGCCTCGCTAGCCCCACTTTGTCCTGCTACGACATTATTAAGAAGCACATCAAACTTGTCAGTCGTGCCCTGATTGCCAAAATTTAAACCATCAGGCGTAACATCCAGATAAAAACCATCCAGACTAAAACCTGATGTACTGTTATTTGCCTTAAAGCTTGCATCAAGGCTTAAAGCACTGGTTTGATTGCCTGAGTTGTTAGAGAAAATTTTAAGCTTGGGAAGATTAATACTTTGTAGTGAGCCAGAAAACTTAACCATATGACCCTGAGGAGAGTTACCCAATTGAACATTGAAAGCTAATGGATTAATAAAATTAATATTAAGCTGTTCTGCTCCTTCTCCTACCTGTAGTAACTTGGATACACCTGCTCTAAGGCCTGCCCCATCAAATACCGAGCCTACGCTACCAATAGTGCGGGAGTTATTAAGCGTTGGGGCTAGATAGATAGAGAATGGATCTACTTTAATGGTTTTCAATTCAGAAAATGCCAAATTAATATTGGCAAATGCACCTGCATTACCCGCATCACTATCAATGGTGGCAGTAACCAGATTATTAACGCCTGCGCCTGCACCATTTAAAAAGTTAATACCGATGGAACTACCCGATGCATTGGGCGCCATGACTAAAGCTGCAGAATTGCTTGCCCCAGTCATGCCATTACTATCAACCAATGCTGCTTGGTCAAAAGCAACTTCGGAGATGCCTACCTTAATGGTAATGCCGTCTTGACCAGTTTGGCTAGCAAGGTCTTGATCATTTAATTGTTCTAGCGCAAAGGCAGTGTGAGATAATGCAAGGATGCTTAATGTTACAAGTACTTTTTTCATAAAACCTTCCTGGTTTCCTGACTGCCCTACTTCTCAGTAATCAGCTTAATTAATGTAAATTAACGTTAAACTCCCTGACAACTACTATAAGCCCAAAGAAATAAAATTCGTTAATTTGCATTAATTATCTTTTGTCTATAAACCTGAAAATACAATAAACTCATGTAGATAAAAAAACGGCGATTATGCTAACCGCCGTTTTTTTGATTTAAGCCAAGGCAGAAGCCTCGTTTAAATTAGTGACCAGATACTAGAATTACAGCGCCAGCAATGCCACTGTGTGACACATTCATATTGCTAATTTCAACATCACCAATTGACTTCACATAACCTGCTGGTAAAGTGCTAGATTCGCCCAATTTAATCGACTTGATATACATATCTGTTGCGTTAGACATTGCTTCAATTTTAAGAGCACCCGGCACAACACTAACTTTGGCATTAGTAGTCAAATCAGAACCACCATGATCAGCAATACTAATTTTACCCAACTGAATAGTACCACCACCAGCATTATCTACGATACCAAGATCTGAAATCTCCAAGCCACCCTGCATTTTACCATTTAATAAAATCATTGCACCTTGTGGAGTAGCACCTAATTGAATATTAGCTGTAGTTAAACCAGTTTTTAAGGTTAGACCACTAATAATAGTGTTATTACTACCAGCGACTATACCACGTTGTGCACCAGAAGCTTGAGCGGTATTACTCTTTGCAACACCGATTTTACCAATAGCAATATCCAGCCCAGAAACCTTAGCACCGATATTTAAGAAAGCGCCGCTTGTACCAGTACCAGCATCAGAATCAATATCTAATTTTGCCAATACATTTGTAGTTCCAAATTTTGCTAAACCACCAGCAGCATTTGCTTGAATATCAATAGCGTTGGTTTCATTACGATCACCAGCAATACCATTTCCAGTAATGGTAATCGCACCTGCTTTTTTTGTTCCCCCCAGTGAAGTACCTAGTACCTCTGGTGTAACTGGGTTGGTTCCAGCAGCTACATAGCCAAAATTGGTTTCTTTAGCATCAGATAAACCATCATTATCATGAATGTATAGATTTTCAATTGTTAAATGATCAAGCGCAATGCCTAAAGAAATACCGTCTTGACCAGTAGCCGAACTCAGAGCCGAGTCGTCCATTGATTCCATTGCCATTGCTTGACCGCTGATTGCTACTGCGGAAACTAAAGCAAGTTTAGTAAAAAGCTTCATTGCACTCTCCTACGAGTATAAGTATTTTTGCCGCTACGACCCTGTACGGTGATTTGTATCCAATGCATCCTTACCTGGTATTGCTGTAGCTCATCCTGCCCGATAAAATTACAATATGCATGTTTTATGTGCAAGTGGTTTTTACTACTTTTGTCTAACATCCGATAAACGGCAGAATATTAGCTCTAATTACTCTCCCCAGCTTTATTATACATATCTTTATTTAAAATCAATTGCTTATTTATAAATAATATATGTTTAAAGCAATTCTATGGATACTCATACTGTGATTGTTAGACAAGAATTCTGTACTAATTGTGATTCAATTCAAACTTTATCCACATATTTACAAAATTGTGCTGGTTTTGTCTTGATGAGCTATCCTACGACCAAAGTTGTAGGGCTATTTCCGAAATGGCAAGCTGTTTCCTTGTCATCTTCCAGTACAGTCATACTAGAGCGTCATGGCTTGCAGCAATCTACCATTTTGCAAGATGCTGATTTTTTTTCTGTGTTAAATCAGTACTGGAATGGATCTCGGTTAAAGCATTCCTATGTTAACGAATCTTCAAATGGGAATTTTTATGGCGGGTTAATGGGATTTATTGGGTATGACCTCGCTGCCTCTCAAGCCATAACGCTGGAAAATTTAGCCTCGCCTGCTGCAATAATGGGAGAATACGATATTTTTCTGAAACTGGAAGTTTCAACAACTGGAAAAAAGGTTTGGCAGCTTTATGGGCCTAATTTACCTGAATTGCAGGCTATCTATCAGCATATCCAGAAACTTTTATTAGAAATTGACACCCGGAATACGATTGAACCTGCCTTTCAGCTTAATCTGCCGTTTCAACCTGTCTGGCAGTTGCAGCAATACCAATATGCTTTTAACAAAATCCAGAATTATCTGAAGCAAGGGGACTGTTATCAGGTTAATTTAACCCAGCCTTTTAAAGCAATAATGGAAGGTAGTCTGGTTTCTACCATTGATGCGTTAATGCACCTGACCAAGGCCAGTTATGGCGGTTTTATAAAATATGGTGATTTTGAGCTGCTTAGTTGCTCACCAGAATTGTTTATTGAATTTAATGTCGATGGTGAAGTGATCACCAAGCCCATCAAGGGAACTCGTCCTCGTCATGCAAATCCTAAAATTGATGAAGCGCTTAAGCAACAGCTATTGCACTCAGAAAAAGACCGCAGTGAAAATCTGATGATTGTTGACTTATTGCGTAATGATCTGAGTGTTTATGCCCAGACTGGCAGTGTGCGGGTGCCTGCGCTGTTTAAACCAGAAAGTTTTGCGCAGGTGCATCATTTGGTGAGTGAAGTTCGGGCCAGGCTTAAGCCTGAAGCATCGCCACTGGATGTTCTGTTTAGTGCCCTGCCCGGTGGTTCAATTACTGGCGCACCCAAAATACGGGCGATGCAGATTATTGATGAACTGGAGGCAGAAAGCCGTGGGGCTTATTGTGGCAGCATGGGTTTTTTGAACTATGACGGTACAGGAACCTTTAATATTTTGATCCGTAGTCTGCAAAAACGTGGAAATACGTTAACGGCCTGGGCAGGTGGCGGTATTACGATTGCTTCAAATTGCGAAGAAGAATATCAGGAATGCCTGGATAAAATTGGTGCAATCTTAAACTGCGTTAATGGATTTTCGGTAGATTGCCAAGCACAGGACAATTAAGTACCCTAACCAGAATATGCCATCAAGGGATATCTATGAATACTGCCAAGACCCGCCAGAAAACTATCCAGAGAATCGCCGAACAGGAATATTTACAAGGTGAGTTATTGTCAGATATTCGCCACGAATATATTGATGGCGAAGTGTACGCCATGGTGGGGGCGCATCGGCATCATAACATTATTGGTGGTAATGTTTATACCTTACTCAGCAATCACTTGGCTGGAAAACCTTGTCAGCCTTATATTTCTGACATGAAAGTGAGAGTGGGTAGTAAATATTTTTATCCCGATGTGATGGTCGATTGTAGTGATGAAGAACATGATTATTACACCGAAAATCCCACGATTATTGTGGAAGTGCTGTCCAAGTCCACACGCCAGCATGACAAAACACTCAAACGCGATGCCTATTTTCAGATTGAAAGTTTAAAAGAATATGTACTGATTGAGCAGGATTTTGTCGAGGTCGAACTCTGGTTCCGTGATAATGCGCAACACTGGCAGCAACAGGTTTATTATCTGGGGGATAACATTACGTTTCATTCCATTGGCCTAACCGTTTCCGTTGAAGCAATTTACCAGCGTGTTAAAAATGTAGACATGCTGGAATGGTTAGAGAAAAAAGCCCAGCAAGCTCAGCCACAAGCTGGCGACACCATATAACTTGCTTAATTTATTGAATATTTTATGGTATGGCTGATTTGCTAACGCTATATCTCAACATATTTCTCCTAGACGTGCGACCAGCCGATTTTGCTGCGCTGTGGTGCCAATGGTAATGCGCAAAAAATTATGGATTTTTGGCTTGTTAAAATGCCGTACAATAATGCCCACTTCACGTAATTTGGCAGCAATTTCCATAGCAGCATACTGAGGATGCTGCGTAAAAATAAAGTTGGCCTTGGAAGGGAGTACTTCAAAACCTAATTCCGTTAACTGTGCGACCAGTTGCTCGCGGTTATCAATGGTTTGCTGACAAGTTTGCTCAAAATAAGCCTGATCTTCAAAAGAAGCCACTCCACCTGCAATGGCCAGTCGATCCATCGGATAGGAGTTAAAACTATTTTTTACCCGCTCCAGTGCTGCAATTAAATGTGGCTGGGCAAAAGCCATACCTATCCGTAATCCTGCCAATGCACGGGATTTTGAAGTGGTCTGACATACCACCAAATTATCGTATTTGCTAATCAGGCTCGTGGCTGACTGTCCGCCAAAATCCACATAGGCTTCATCTACCACCACCACACTGTCCGGATTTTGCTGCAAGATTACTTCAATTTTATCCAGCGGCAAAAATACCCCTGTGGGTGCGTTGGGGTTGGCAAAAATAATGCCGCCATTTGGCTGTTGATAACCCGTGACATCAAGGGAAAAATCATCAGCTAGTGGTACTTGAATCACTTTTAAATTGAAAAACTGTGAATATACCGGGTAGAAACTATAGCTGATATCCGGATATAAAATGGGCTTATCCTGAATAAAGAATGCCTTAAAAATATGTGCCAGCACTTCATCAGAACCATTGCCCACAAAAACCTGTTCAACCGATAGTTGTTGCTGGGCTGCAATGGCCTGTTTAAGCGCGCTGGCATCCGGATCCGGATACAGGCGCAAACTATTACCCGGTTCAGCGTGCTCATTGAGCACTTTAATAATGGCTTCTGCCACTTTCGGTGAAGGCGGAAAAGGGCTTTCATTGGTGTTGAGCTTGAGCAGGTTATCAATTTTGGGTTGCTCACCCGGCACATAAGGTTCCAGCGTACGAACTTCTGGACTCCATAGGCGTTGCAGATGGGAACTGATGTGCTCGGTGGTCATGCTTCTTGTCTCTAAATATTTTTAAGTCATTGCTTTAAAGCAGTATGCTTCAAACCCCTAGTCCCTTAATTCGAGGCTAGGTACTTCCAACATGTTAATTAGCTACGGTAACGAGCTGAACCCGCATGTGCTACCAGGCCTTCCTGCTGTGCCAGTACATCAGCGGCTTGCGCCAATGACTGACTACCTTCTGGCGAGCAATAAATAATGCTGCTACGCTTTTGAAAGTCATAAACACCAAGCGGCGAAGAAAACCGCGCTGTACCCGAGGTAGGCAGCACATGGTTAGGCCCGGCACAATAATCGCCAATGGCTTCCGGGCTATAACGTCCCATAAAGATGGCACCGGCATGGCGGATTTGTGGCAGCAGCTGCTCTGGTTCATCCATACACAGCTCAAGGTGTTCCGGGGCAACCTGATTAATCAACTTTACGGCTTCAGCGCGATCCTTAACCAGCACTAGCGCACCGCGGTTTTGCAACGATGTTCTGGCAATTTCAGCGCGTGGCAATGTGACCAGATGCGCTTCAATGGCCTCTGCAACCTGCTCTAATAATTCGGCATCCGGCGTAATGAAAATGGACTGCGCGACCTCATCATGCTCAGCCTGTGACAGCAAATCCATCGCCAGCCATTGCGGGTTGTTTTGGCCTTCGGCATACACCAGAATTTCTGAAGGGCCAGCAATCATGTCAATGCCAACCTGACCAAACACAGCACGCTTGGCCGCAGCCACAAAACGGTTACCGGGGCCAGTGATTTTATCCACGGGGGCAATGGTTTCTGTGCCATAAGCCAAGGCAGCCACGGCCTGTGCACCGCCAATCGTCAGCACACGATGCACCCCAGCCAGATGCGCGGCAGCCAGTACCAGCGGATTTAACTCGCCTTTTGGCGCTGGCACTACCATGATAATTTCCTGTACGCCAGCAACTGCCGCAGGAATGGCATTCATCAATACTGAGGAGGGATAAGAAGCCTTGCCGCCGGGCACATAAATTCCAACCCGATCCAGTGGCGTCACTTTTTGGCCCAATGTATTACCGAGTGCATCAATATATTGCCAGTCAGGCTGAACCTGACGCTGGTGAAACTCACGAATCCGGCTAGCGGCCAGTTCTAGTGCATTGCGTACGGTAGGTTCAAGCTGCTCAAAAGCCTGCTGCAATTGGCTAGCAGATAATTCTAGCTCATCAAAGTGCTGGGCGGGATGCTGGTCAAATTGCTGGGTCAGGGCCAGTACATGGGCGTTACCCAGTTCACGCACCTGAGCAATAATCTGGTCAACAGTTTGAATTAACGCAGGATCGTTAACAGTTTCAAAAGCCAGTAGCGCAGAAAACTGCTGCTGAAAACTGGCATCCCGGGTTGACAAACGACGCATTGTCATCACTTCCACAATGATAAGCAAACGCATAGTTTAGCGTGTTTGGCTGATCTTGTGGCAGTTTTAAGCAATGGTGATGATAGGAAATTCTGCACCAGACCATTGAAAGCACCGATTCATTAAAAACATCGATGCAGTTTGGTTATTTCATGCTAATTAAGCAGACTTGGCAGCAACCGCTTGTTCCAGTTGTGCCAGAATGGGCCCTAGCACGGCTTGCTTGCGCTTAAAACTGGCCTTGTTGACAATCAGGCGTGATGAAACTTTGCAAATTTCTTCTAATGGCTCTAGGCCATTGGCACGCAAGGTGTTGCCAGTGTCTACCACATCCACAATCAAGTCGCCCAACCCTACCAGTGGCGCAAGCTCCATGGAACCATAGAGCTTAATGACGTCCACCTGCTCACCAAGGCTTGCAAAATATTGCCGGGTCAGATTGACATATTTGGTGGCAATCTTGAGGCGGCCTGCCGGACGCACGGCACCCACCTTACCGGCTGTCATCAGGCGGCAACGTGCAATTTTCAGGTCCAGCAGTTCGTAAACATTATGCGCGCCATGTTCCATCAGCACGTCTTTGCCAGCCACACCAATATCGGCAGCGCCATTTTCCACATAGGTGGGCACATCACTAGCGCGCAGGATTAGAATACGGACGTTGGGATGAGTGGTCGGAAAAATCAGCTTGCGGGAATGCTCAGGATCTTCCAGCAAGGCAATGTTGGCATTGGCCAGCAGTGGCAATGTTTCCTTTAAAATACGGCCCTTGCTTAATGCCAGCGTTAAGCCATGATCAAAATTACCGAGTACATCTGACACGTCATTACCCTTCTTGTTCAAATTGGCATGATTCAGCGCAACTGCTGATCAACAATTGCCTGTTACGCCTTAATACGCTGGATGTTGGCACCCAAGCCCTGCAACTTGGCTTCCAGTTGCTCATAGCCACGGTCAATATGATAAATCCGGTCAATACAGGTTTCACCCTGTGCGGCCAGTGCGGCAATCACCAGTGAAAATGAAGCCCGTAAATCAGTGGCCATAACAGGTGCAGCCTGCAGGCTTTCAACCCCGGTCACCACAGCTTCCGAACCATTCACCTGCACTTTTGCACCAAGTCTTGATAATTCAGGCACATGCATAAAGCGGTTTTCAAAAATGGTTTCTGAAATGGTCCCCGTCCCTTCGGCAATGGTATTCACTGCCATCAGCTGAGCCTGCATATCGGTTGGAAATTCAGGATGCGGCTGGGTTTCAAAACTCACTGCCCTGGGGCGCTTGCCGTGCATGTCCAGCTCAACCCAGTCTGCACCCCGGTTGATAGTGGCACCCATTTCCTCAAATTTTTCCAGCACGGATTCCATTAAGCTAGGATCAGTATGCGTTGCACGCACACGCCCACCGGTAATGGCAGCAGCAGCCAGATAAGAGCCGGTTTCAATCCGGTCTGCCACCACGGCATAGTTACAACCGGTCAGGGCTTCAACACCATGTACAGTTAAGGTGCTGGTGCCAATGCCTTCAATCTGTGCGCCCATTTTAACCAGTAAATTGGCCAGGTCAGTAACTTCCGGTTCCTGTGCGGCATTTTCAATCACTGTGGTACCTTGGGCAATACTGGCTGCAATCAGGATATTTTCAGTGCCGCCCACGGTGACCATGTCAAACTTGACTTGCCCACCGTCCAGCTTGCCTGATTTTTTGGCATACACATAACCTGCTTCTACATCAATCTGGGCACCCAAGGCTTCCAGTGCTTTTAAATGCTGGTCAACCGGACGCGAGCCAATGGCGCAACCACCAGGCAGCGATACCTTGGCTTCACCATAGCGTGCCAGCAATGGGCCAAGCACCAGAATCGAGGCACGCATGGTTTTCACCAGTTCATACGGGGCAAACTGGTTATTTAAAGTAGAAGTGTCTACGGTTACTGAATCACCTTCATAATGTACCGTGATACCAAGGCCCTGAATCAGCTTGATCAGGGTAGAGACATCTTTTAGGCGCGGGACATTGGTCAGCGTAATGGGTGTGGTGGCCAAAATGGTTGCCGCCAGCAACGGCAGCGCCGCATTTTTGGCACCGGAAATCCGTACTTCGCCCTCAAGGCGGTTGCCGCCAGTAATTAAAAAACGATCCATGCTGGGGTTATGCTCCAAACAGGCTGGCTTTGCGCCATTCTTCTGGCGTCATGGCGCGAATGCTCACCGCATGCACTGCACCACTGGCAATATGCTCATTGATGGGGGCATAAACCGCTTGCTGGCGCGCAACCGGACGCAAGCCTTCAAACTGGGCATCAACAATGCGTAAATCAAATTTGCCAGCCTGTCCGGTGACATGAACTTCTGCCTGAGGAAAAGCCGCCTGTAACAGCGTGGCAAGTTGGTCGCTATTCATTGCAAACCCCTAAATGAAGAAACGGTAATGGAAAAGCTTCTAAAATAGATAAAAGATTGGGCGAAAGGTTACTCTGCCCAATCCAAAACGTCCAGTGTGCGCTACTATTTCTATAGGTTTTTGTCGGTTTTAATAGCGCTGGCCGATATTATCGCATTGTTATGCGGTTTTTAGCCCAATAAACTGATCCTTGTGGGCAAAATTGGGTTCCTGCCCATCCACATGATCGCAAATCAGGGGCTTCATATACTTCATTTCGACATCGCCATAAATGGTGGCAAAGGCCACATCCTTGGCATCCGTACCTGTACCAATCCGGACAATTTTATCAATGGAAGCCATACGGGTGGCATCAAACAGTACCCACTGGCCGCCGACATAGGCCTCGAACAGGGCATGAAAATCTGGTGGTGGCTCCTCAAACTCGGTATAGCCAAATACAAAGCGGGCTGGAATATTCAGGGCACGACACAAGGCCACTCCCAGATGGGCAAAGTCTCGGCATACCCCGGCACGGTTGGCCAGTACATCACGTGCAGTGGTCGATGCCTGTGAAGATCCCACCTCGTAGGCAATATTGGCTTTAATCCAGTCACACACGGCTTCTACCCGGTCAAACCCGCGCGGGATATGGCCAAATGTGCGCTGCGCCATGCCACTGAGCAAATCAGATTCACAATAGCGGCTGGGCAGTAGATAGTGCAATACCTCGGATGGCAACTCGGCAATGTCCATTTCACGGAAAGCCGGATCGCGATAAGGCATATCCACACTCACCCGTGCCCGATAGCGCAACTCAATTGGCCCTGCTGGGGCACTAAACCGGAACAGTCGGTTCAGCTCTTTTTCATCTTCATACTCATGAATATGCAAATGGGATGAAACTTCAAGCTGTTCTTCATGAATCGTTTGCCAAGGGTGGTGGGCGACCTGAATATGAAAAATAAATTCTGATGGCTGCTTTACCTCGTAGCCAAAACTGCAATCAATATCAAACGTGTACATGGTTAAAACCTAAAAATTTTATAGCGTTATCTGTGTTTGAAATTCTAGGCCATAAAGTGGCGAATACCGGTTACAAGCTGTACAGTCAAAAGCCGGGTTGTGTGAGAAAAACATGCTTCACGTAACCAGTTTGAGAGTTGGTTAAATAAGCGAATACAGTCGGAACAAATGTTCTAACAGAGGATGGGATGATCGGCACTTGCCTTGTTTTAAACCCTAATCAGAGAAGAGTGTCTATTAGTTCTTCTCCATAAGTCTGGTTTCGACAAAATTAACCAACGCTGCCTACGGTCACTGAGCTTGTCGAAGTGGTCGAAGGCGAGTTGGTACAACTTATGAAAGAAGTCTATTAGCTTTATTATTTTGATTTAATAAGTGGCTAATATCACCAGACATAAAAAAAGGGCTTGTTATAAGCCCTTCTTCATTTTAAACGGTATTAATAACGGGTCATTTGGCGCTCTTTATGGCGCTTGACCTGACGATCCAGTTTTTCGGACAGCATGGCAATCGAAGCATACATGTCATCGGCACAGGCCTGTGCAAACAGCTCGGCACCCGGTACACGCAAAATGGCTTCCGCCTTGTGATTGGACTGGCCTTTATGACTACAGTCCGTATGATGATTATCTAACGATAAAACCACCTGCATGCTATTAATATGGTCAAAATGGCGCTCTACACGCGCAAATTTTTCAAGAATGCTGGCTTCAATGGCAGGGGTTACAGTAATGTGATGTCCACTAATTTTGATATGCATAAATCCATCCTCGTATTAACTATCGTTAATTAATCGAGCGTTCCCATACGCAAATGGCGGCCTTTTTTCCAGCGAAAAACAGGTCGATTTGAACCAGATGGGAACAAACTCTTCGCCTTGCAGAGATACGGCTCATGGTTGCAATTTTATTGTTAAAAATCAAAGAGCAACCTGGAGTCGGACGGTGCATGTCACCACACTGGTGACACCTTTAAATAATCATATTCGACTGCTTAAAGCAAGCGTTTTCGTTCACTGGATGATGGAATGTTTAGTGACTCGCGATACTTGGCAACCGTGCGCCGTGCCACATCAATTCCCTCACTTTGCAGCTTCTCGGCAATTGCATTATCAGACAATGGCTTACGTACATTTTCTTCCTGAATCATTTTTTTAATCATGGCACGGATTGCGGTAGACGAGCATTCCCCACCACTACTGGTGCCAACATGACTTGAAAAGAAATATTTCAGTTCAAATAATCCGCGCGGGGTGAGCATGTATTTTTGGGTGGTAACCCGCGATACTGTAGACTCGTGCAAATCGGTTTCTTCGGCAATATCACGCAGGATAAGCGGTTTCATGGCTTCAGGGCCATGTTCAAGAAAGTCACGCTGGTGCTCAATGATACAGGTGGATACCTTTAATAAGGTTTTGTGTCGTTCATCTACACTTTTAATAAAGTTGCGCGCTTCCTGCATGTGCAGGCGCAAATATTGATTGTCACTGCTGCTGTCTGCACGGCGAATCAGACCTGCATAATACGGATTGACCCGCAGTTTTGGTAAAATGTCAGTATTGAGCTGAACTTCCCAGCGGTTATTTTTTTTGCGCACAATGACATCCGGCACCTGATGGTCGCGCTCCGGGTCAGCAAACTTTTGCCCCGGGTAAGGATCAAGGCATTTAATCAGGTTGAGGGCTTCTTTTAAGGCATCCTGCCCAAGCTGGGTTTGCCGCATCAGCCGGTTAATATCATTGGCAATCAATAACTCATGATGCTGTAGCAGCTTTAGCGCATCCAGACGACAGGGCGTATGTTCCGGCAGGTTTTTTAGCTGTAACAACAGGCATTCCTGCAAACTGCGCGCGCCTACACCAGCAGGTTCCAGATTCTGAATGCGCTTGAGCACCACATCAACTTCTTCAAGCTCAATGTCATATTCCAGCAGCTCGGCAGGGTCCATCTCCTCACTAAGCACGCCCAGTGAGTGCAATTGTTGCACC
Source organism: Alkanindiges illinoisensis (assembly GCF_004377485.1). GTDB lineage: Bacteria > Pseudomonadota > Gammaproteobacteria > Pseudomonadales > Moraxellaceae > Alkanindiges > Alkanindiges illinoisensis_A. The sequence continues at coordinate 36,728 of NZ_SNTY01000020.1, forward strand.
GCTGCTTCAAGGACATCTTCAAGGCTAATCATCAGGTAGCCACGCTCATCAATGCCATCAATAATACATTCGGCAATCAGGCGGTCTATCGGGCTAAAGTGAGCAAAATTAACCTGCCAGCGCAAATAATCCCAGATGCTGTCCTGACTGGTGCGGTTATCTTCGCGCTCTTCAAATTCCGGTGTAGCCAGTGCTGTGGACTGATGGGTAAAAATATCATCCCACTGGGTATCAACCGGCAAATCGTCATTGAGCTGGTTGGCCTGCATCTGTTCTGTGAGCGAGGTTTCATAATCAGCTCCTTCCCTTTCAGCCTGCTCAGCAGAGCTTTGGCTGGTGGTGGCCTCGGTAGGGCGCTGGTGTTCCTCACTAGGATCAATCACTTCCAGTAAGGGATTACTATCCAGTTGAACCTGAATTTCCTGCTCCAGCTCAAGCGAAGACAATTGCAGCAGTTTAATGGCCTGCTGCAATTGTGGCGTCAAGGATAAGGAAGCAGAAACTTTCATCCCCATGGATAGCTTCATACTGATGTCCTGTTTTTAGTATGATTTTTTATTATAACCACAAGGCGAAACCAAAAGGGAAAGCAATTTCTATGCCGTAGCAAAAATATTCAATATCAAAGCCACTGCACAGCACAATAATTGCACGCAACTCCTTAAATAAAATTTATTTATACATCAAACAGTAATCTGGGAGTAAGATGGGAATATGCTATAACAGGCTGACGAATAATTTACAACAAGCGCAAAGTACCTTACTCTGCCGTGAAATAAAGTTAGGAAGATTCGGTATATGACGACTGCAATTGCCCGCTGGTTCAGTATTGCTGCCATGAATGCTGCATTTGTTACACCTGCACTGGCAATCGACCCTGCCTTGCCAATCAATAACAATAGCAAGGGAACTTCAGTTTCGCTTGATCAGACTAGCGCAAACATCAATATACCGTATCAAACCTTAACCATTAGCGAAGTGATTCAGCCACCTGTGCAGTCTGTCAATACGACTGACTCCCAGATTAATGTGTATGATGATCCCTTTACTTTTAATGCACTGAGCCGCATTACGCTCAAGCAGCTTCGGGTTGATGCCAATGCCAGCCAGCCCGATGTGGTTAAAGATCCGTTTCAGCCCATTAACCGTAAAGTTTTCCGGTTTAACTCCAAGCTTGATCAGCATCTTTTACTGCCAGTTGCAAAAGCCTATAAGAATAAAGTCCCTGCTCCGGTTCAAACCGGTATCGGCAACTTTTTTTCAAACCTGCGTGAGCCGTGGAATGCGGTTAACCACTTGCTTCAGGGTAATGGCACCTCGTCCTATAAGAGTTTAGGCCGCTTTACGGTTAATACTTTTAGCAGTCTGGGACTAGCCGATCCGGCAACCAAACTTGGTCTTGCCTCACAGGGCAATGAGGATTTTGGCCAAACCCTGGGCAAGTGGGGCGTAAAGTCAGGGCCGTTTTTAATGCTGCCAGTGTTAGGACCATCCACTTTGCGCGATAGTGCAGGTCGTATTTTTGATACCTTTGGCCGACCCGTGCACTATATGAACCAAAACTCACTTTACTGGGGTTTGGTTGGCACTGAAGGCGTGGATGCACGTGCCAAATTTGTCGGGGTAGAAGATCTGGTTCAAGGCGACCAATATGCCTTACTGCGTGACCTGTACCTGCAGCGTCGGCAGCACCTGATTTCAGGTAATGAACAAAATGCCAGCGTGGACAACAGTTTTGGTGACGAAGACGCCAGCTTTGGTGATGCGCCAGATGACATAAATGAGAGTGATAATACTAACAGCAGCAGTATGGATCAAAACTTTGGCGACACTGAGTCAACAGCGGAACCCGCTTCAACGCCAGCACCCGAAATGCAGGCTACACCTGATGTCGGATCTGAGCCTGCACAAAATCAGGATGCAGCGTTTTAATGTCTAACTTTAATCTTTCAGTTGCCTAGTCCAATGCTTGTCATTTATAAAACTGACCTGTCAGCAGAAATTGCCCAGTTGCGACGGGCATTGCCGAGTCTTCAACAAATCAGGCTTGATGAGCTGCCTACAATTGACGACACACTGGTGGTTTTTTCCGATGTTGAAACCTTTTTAAACCAGCAATGGAAGAATCCAACCATTGTCCTGGCCAGAGCCGAGCAAGGTTCGCTACTGGCCAAAGCATGGCAAAAAGGCGCACTGGCAGGCTGGATCTGGAACGAACTGCCCGCACAGCCTGAAGAAGTATTCAAGCAGCTGGATTTACAGTATAAGCGCAATCAGGATAGCCGCGACTTGCCTGCTGCGGCACGCTTGCAGCAACGCATGTTGCCCCGTCCGCTAGAGATTGATGGCTACCAGATTGAACAGTTTTTTCAACCTGCTGCGTTTTTATCAGGCGACTGGTTTGATTACTGGCAGGTGGATGACCAGCAAATTCTGTTTTATCTGGCGGATGTTGCGGGACATGGCGTTACCAGCAGTTTGCTGACTTCATGGATGGCAGGCTTTCATGGCCGGGCCTATAGTCCGATGCAACTGGTGACCAAGCTCAATAACAAGCTGGTAGCACAGAATGCCGAAAAACACATTACGCTGGTTTGTGGCCTGCTGGACTTTAAAACCAATGACATTGAATGGTGTAGTGCTGGCCATTATCCGCCACCCATTTTGCTACAACCCGGACAGGAACCTGCCATTTTAACCACCAGCAGCCTGCCACTGGGCTTAACCAGCGACCTGAAAATCCAGACCCAGCATTTACACATGAAATCCGGTGCACAATTAATTTTTTGTTCGGATGGCGCACTGGAATCTTTTAAGGGTGGTTTGAACGAGCAGTTTAGCCAGCTGATAAAAACCCTGCAAACTGATGGACTTAAGCCGCCCGAGCATGTGCCCGATGATATCGCCATTTTATGCCTGTCACGCAAATAAGCCTATTTATTAGTCATACTTAAGGTGGTAATTACCACCAGCTTACTTGCCGAAGTGGATGAGCTATGGGATAATTATTACTTCCCGTATGAAAATGGCATGTTTATGTCAACTGGTCATATTGAATATGCAGGCTTGGATGGTACCCACGTATTCAAACTTATTGGTGAAGTCCGAGCCACCTCTTGTATTAGTCTTGATCACCTTCTCGATAAAATAGAACAGCAAACTGGCATTAAAGGTGCATTGGTTGATTTGACCAAGGCCACCTTTATTGATAGCACTGTATTGGGCATTTTAGCGAAACTGGGTTTAAAGCTACAGCAAATCCATAATATTCAAGCAGTCATGATTACCACCAATCCTGATATCACCACGCTGGCCAACAGCATGGGCTTAAGCCAGGTATTTGTCATGCTGAACTGTCCGGCAGATGCCTGCTGTACCCAGGTTTTACCAGAAGAGCATGGTGATCACAGTGAAATGCTGCATACCGTGCTGGAAGCTCACCGTACCCTGATGTGCCTGAATAAAGCCAACCACAATATGTTTCAGCCGCTGGTAAGACAACTCGAACAAGAAGAACAACGCCAGCAGCAAGCCGCCCAGCAACTTTCCTCAACGCAGTATCATTAATCCTGCTACCCCATGACTTGCTCACCTCAAGATCAATTGCCTGTGTTTGCAGTAGCGCAGATGAATTCGCAGGATTCGATTGCGCAGAATCTTGCCAATACAGCGCTATTGATGCAGCAGGCACGTGAGCAGCATGCTTCCCTACTGGTATTGCCAGAAAATTTTGCCTGTTTTGCAGCGGGACAACAGCTAAAAACAGCTGAGCGTTTTGACGAATTGCAGCAACAGCTCCAGCAAATGGCTGCAACATATCACCTATGGCTGGTTGCTGGCTCAATTCCCTGCCCGTATCGTCCTAATGGACAAACTGTGCCTGATGGCCGTGTTCGCAGCACCAGCTTATTGATTAGCCCGGAAGCCAAAACAGTGGCTCGCTATGACAAGATTCATTTGTTTGATGTGCAGGTGGGTGACAATACTGGCAGTTATCAGGAATCGGCCACTTTTGAACCCGGTGATGAAGTCGTGGTTGCCAATACGCCCTTTGGCCAGCTTGGCATGATGATTTGCTATGACCTGCGCTTTCCTGAACTGGCACTGGCCTTGCGCAAACAGGAAGCGGATTTTCTCACTGCGCCCTCTGCCTTTACTGAAATGACAGGTCGCCTGCACTGGCAATTATTATTGCGTGCCCGTGCGGCTGACACACAATGTTATGTTTTGGGTGCCGGACAGCAGGGAACCCACGGTACGCAACCACCTTTACGCCACACATGGGGTCATAGTGCCATCAGTAATGCTGCGGGCGAAATTGTGGCTGAACGCACGGAAGCAGGTATGGGCATTTTGACTGCTACATTCGATCAAAACGCTATCCAGAAACGGCGTGAATCCATGCCCCTGATGCAACACCGCCGTTTGGGTTTACTAAAAGATTTCTAATTTAAAATTTTTCTGAAGCTTAAATCATGCTTTAGGCAATGTTTGGACAAGATTACTGGCCAAATCCATTCCATGTTGCTGCATGATTTTTTCCAGTAATGGCGCTAAAGCACCCAGCTTTTCATCCAGCGCATCATGAATTGTATCTACAAGCACTTGTGTGCTGCGTTCAATTTCCACATTTAAACGGTCACCTGCTTTCTTTTGTGCAAACACGGTCATACGGCGGGTTTCAGGAATTAACCAGACTTCAAACCACTGTTCCGTTTTATTCACCTCAAACAGCGTCAGACTCGTGCCATTAATGGCAATATAACCCTTGGAAAATATATATTTCATCCATTGCGGTGCGACACCAATGCGATAGCAAAAATTATTGTCATATTGCCTAATGTCCAGAATGGTTGCGGTAAAATCAATATGTCCCGACAGTGGATGCCCGCCAATTTCAGCACCCTCCTTGGCAGCCCGCTCGGCATTGACCTGCGTGCCAACCTGATACTCACCCAGTGTGGTAATTTGCAAGCTTTGTAGTATCACATCAAAGCTAGCAGTCTGCTCATCGAGAATTTCAGTAACCGTTAAGCAAGTTCCATCAATGGCCACACTGGCGCCGATCTGCAAATCCTGACAAAAGCCTGCTGGAAAGTGGATGATAAAGGTGCGAACCCCTGCAATGTCAGTGACATTTTCAATCGTGGCAACCGCTTGGATAATTCCGGTAAACATGAGATTCTCTTAAATTCGTTCATTCATGATATAAGCTGTACTAGCTCAAACCTGATCTGACAGTTACCCGTTTTGATGATGAGTGTCAGGTTAAATTTGAGCTAGATTCTTTTCAGCCCAAATCTGTTTTCCATCAAGCAATGTTTCCATAGGCGTGCGCCC
>NZ_SNTY01000021.1 GCF_004377485.1 Alkanindiges illinoisensis
GATGATTTGATTGGTAGTATACAACATCAGAAAGTTACCTTTGTTTGATTAAGATTCGACACCTTTATCTAAACGGGTAACTTTCTCTTTTTCAAGATCTTTGTCCGATCAGATCGGAACTAATACAACTAAACCACAGGCAATAATACCACTCATTGCTGTGGCCAGATTCGGATTAAGCCCTGTGCCAGAATATCCGGTTGCTGCAATAACAACTCAAATAAAGGCAAAGCTCGAACTCAAATAACAAGGGATACGACCACTTGTTAACAGGAAAAATAGCAAGCTACTTATGCCAGATATTAAAATAGCAAGATTTGCATCAAATCCCATAAATAATAAAATATTAGGTGAGTCGAATTTGGTGGCTAAAATAAAAAGTAGCCAAATTTTCGGGTATCCGATTTATGTCGTATAATGTATATTATGTTAAATAAGATATAGACTAACTGACTTCTTTAGTATTGCTGATGATGAGCACTACTACGCTCCTTTAAAACTATCTATAACTATAAAACTAGTTGCTATATACTTAAGCCTAGGGCAACTTCAGGAGTTAACGATGACTGTTACCAGTGTATTCACTAACAACCGTTCACAGGCCGTTAGATTACCGACCAGTGTTCGATTTTCACCGACAGTTCAACAGGTGTATATCCGGCAGATCGGTGTGGATCGAGTCATCAGTCCCGTAGGACAAACATGGGACAGCTTTTTTGATGATCCAAACCTGACCATCACTGACGATTTTGAGCGTGGTGATCAGGTTGAAAGCATTCGAGAGCAATTTTAATGCTGAAATATATGCTGGATACCAATATTGTAATTTATGTTATAAAACACAAGCCTCTAGAAGTTAGAGAACGTTTTAACAGTGTTTTCTCCCAGATTTGTGTAAGCAGTATCACTGTTGCAGAATTGGTCTATGGTGCGGAAAACAGTGCCCAGCCAGAACATAATTTAATGGTAGTGGAAAATTTTTTATCTCGGCTACAGGTATTGGATTACGGCACTGAAGCTGCTATTCAGTATGGCAATATCAAAGCTCATTTAAAAAAGCTGGGACAACTCATTAGTGACAACGATTTGCATATCGCAGCCCATGCACGGAGTAAAGGTTTTATTCTGGTGACTAATAACACTAAAGAATTTAATCGTGTTCCTGCACTTCAGTTGGACAATTGGGTGAGTTAATACGAATTCTTTAATTTATTTTCATCTTCCCTGCTCTTACATAATAAATCTTATAAGAGTTAATACTTTTAACTGTTTAATGACTTATAGGAATTTTTGAATATGATTTGGTAGATGAATTTTAAGAAGTAATTTACTTAAATTTTTTATTAGAATTTACACTATGATAAAATTCTAGTTATCTCAAAAGGTGATAAAAAATATGCGACCAGAACGTTTAAGCCAGGCTGAACAGCAAAGTCTGGTGCGGTTAGAAATTTCAAAATGGTTTGATAGTTATCACAATGCGCTAATGCAACTGCGCCAGAAGGCTGAAGCACAGCATGTTCCATTTGAGCTACATAGCTTTGTAAAAAGTCAGGGAGAGCGCTTTGGCAAAGGTTCATCGCTTTTACTTGGTAAACCACGTTTAAAATGTCTAGTGATGCTCACATCATATCATTTAGATGAAATCAAAGTATTAATCGAAGACTATGCGCAACAGGCTCAGACAATCGTAGAACGTTTTGAGCTTAAAAAACTGCCTAAATTGCTCGAAACACCGTTAATTATTGAAGATGTCATTGCTGTTAATTTTACCAAAAATCCTGCTATTTCCATTCTCACGGTTGAGCCTGATGAAGTCATTGAATGGTTCGAACATCAACTGGAAATGCTTCAAAACCATGCTCCAGCGCTGATTGAAAACCAGAAAGCCTTACATGAAATTCACCAGCTTAATGAAAGTATTGCCTATATTAAAAAATTTAAAAATGAAAATGATGGCACGCAAATCCTTAAACGCTTTTATCAATCTGGGTTTTCATATCGGGCTACGTTGCGCTTTGCTAATCACTCCAAGAAGGTGATCAGTTTAAATGAATTCCTTTTCATCGTTGGCTATAATGATGAGCTTCCACGATTTGGCGATAGTACCCAGCTCCCCTACCCGCGCAAAAAGCGTTCCGACGTCATTCTCAAAAGTGATCGCAATATCGTGGCGGAAACCACCAACGAGCTGCATTATTATTTTAGCGAGCCAAAAAAATAACCCGCCATATAAAAAGCCATCCTTTAGGATGGCTTTTAAGTACCTAATTAAGAATTATTTGCTGTCTTCATCAACAGAATGATATTTAATTTTAGCCTTTGCTTTAAGGTATTGAACATAATCAGCCAGTTCCTGCTGACCACGCAAGGTTGCCATTGTGCTGGTTAATTGCTGACGCTGCTCTGGATTCACACTTGCTGGATCACCCGCTATCACCTCTGATACAGCGACAATAATCAGATTACTACCTTCAATATAATAACCTGCAGACCATTGGTTCGCTTTAGGCTTAGCCACTGCAAATGCTGCACGCTCCAGTGCCAGCGGTGCTCCGCTCATCCGAGTGATTTCACCAAGGCTTTGCAGGGTAATATTATTTTCCTGCTGTACCTGAACAGGAGATTTAGTCTCCAAGGCATTTACAATTGCTTTTGCCTTTGCTTCCGCTTTGGCACGCTGTGCTTGTGCTTGCAAAGTTTGCTTAATTTGAGCTGTGGCTTCTGCCAGGGTTTGCGGGCGTGCTACATGATAATTGTTCACTTTTACCCAGATTGTTTTACCGGGAGCAATTTCAATTCCGGTAGAAATCTTGCGGTCGCCATGCACAATGTCATCATTAAACAGCGCTGCTTTAACAGACGCATTATTTAGAGGTTCTGTTGCATTTAGCTTGGTTACATTTTTGGCAGAATTAACAGACAATTTCTGTGCTTTAGCCAATTCCTGCAAGCTGTCTGTATCAACAGCCATATCATTTAAACGATTGACTGTTTCGCTATATAGCTCATCAAGCTTACTCTGTTGCGCTTGTGCAATGAGTTGTGGACGCAGGGAATCCAAACTGGCAACATTGTCTTTTTTAATTTCACTGACTTTAATCAGGTGATAGCCAGCATCCGAACGAACAGGAGCGGACACCTGATTAACTGGCAAACTAAATGCCGTATCATCAAATGCACCCGGGAAGGTTCCCTTGCTTAAAAAGCCCAGGTCTCCACTATTGGCAGCAGAACCAGGGTCTTGTGATACTTCACTGGCCACCTTACCAAAATCTTCACCAGCTTTAATACGTGCAGCAATTTTTTCGATTTGCTGTTTGGCTGCTGCTTCAGAAGTTTTGCCATTTACTTCAATCAGGATATGCTGAATGCGTCGTTCCTCTGCCCCTGCACTCTTGGCCTGCATAGCCTTGTACTGCGCTTGAATATCTGCATCCGTCACCTGCACTTGAGATGCTAATGCATTACTATCCAGCACAACAAAATCCACATCAACGCTTTCTGGCAAACTAAGTTGTGACTTATTCTTATTGTAATAATCAGCAACCTGTTTGTCTGTAATCTGGCTATCAACAACAAAACCACTTAATGGCAAACTGGCAACATGCACTTTGCGTTTTTCGGTTTGCAGGACTGCTAGCCGGTCAATATCAGCCTTACTGGCTAACCCGGTGTCATTAATGCCACCAGCCAGTTGCTGAATTGCCACCTGTTCTCTGACATCATTTAAAAGCTGTGAAAGCGAAGTCCCGGAGTTTTTCAGATAGGTTTGAAACAGTGCATCAGAATACTTGCCATTTTCGTGAAAGCTGGGTTCCTGGCGAATTAACTGACCAATTTGCTGGTCGCTCAATTCAAAGCCCAGTTTTTTGGCTTGATCCAGCAATAAGGCACGATAGACCAGATTATTAGTGACCAGTTTTTTGATTGCATCCTGATTAAGCTGGCTCTCATCCCCTTTTACCTGCTCCAGTAACTGTTTACGCTGGTTTTCAATGGCAGTATCAAGCGCTGTCTGGCTAATTTTTGCCTTGTTCACCTGAATGGCTGTTTCATCATTTCCATTTCTGCTGAAATAGCCCTCGATCCCAACCAGTGCAAAGGGAATTAAAAAAATGACCAGTAAAACCTTGCCCAGCCAGCCTCTGATTAAACGACGAAACGCTTCCATAAACCCTACCAAAAAAACGATGCGCAAGCATGTTAGCTTATATTATTCAAGATACAAGTGATTTGAGATATAAGCGCTGTTCTATATGTTTTCAACGCGTTAAATAAACGAAAAACGCGCCATATAAGGCGCGTTGATACTAGAACGCTGATCAGGAAACAGCGTCTTTTAAACCTTTACCAGCTTTAAAGCCGGGTACTTTGGTTGCGGCAATCTTGATGGTTTCGCCAGTTTTTGGGTTACGACCAGAACGTGCAGCGCGTTCTTTCACGCTAAAAGTCCCAAAACCAACCAGCGTTACAGTTTCGCCAGCTTTCAGGGCATCGCTAATAGCACCGATTGTTGCATCCAATGCCTGACTAGCCTGAGCTTTTGATAAACCCCCTTGGGTGGCAATGGCATCAATTAATTCTGCTTTATTCATGAAGTCAACTTCCTCTGAATCACTTTGTTAAAAAAATCAATAATCGCTATCTCGACTTATAGGACTTTATATCAATGCGTTGAGTACAAGGCAAGCACATCCAGACCATAAAGATCAAAAATGGCTGCCTTTTTTAAGTTTTTTCATCAAAAAAATTATGTTTTTAATCTGTTGTATAAAATTTAAACTATTTTTTAGAACGCAGCTTTTTAACTTCTTCTGTTAAATCATCAATTTTTTGTTCCATGCGCTCAATCAACTCAACCAGTTGCGCTACTTCCTTATGGGAAGCAAAACCAATGCGTGATACGGTGGAGTTAACCCGCTCATCAAGTGCACGCTCTACTTTTTCCTTAGTATCGCTAACACGGCCAGTTACCCGGTCTTTAACTTCGCCCACTACCCCAACCGTACTGTCTGCAATATCGCTGGTTTTGGATTCAAGTTCCTCTCCTACCTTTACCAGAGAGTCAAACAGGCGGGTTCCTTCATCTTCAGCACGGGAAAAAGCCCCCAAGCCAGCTAGCCAGATCTGCTTGGTATATTTACGAAAATCCAGAACATTTTTTTTACGATTATGCGCGCCTTGCATCTCCTGATTTTTATCTTCCATATCAGAAGACACATCGTTAGTGTCACTAACTTTAGAATCCACTTCGTTTTTTCTGCTATTGGTCATAACTCTCTCCATAAAATAATGACTGACATTTAAGTAAAAGCGACACTTAACTTCAACAGTAAATTACTCTGAATATATCATAGCGAACATTTCACTCTTAAATTTTTGTCTAACAAGCTATTGACTTTGTGGCGAAACTCTACAAGATAGAACCTAGTTATTTATTAAGTTAACCTTTTGCTTGCCAAGGAAAAATGTTGTATGCCTTCACAACAGGCGCCACAAGAGCGGAATTTATTTCAGTCCTTTTTACTCATTCTTATTGAAACTCTGCTTACTTTCCTGCTCAAGCATGACCGTATGTCGCGTCATCATGCCCAGCATTTAATTCAGCGTCGTGCCTTGATTTGTGTCAAGACTCACCTGCCTAGTGACACGTTTTATGTCACCTTTGCACCGCAAGGTGTACTGTTTGACTTTGAGATAGCGCAGAATGCCAAAATTGATGCCACCGTCACAGCTTCTACCCTAACCTTGCTTAGAGCTTTTTTTACAGCTAAACCAGTATCGTTTGAAAAAATTAGCATCACAGGCGAACAGCAGCTTGCAACCGAATTACGCCACCTGATGGAATACTTCAATCTGCCGCAAATTGTTTCGGACTGGCGAAGCTGGTTTACTTTCGAATCCAATGATGTAACACCGGTTTCCCAGCGCATGAAACCATTATTGCGCCGTATTGATGAGCAGCGCCTACAACTCAGCAATATGTCAATTGCAGCAAAACAGCAAGCCTATGAACTCAAAATGATAAAAAAACGCTACCAGGTACTTTTAGTGATTCTGGGCGTGATCATTATGTTATTACTGACTGGTTTACTTTATACTTGGTGGTACTTTAGCTAATGGCCTAAATTTACAATTTTTAGTGCCATTTATATTTTCAGAATTGATATTAACTATTTAAAAAAACGTCAGAATTAAACTTGACTAAATTAGTCGGAATTCATTAAAATTAGTCTATTCCATTTTTTGCGTTCATCGGATTATGCGCCTGACCACTCGCGGTCGCTATGCCGTGACTGCCCTGCTTGACCTCGCACTCCAGCCAGCTGACCAAACTATTACGCTTGCCGAAATTGCTGCAAGGCAATCCATTTCGGTGGCTTATCTTGAGCAACTGTTTGCCAAATTAAAGCGTCAGGGGCTGGTATCCAGTGTCCGTGGTGCCAATGGTGGCTATCGGCTGGCACGTTCTGCTCATGATATTGCGGTTCTTGAGATCATTGAAGCAGTAAATGAGTCAGTTGATGCAACCCGTTGTGACCATAAAGGCAATTGCCAGAATGGCGCAATGTGCCTGACCCATGACTTATGGCAGGATTTGTCCAATCATATTGAACATTATCTTGCTGGTATTACCCTTGCGAGTCTGGTTGAGCGCAAGAATGTTCAGGCGGTTGTGCTACGCCAGAATGCCTCTCCGATTGATCCTTCACGTTTAACGCTTGCAGGTAACCTGTTATGAAACGTCCTATTTATCTCGATTATGCTGCAACCACGCCAGTTGATCCACGTGTTGCTGATCGCATGATGCAATTTTTGACTATGGATGGCGTATTTGGTAACCCTGCCTCACGTTCGCATGGCTATGGCTGGCAAGCTGAAGAAGCTGTGGAGCATGCGCGTCAGCAAGTTGCCGATCTGATTAAAGCGGATCCCCGTGAAATTGTATGGACTTCAGGTGCCACTGAATCAAACAATCTGGCGATCAAGGGTGTTGCCCATTTTTACCAGAAAAAAGGCAAACACATCGTTACCAGTAAAATTGAGCATAAAGCTGTACTGGATACCTGCCGTCAGTTAGAAGATGAAGGTTTTGAAGTTACTTATCTGGATGTCCAGCCCGGTACCGGCCGTATTACCCCGCAAATGCTGGAAGCTGCATTGCGTGAAGATACCATTTTAGTGTCATTGATGATGGTGAACAATGAACTGGGTAATCTAACTGATATTGAAGCGATTGGCGAAATTACCCGGGCTCGTGGCATTTATTTGCATGTGGATGCTGCACAGGCAGCGGGTAAAACAGAAATTGACCTGTCTCGCATGAAAGCAGATCTGATGAGTTTTTCAGGTCACAAAATTTATGGTCCTAAGGGGATTGGCGCCCTGTATGTGCGCCGTAGCCCCCGTGTGCGCTTAAAGGCACAGATTCATGGTGGCGGGCACGAGCGTGGCATGCGTTCTGGTACATTGCCTACTCACCAGATTGTGGCTATGGGTGAAGCATTTGAGATTGCCGGTCGTGAAATGGCTGCTGAACAACAGCGTCTGGAAGTCCTGCGTACCAAACTCTGGAATGGCTTGCAGGATTTGGAAGAAGTTCACTTAAACGGTGATCCGGATTATCGCGTTGCCAACTACCTGAATGTCAGCTTTAACTTTGTTGAAGGTGAATCGCTGATGATGGCATTGAAAGACCTTGCCGTATCCTCAGGTTCAGCCTGTACCTCTGCCACACTAGAGCCATCTTATGTGTTGCGTGCTTTAGGTTTACCTGATGAGCTGGCACACAGTTCTATCCGCTTTAGTTTTGGCCGTTATACCACTGAAGATGATATTGATCAGGTACTTGCCTTTACCCGCTCGGCTGTTGACAAGTTGCGCGCACTCTCTCCGCTATGGGATATGTATAAAGAAGGCATTGACCTGTCTACCGTACAGTGGGCAGCGCACTAACCCGATCTTGTTTTAAAAATGACGGATTTAAATTGTGGGGAGCAATCCCCATATTAATTATCACTCGCTGACCCCGAGGTTTGGAGAAGCAAAATGGCATACAGCAACAAAGTAATTGATCACTACGAAAATCCACGCAATGTGGGTGTTCTGGATAAGGATGCTGACAATGTCGGCACTGGCATGGTTGGTGCACCAGCATGCGGTGACGTGATGCGCTTGCAGATTCAGGTTAATGATGCTGGCATCATTGAAGAAGCTCGTTTTAAAACCTATGGTTGTGGTTCTGCAATTGCTTCAAGTTCGCTGGTGACTGAGTGGCTTAAAGGTAAAACCCTGGACCAGGCACAAGCCATCAAAAACAAGGACATTGCCCAGGAACTGGCCTTGCCTCCGGTAAAGATCCATTGCTCGGTACTGGCAGAAGATGCCATTAAGGCAGCCATTGAAGATTACCGTAGTAAAAAAGTTGCTGACCAAGCTTAAGTTTATTGTTTCACCCTGCTACAGGAGCAACCCGTATGATTCACTTGACTGAACGCGCTGCACGTCACGTCTATGATTTTTTGCAAAATCGTGGCAAGGGTGAAGGTATTAAAGTAGGTGTAAAAACTTCGGGCTGTTCTGGCTTGGCATATGTTCTGGAATTTGTGGATCAGGTTGATCCGCATGACACTGCATTTGAAGCATTTGGGGTTAAGGTGTTTGTTGATCCAAAAAGTCTGGTGTACTTGAATGGTCTTGAAATGGACTACGTCAAGAACGGCCTTAATGAGGGATTTGAATTTAACAACCCTAACCAGAAAGGTGAATGTGGTTGTGGTGAGTCATTTACCGTTTAAGCAAACGGCTTTATATATTTTTTTGATGTCGCTAAAGGTGATGCTGTGACTTATTTTGAGCTGTTTGATATAAGCCCCAGTTTTGATGTTGATTTATCTCACCTCAAGGCTAAATACCGTCAACTCCAGCAGCAATACCATCCGGATCGGCAACAGGCAAACCCTAATGGTGGCCAGCAGGCGCTTCAGCAATCTAGCCAGATTAATCAGGCCTACCAGACGTTAAGTCACGCCGATAGCCGCGCGGCTTATTTGCTTCAGCTTAACAAGCAGGATGGCGGTCTGGAAAACTCTATTGGCGATCTGGAGTTTTTGCAGCACGCGCTGGAACTACGCGAACAACTCGAAGAAGCCTCTACCCCGGAACAACTGGACTCCCTACGCATTGAGGTTACTCAATGGCTCGAAGCTTTAAGCCGCGAGTTCAAGATTGATCTTGAGGAGCAGGACTGGGTAGATGCCCGTGATACAACCCGCAAGTTGCGCTTCATTCAGCGCGTTCTCCTTGACATTGATAAAGCAGAAGATCGTTTTGATGAGTTTGGCTCAGAAGATCTGGATGCTGCATTTGATGACGAGTTTTAAGCGCTATTTCTAATTATTGGTTTTAACGGTTATAAAAAGGTTTTTATCGTATGGCGTTGCTGCAAATTGCTGAACCCGGCCAGTCCACTGCTCCGCATCAACACCGTATTGCAGTAGGGATTGATTTGGGGACTACTCACTCCCTAGTAGCAACTGTCCGTTCTGGTAAACCGGTAGTACTGGCTGATGAATACGGCAAGTTGCTATTACCATCAGTGGTACACTACGGTACAGAAACCACCACAGTAGGTCAGGCAGCACGTAATTTTATTGAGCAAGACCCACACAATACAATTGTTTCCGTTAAACGTTTTATGGGCCGCTCACGTCATGATATTCGTTTTGAGCATCCCTATACGCTTGAAGGCGACCATGACCAGATGCCTGCATTTGTCACCAGTCAGGGCCGTAAGACACCGGTAGAAATCTCGGCAGATATTCTGTTCCGTTTAAAAAAACTGGCTGAACAATCACTGGCTGACAATCTGACTGGTGCAGTGATTACTGTTCCGGCCTACTTTGATGAAGCCCAGCGTCAGGCAACGCGCGATGCTGCACAGCTTGCTGGATTGAATGTATTACGACTTCTGAACGAACCTACAGCAGCGGCCATAGCTTATGGCCTTGATAAAATCGATAGTGCCGAAGAAAAAATTCAGGTTATTTTTGATCTGGGTGGCGGTACTTTTGATGTTTCAGTGCTGCGGTTAAGCAAAGGAATTTTTGAGGTTTTGGCTACCGGCGGACATACCGCCCTGGGTGGCGATGACATTGACCGTATCATTGCCAAATGGGTTCGCGAGCAAACTTCAAACCTTTCCCTTTCTGCTGCGGATAGTCAGGCTTTAATGATACTGGCGCGCCAGGTTAAGGAACAATTGACAGAACAGGAAAGTCTACAATTCAACTTTAAGGAATTTTCATATCAGCTGGATCGCACCCAGTTTAATACCCTGATTGCGCCTGTCATTGAACGCACACTGACGGTTTGCAAACGTGTATTGCGTGACGCCAAAATTAAGATTAACCAGATTGATGCCGTGGTCTTGGTCGGTGGTTCAACCCGTTCCCCAGCGATTCAAAATGCAGTGGCGAATTTTTTTGAACAAACCCCACTCTGCTCACTGGACCCTGATCAGGTAGTAGCGCTCGGTGCTGCGATTTCAGCAGATCAGCTTGTTGGCAATCAGGCTAATGGCGCACTACTTCTGGATGTGACGCCTTTGTCGTTGGGTTTGGAAACCATGGGTGGACTAGTGGAACGCGTTATTCCGCGTAATACGCCTATTCCCGTAGCACGCCAGCAGGAATTTACCACTTATAAGGATGGCCAGACTGCCATGCTGATTCATGTGGTTCAAGGCGAGCGTGATCTGGTAGAGCATTGCCGCTCGCTGGGCAAATTTGAGCTGCATGGTATTCCGCCCATGACTGCCGGTGCTGCACGCATTGAAGTTAAATTCCAGATTGATGCCGATGGCTTGTTGTCAGTTATTGCGCGTGAAGCCACTAGCGGAGTGAATAGCCAGATTAACATCAAGCCTTCCTATGGCTTATCCGAGCAAGATACTGCACGCCTGCTCACCGAAGGCTTCCAGTTTGCCGAAGAAGATAAAACCCTGCGCCAATTACAAGAAACCAAGGTTGAGGCAGAACGTGAACTGGAAGCGCTAGATCAGGCAATTGTAGCGGATGGACAGTTGCTGGATGCCATTGATCTGGATGCTTTGCAGCGTGCCATGCAAGCTGTACGTGAAGCCTTGCAAACCAATCAGCTTAACCGGATTGATATGGCTATTGCTCGCCTAAAAGGTCATAGCAATAATTTTGCTGCGATTCGTATGAACCAGCATGTTGATACAGCCTTAAAAGGCACGAGTCTTAATGACTGGAATTCATAGTGTCAAATCGTATTGATAAGCCGATCAGGTTTTAGCTAGAAAATTACAGAGAACTATCATGCCCCGTATTACTGTGCTCCCTCACCCGCAATTTTGTCCTGAAGGGAAAACCTTTGAGGTTGAACCGAATGCCAATTTGTGCCAAAGCTTACTGGATAATGAAGTTTGCATTGAACATGCCTGTGATATGTCAGCAGCCTGCACTACCTGCCATGTGATTGTGCGTCAGGGTTTTAACTCACTCGACGAAATGGATGATGTGGAAGCAGATTTGCTAGATCGTGCTTGGGGTTTGGAGCCAGATTCGCGACTGTCCTGCCAGGTTTTAGTAGAAGATAAAGATCTGGAAATTGAAATTCCAAAATATACGATTAACCATGCCTCAGAGCGTCATTAATTACTTTAGCATATGAGTGTCTTAATACCTGCCTGACTTAAATTCTAACTAACTTAAGCACTGTTACGCTTGTCGACTCAGCTAAATTAAATTCTAATAAGATTCGGCAAGTGTTATTTATTTTAATAATTATTCTTTATCTCTAATAGTTTAAATCAACCTATTGGTTAGCCTTTTATTATTCATTTGGACTACGTAAAATGAAGGTTTTCTAAAGAGTTACTACCAAATTTTTAAATCTACACTAGGATAATAAATTAGTTTTTAAATAGCTATAATTTAAGAACTATATTAAATGTTAAAGATGGGTATTAATCGATTGTAGTACAAAATATGAGTAACAGACTAACGCTTATATTTATCTTGCGGCTGAAAGCGGGTTTCTTCCATTTTGAGTCGCTTGGTGACCTGCTCAAGAATCTGAATGGCTTTTGCCCCTTCATAAGGTTTAAGCTCGTTTAAATCAAGTTGTAGGTGAAAGCCTTGCAACTCATAGTCAATCCAGCGATTGGTTGCAGCTTTTTCACTGCCCTGTCGTCCTACAATTTGCCAGGTCAATACAGGTTCACTTAAGCCTTTAAGCTGTAGCTCGCCTTTTTCCAGGCAGGTGAAACTGTCTTTAACCAATTGATAGGTGGATTCAGAAATCAAAATCTGGTCAATTTCTGCGGCAGTTTGCAGCCGTGCTGCCAGATTGGCATCGCGTCCAACGATAGTATAGCTCATGCGTGAGCTGGTGCCGAAATTACCCACATGGCAATAACCGGTATTAATACCAATGCGGATATGTAGGCCACTATATCCCAGCCGCTTCCAGCGCTCACGCAGAATTTTCATTTCGTTAAGCATCGCCATTGCCATATAGATACAGGCTTTGGCATCTTCTTTATAGCCTTTGGATTCCGGGTCGCCAAAGAAAATCAGGATGGCATCACCCATGTATTTATCAACAGTCCCGCCATGACGCCGGGCAATATCGGTCATATGTTCAAAATAATCATTCAGGATAAATGCCAGATCATCAGGCAATAGTTTTTCAGAAAGTTCAGTAAAACCCTGAATATCTGAAAAAAAGATGGTCAGCTTTTTGCGTTTGTTATCAATCTTGGCTTCATGGTCGCCACGGATAATCGACTGCCAGATTTGGGAAGGTGCATAACGCGCCAGTTTATTGGCCAGCGTCAGATACTTGGTGACCTGCTCATCTACATGCTTCTTCTCACCTTCAATGCGATGCAAGCGCTGATTAAAATAAACTAGTCCTACACTCAGATAAATGGTCAGGCATAAAATGCTGATAACTGAAACCACCATTGGGCTGTTTTTAAAATCAATATCATTGATACCTAACAGATAGCAAAACAGGTACAACATGCTGACTGAAACCAGTGCCACCGTTAAAAGGCCAAGCCAGCCTACCCGTACCCAGATAGCGCCATAAATTAGTCCTATAATGACCAATAAACTGGGAATAACAGCAAATTCGATGCTAATCAGCCAAAATGATACAAACAGGGCATCAATCAATAAAATTATATTTTTGGCCAGCGGATAACCGAAACGACGGATTAAACGGTTTGAACTGTAATTCTGGATAAAAGGCGTTAAGAAAATTGTTGTAATAATAACGAATGGATGATTAGGGTGAACAGCATTACTGTAGAGTGCAGCGAGAAAAATAATAAGTATAAGAAAATAGGCGACATAACGATGATATCGCGCAAACTGCAAAGGATCTTTATTCAGAATATCAAAGCTTAGCACACAAATCCCTGTATCTGGCCTGTATTTCTTATACCCTAAAGCGTTTCAAAGCAGAACCAGACACGTCCTGTAACGCAGAACGTGTCTGTAATAATGATTATTCCATGCGCCAGTCAAATGGCATTTCACTCTGACCACGCAGGGCAAGCATTAAAGTCTGACGCATGTGAGCCAGTACATCACTGGTATAGGGAACTGCAGGTGTACCCCACACTGGCTTTGGCCAGACAGCATCGTTCTGGTAACGCACAATATGATGGAAATGCAGTTGCGGTACCATGTTACCCAATGCAGCAACATTCATTTTATCGGCACGGAAAACGCGGGCTAACTGGCTGGACAGCCAACTGGACTCACGTAAAAATTGCTCCTGATCGGCTTGACTGAGCTCATAAAGCTCACTAACGCCGGGAACACGCGGAACCAAAATTAACCAGGGAAACTGCATGTCATTCATGAGGCGACATGTCGAAAGTGGGAAATCACCAACCCAGAACGTATCCTGAGCCAGCTGGGAGTGCAAACTAAACATAGTCGTTTTAATGCAAATGCGATAAAGCGCTTATACTATCACAGCAAACCGCGTAAACAGTATAGTAGCGCTGAGATTTTACATCGAAAAAACAAAGTCATAATTTACAGTTCTGTTGCATCATCCATTTCAAACTCAAAATCCTGTTCATCAATTTCAAGTTCAATGGCTGAATTTACATAATTAATTAAGCGTTTCATCATATTTTCCTTATTCATCAAAATGATGTTATTGATCAGTACGACTGCATTCAGCACAGTCTGTTCTCTTAATATATAAACTGATTTGAATAACCAGCGATGCAATTACTGCGCCAATTAATTTAATGGTTTTTATATGACCGACCAATGACAATGCTGTTTCTTTTTACACGTATTATTTATCATCTTGTATTGTTTTATTTAAAAGCCAGCATTAACTAATACTGGCTTTTATGTAGACAAATTAAAGGCCGCGCCAGTCCACCCGGGCATGGCGTTCATTTTGATAGATACGCATCACATACTGGCCAAATGGACGATCCAGTAATTCCTGACGATAGGCACGAATTGGCTCTGGCAACTGCTCTGGCTCATCAAGCTGCCAGGGTGTGCCCTGTGGCCCAAACAATGGTGCTGATAAGGCGCATACCGCAATATCCGCCAGTCCCAGACGGTCACTCACTAGATATCGGCCCCCATTGGCAATCAGTTTTTGCTCGACCTGATTAATCAGTGTATCCAGTTTTTGCTTGGATGCTTCTGCTTTTTTGGGATAAATGCCATACAAGCGAATCACACCTTTTTTAATAAAAGGCTTGGAAAAACGCTCGGTGAATCGTAAAAAACCCTTTTCTCCCAGCATGATTTCCATGGTTTCGGGTTCATCCAGCAGGTACAGGTACATCCAGCGACGCACATGAACACCAATCTGGCTGGCAATTTGATCCAGCTCGATGGCTTGGGCACGAAACTCGGGTTCACGGCGCAAGTATGGCTGTTCGGGATACATGCCATCCAGATACAGGGCAATCTCGGTAGAATCGGCAATCCAGTTCTTGCCATCATGCAACATGGGCAATGTGTTTTTGCTGGTTTTAAAACGCACCCAGGGCCGGTGCAGGCCGGGAATCAGATTCTTGGCCACATAATCCAGTTCTTTATGATCAAGCAACCAGCGGGCTTTTTCACAATAATGTGATAATGGAAATTGATACAAGGTGCGCATAAACACTCCAAGACAGGATTTTTTAAGAAATTTTGCCATATCATAACAGACTAATCCGACCTTGGTCTGTTTCTCATTTGCCTATACGAGCTGAAGTGTCACTCGGCATTTGCCTTCTTCTCAAAAAGACTCTTAGATTTTTTTCTTGCATCCGGGCCTTGCAATGCTCTGCTTTTCCCTCGCTCATGATAAGATATGCGCCAGTTTTTATATTAAATAGATGAGCACTTTCATGGGTTTTAATTGCGGTATTGTTGGCCTGCCAAACGTGGGTAAATCGACACTGTTTAATGCATTGACCAAGGCAGCCATTGCAGCAGAAAACTTTCCGTTTTGCACCATTGAACCCAATACCGGGATTGTTCCCATGCCGGATACGCGTCTTGACAAGCTGGCAGCCATTGTAAAACCAGAGCGCATTATTCCAACCACCATGGAATTTGTGGATATTGCCGGTCTGGTAGCCGGTGCCAGTAAAGGTGAAGGTTTGGGTAACCAGTTTCTGGCCAATATTCGTGAAACTGATGCCATCGCCCATGTGGTACGTTGTTTTGAAGATGAAAACGTCATTCACGTGAATGGTAAAATCGATCCGCTGGATGACATTGCGACCATTAACACCGAACTGGCACTGGCTGACCTTGATACCGTCGCAAAAGCATTGCTACGCCTGACCAAGGTCGCACGTGGTGGTGACAAGGATGCACTGGCAACCAAAGCCGTGCTGGAAAAAATTGAACCCGTGTTAAACGAAGGTCGCCCTGCCCGTGCTGCTGATTTGTCCGATGATGACCGCAAACTAATTCGCGGTTTTGGCCTAATGACGCTAAAACCCACCATGTATATTGCCAACGTGGCAGAAGACGGCTTTGACAATAATCCGCATCTGGAAGCAGTTAAACAGTTAGCAGCCAGTGAAAATGCGCAAGTTGTGGCATTATGCAATCAGATTGAAGCGGAAATTTCCCTGCTGGAAGATGAAGACCGTGCCGAGTTTTTAGAAGCCATGGGGATGGAAGAACCAGGATTAAATCAGGTGATCCGTGCCGGTTATGCTTTGCTTGGCTTGCAAACTTACTTTACTGCTGGTGTGAAGGAAGTACGTGCCTGGACCGTTAAAGTCGGTGCAACGGCACCACAGGCTGCTGGCGTGATTCATACCGATTTTGAAAAAGGCTTTATCCGGGCTGAAGTGATTGGCTACGATGACTTCATTCAGTACAACGGCGAAGCTGGGGCCAAGGAAGCTGGCAAATGGCGTCTGGAAGGTAAAACCTATGTGGTGCAGGATGGCGATGTGATGCACTTTAGATTTAATGTCTAAGCTGATAGCCTAATTATTTAAAAACGCTGGCATGATCCGGCGTTTTTTTCCGGAAGATTGAATGCTTCATATTGTTAGACGTTATTTGCAAAGTCTAGGATAAAAAAAAGAGAGCCACAGCCCTCTTTTTACATCACACGTTTTGATTAGTTTTTCGCGCGGGCACGGAAAGAACCATCACGGGAATCAATTTCAATACGCTCACCAATTTCAATGAAAGAAGCAACCTGCAACTCATAACCATTGTTTAGCTTGGCTACTTTGGTCACTTTACCAGAAGTGTCACCCTTGGCAGCAGGCTCGGTATAGGCTACTTCGCGCACAATAACGGTTGGCAGTTCAACTGCAATCGGCTTGCCTTCATACAAGGTTACTTCGCAAACATCAGTCATGCCATCTTCAATGAAGTTTTTAACGTCGCCAAGGTTTTCTTCTTCAACTTCAAGTTGGTTAAACTCAGTATCCATGAATACATACATAGGGTCAGCAAAGTATGAATAAGTGGCTTCGCGGGTTTCCAGAATAATCTGGTCAAACTTTTCATCAGCTTTGAATACTGATTCCATCGCCTGCTCGTTTAACAGGTTTTTCATTTTCATTTTAACAACGGCAGCGTTACGGCCAGACTTGTTGAATTCAGTTTTAAGAACAACCATCGGTTGACCGTTAACCATAATCACGTTGCCAGCTTTAACTTCTTGTGCGGTTTTCATGGGATGTATCCTAAATAAGCCCTTTTGCGTTGGTGCAAGATTCTACCCGATTTCTCTCCGGTTTTGCCAAACTCTTGCAGGCTTTTCTATCGGTGAAGGTTAAAAAATATAAATTTTTAGATGCCAGCCATTGATGGATAGTTACTATTATTCCAGTTGATGTTGCTCAACCCATTGCATAAGACGCCTAGCCAGATCAGGCTGCGCTGTCAGAAAACCACTCCAGTCAGACAGTAGATTGCTCCATTCGGCCAAGTCAGTCAGCAGTTGTTGCCATAGTTTGGGATTTGAGGGCGTATTGCCATTCCATGCCTGCATTGCCGTTTGCCACGCAGCATAATCTGCCAAATACTCGTTTTTAACCTGTTGTTTGACCTGATCCATCCAGGCCTGTAATTTAATCAGGTGAGCATTTTCCTCTTGCGGATAAATGTGCCAGATAAAAGGTTTGCCTGCCCATTGCGCCCGCACACAGGAATCCTCACCCCGGATAAAATTCAGGTCACAGGCCCAAAGCAACTGGTCATATTGCAGATGCGATAAAAACGGCAGCACAGCAATTGTCAGGTTCTGGTAGCTTATCTGATCACCAATCTGCAATGTTTTGTGCAACTGCAAGTGTGATTGCAGCCAAAGCTCAATATCAGGAATGGACCTGCTTTTGGGCACCAGCAGCAGTGTTGCAATAGAATCTTCTGCCAAGGCGGTCAGTAAGTCTGCAATCGCATTATTTTCATAGGAAAACAGTGATATTTTTCTGGAAAACTGCATGGCATTGGATAAGTCCAGACCGTGCCAGAATTCGGCCTGCTGTTGGCTATCCTGCTGAAACTGGTCACGTTCACCAAGCAAACACTGCTCCCGGATTAGGCCACCACTTTGCTTGGTGGTGCTGGGAAACCAGAAAGTCTGCTTTAAGCCTGTTGCTGGATGAATCGAAACCATGCCATGGCAATCCATGACCCAGGGTTCGGCACTCATGTATTCCAGATTAATCCAGAGCGGCGGCTGGCCTGTAATGGCTTGTTGCTGCATCTGGTCAATGAGTTGATCTTCTAGCCGGCAGCCAAAGCCCTCAATAATGAGGTCATAAGGCTGATCAAAATAAACATCAGGGTGCCAATGATGCACTGTAATCTGGTCTAGTGGCTGAATGGCTAACTCTGGTTGCAGCTGTGGCGCCAGTATGGCAAAACTGCTGAGATCATTAACAAACAGGCTAACATTTAACTGATATTCTACAGCCAGTTGCCGGGCCAGGCGCCAGCAAACACCAATGTCGCCAAAGTTATCAATAATGTTGCAAAAAATGGCGCAATGCATTTACTGGGACTGCTGTATCGGGTTTTGCAAAACCTTTTCACAGAGACTTTTTTGCTTTTCAAAAATAGCTTGCTTGTCAGCCTGACCGGGGATTTGATTCTGGATGCTTCTGGCCCAGCTATCCAGTGAAATTAGCGCGCCACGACAAATGGTGTATTGATCGCCCACCACGCTATCGGACTGCTTGACCTCAGTATTCCAGCGTAACAACAACTGCCTGATAGGCTGAAAAACCTGTGCTTCCAGCTGGCTAATATCGACAGGCTGCGCCATTAGCACAGGCTCGGTCTTCAATATGAACTGGTAGGTTTGCTGGGCAATATGCGAGGCATCGGTTGATAATTTAACAGCTGGTTTGATCTCACGCTTGTGCGACTCATCCTGTCCTGATTGATTACAGCCAGTCAGGGTGACTAAAAGACTAACGCCTAAACAAATTGCCAACCCAGCCTGCAATCTGTTTTTGATCACTCTATCCTTTATTACCTTGCTACTTTCAATCACTGTGTTTGCTGCCTGCACTGGTTAAAGAACAGGGGATATTGTACGAAAAAACCGGTAAAACTTTAAAGGCTTATGTGTTGTATTGTGCAGGCATTGCATTGACAGCATTTTTTAGCCTTGGTCCCAATACTTTTTTTACAGTGAAAGACGGTTTTAACACGAATCTGCTATGCTATGATTTTTGCCTGATTGCTTTCTGATTTTCACTTTCTTATTTCTTCTGTTGTTCTGGAGCATGCAATGACTGTTACCCTTGGCACCCCGTTACAATCTTCAGCGTTTCGTGTGTTAATGCTGGGTTCTGGTGAACTTGGGAAAGAAGTAGCCATTGCGCTGCAACGCTTTGGCGTCGAAGTATTTGCTGCCGACCGTTATGCCAATGCACCAGCCATGCAGGTTGCCCATCACAGCCGTGTATTGAATATGGCAGACCGCAATGAATTGCAGGCCCTGATTGATGAGGTTCAACCGCACCTGATTGTGCCGGAAATTGAAGCCATTGCCACTGATCTGTTACTGGAAGTTGAGGAAAAAGGTCAGGCAGTGGTCATTCCTTCTGCCAAGGCAGCCAACCTGACCATGAATCGTGAAGGTATTCGTCGCCTTGCTGCTGAAACGCTTGGCCTGCCAACGTCGTCCTATCGCTTTGCCGACAATCTGGACAGCTTTCGTGCCGCCTGTGATGACATTGGTTATCCCTGCTTTGTAAAGCCTGTGATGTCCTCCAGTGGCAAAGGCCAGTCCCGGCTAACCAGTTATAATCAGGTGGATGCAGCATGGGAATATGCAATGCAGGGCGGGCGCGTGAATCAGGGCAAGGTGATTGTAGAAGGACAAATCAATTTTGACTTTGAAATTACCCTGCTGACAGTACGTGCCAAAAACCCGGAAACTGGTGCCATTGAAACCCATTTCTGCGACCCGATTGGCCACCGTCAGGAAGCGGGCGATTATGTAGAAAGCTGGCAGCCGCAACTGATGAGTGACAAAGCGCTGAGCAATACCCGTTATATTGCCGATACAGTGACCCGCAATCTGGGTGGTTGTGGCCTGTTTGGTGTAGAGCTGTTTATTAAAGGCGATATGGTCTGGTTTAGTGAAGTGTCGCCGCGCCCGCATGATACAGGCTTGGTCACCTTAGCCAGCCAGTGCCAAAGTGAATTTGAACTGCATGCCCGCGCCATTTTGGGTCTGCCTGTTGATACTACCCGTCACAGTGCTGCTGCCAGTGCCGTGATTTATGCAGGTCGTGATGAATCCAACCTGTCCTTTGGCAATCTTGAAAAAGCACTAAGCATTAAGGGTTCGGACTTGCGCCTGTTTGGCAAGCCAGAAGGTTTTGCCCGCCGTCGTATGGGCGTTGCTACGGTTTATGCCGAAGATACTGACACGGCACGCAAGCTGGCCAGCGAGGTGGCATCCAGTGTAACGGTTATTTCCAATACGCCTGCTGCTAACTAGGGCAAGTACTGGCGTGTTTTTTGCTATTTGTTTTTTACTATTTAATTGTGCTGCTTGTTTCCCATAATTTGGTTTAATGGCTTTTCCGGCTTAATGCAGGTACTTTTATGCTCGCAACAATTTCTCCCCAGGCGTTTATTGAGCAACCTTCCATCAAGGAACAGGGCCAGGCCCGCGCCCTGATTGAATGGCGCAAAACGCTGGACCAGCAGCTTGATGAGTTACTGGCAGAAGGAGAAAAGATTCGGGATATTGTGCATGCACGCGCGCAAGCCATTGATGACATGCTCAGGCTGCTATGGCAGCAACATGCATTGCCCAGCGAGAATTTAGCGTTGCTGGCCGTGGGTGGCTATGGACGCAGTGAAATGCTGCCCTATTCTGATGTCGATATCCTGATTTTAAGCCGGCATGAGATCGAACCGGACTTGGGTGAAAAAATTTCCGGCTTTGTATCCAGTTTATGGGATACCGGTTTTAAACCCGGTATTAGTGTGCGTTCCATGACTGAATGTCTGGAAGCGGCACAGGATATTACGGTTGCTACCACACTAGTGGAATCCAGACTGGTGGCTGGTGATGAGCAACTGGCCAAAAAACCACGCCAGATTGTGTCTACCGCATGGACTGATAAAACCTTTTTTCAGGAAAAAATGCTGGAACAGCAGCGTCGTTATGCTCAGCACAACAATACTGAAAGTAACCTTGAGCCGGATGTTAAAAATGCCCCCGGTGGCCTGCGTGACCTCAATCAGATTGGCTGGATTGCCAAACGGCATTTTCGCGTAGTTCGGGTATATGATCTGGTTCACCTGGGTTTTATCAGTGAATTTGAGCTACGGGAGCTTGAAGTTGCTGAAGACTTTTTATGGCAAGTGCGTTACCAGTTGCACCGTATTGCCGGACGTGATGAAAACCGCCTGCTGTTTGATTACCAGCGCGAAGTTGCCGCACGTTTGGGTTATATCCAGCAGGAAGATGATGCCCCTAATCATGCGGTAGAACAGTTCATGAAAACCTATTACCGGGTGGCCATGAAAGTTTCTACGCTCAATGAAATGCTGCTGGCCTATTTTTTTGAATCGGTGATTGAACCCCGGCTTACCGATGAAGAAAAGCCACATAAAAGTAATATCAATGAACGGTTTGACATGATTGGCGGTAAAATTGCTGTCACGCATCATCGGGTTTTTTCCGAAACACCCAGTGCCTTGCTGGAGCTGTTTTATATTATGGCCAGTCAGGTTGAGATTACCGGTATTCGTGCCAAAACCTTGCGCTTGCTGATGCTGGCCGCCAAAAGCATTGATGATAATTTCCGGGCCAATCCGGTACATCGCGCCATGTTTATGGCCATCCTGCGCGCACCACATAACCTGTATGAAACCCTGCATGCCATGAAACGCTATGGCGTGCTGGGCAAATATATCCCTGCCTTTGGCCAGATTATCGGCCTGATGCAATATGACCTGTTTCATATCTATACGGTGGATGCCCATACCCTACTGCTCATTCGCAACCTGCGCCGTTTTGGTAAACCGGAATTTGCCAAGGACTATCCCGTGGTGAGTTCGGTATTCCAGCGCCTTGACCGCAAGGAAATCGTGTATCTGGCTGCAATTTTCCATGATATTGCCAAAGGCCGCGGGGGTGATCACAGTGAACTGGGTGCAGAAGATGCGATTGAGTTTTGCCGTAATCATGGCCTGACAGACCGTGAAGGAAAAATTGTGGCATGGCTCACCCGCAATCATCTGGTGATGTCCATTACCTCGCAAAAGAAAGACATTTCCGACCCGGACGTGGTTAAGGATTTTGCCGACCACATGGGCGATATGGTGCATCTGGATTACTTATATAGCCTGACTGTGGCTGATATTAATGCCACTAACCCTAAGCTGTGGAACTCATGGCGTGCCTCACTGATGCGCCAGTTGTATACGCAGGCGCGTGACACCATTCGTAGCGGGCTGGATCGTCCAGTAGATCATCAGCTCATCATTGATGACACCAAGTTTGAAGCCATGCAAACCTTAAGCAATCAATATACTTACGAGGATATTGAAAAAATCTGGCGTGAAATGGGCGATGATTATTTCTTAAAAGAACGTGCCGATGAAGTGGTCTGGCATACGCAGGCCATGATTGAACATGGTGATAACCCTGATCCACTGGTATTGATTCGTGAACACCGCAAGCTGGCCAAGGATACTGCTGAAATTTTTATTTATACCCGTGACCTGCCCAATCTGTTTGCAGCTAGCGTTGCCGTGATGGATCAAATGGATCTCAACGTACAGGATGCCCGCATTATTACGGCTGCCAAGGCCTTTTCACTGGATACCTATATTGTGCTAGATCGTTTTGGCACCCTATTGTCCGATACTGATCGGCAGGCTCAGGTGATTTATGCCCTTACCAATGCGCTCTCTAGACCGGAAGAATTCCCAACCCTGCTCGAACGCCGTATTCCACGACAATTACGGCATTTTGCGGTGCAAACGGAAGTAACGATTCAGTTAAATACGGCACTACAGCAAAACATTGTGGAAATTATGACACTGGATCAGCCGGGATTACTGGCCAAGATTGGCGGTCTGTTTATGATGCAGGGACTGGACATTCATTCTGCCCGGATTGCCACACTGGGTGAGCGTGCGGAAGACAGCTTTTATGTCACCAAGCGCGATGGCATCCCCATGAGTAATGAAGAATCCAAAGCTTTTGGTCATAAGCTGCAACTGGCGCTGGATGAAGCATCGCAGGTGGTGTCAGTGGTGCAATAAGCCCGGTTACTCAGTTTTTTTATAAACCCGTATTCCAGAAGCTATTGTTCAAAAACTGATGCCCGAGAAGCTGATGTTTAGGAATTAGTACTCAGCACCATGGACCCTGGTTTAAGAAGTACGAAAGCCCATTTTTTAAAATTTATTGTTTTAACCTTTTAAGCATCGCCATGAGAACAGCACGATGAATCCTGCCATTAATCACCTGCATCCCTATCCGTTTGAAAAGCTGGCCAGACTTTTTGCAGACCTTAAAGCCACTGACTTACCCAATATTTCGCTGTCCATTGGCGAACCTAAACATCAGGCCCCTGAGTTTGTTAAACAAAAACTGGTTGAATCACTGCAACACCTGTCCACTTATCCCACCAGTAAGGGTTTGCCTGCCTTGCGCTTGGCAATTGCTGACTGGTTAAAGCAACGGTTTCAGTTGCACACTATTGATGCAGAAACACAGGTTTTGCCAGTTAGTGGTACGCGTGAAGCCCTGTTTTCCTTTGTGCAGGCGACTATTGACCGCAGCCACAATTCTGGTCAGCCGTATGTCGTAATGCCCAATCCGTTTTACCAGATTTATGAAGGAGCCAGTATTCTGGCGGGTGCTACCCCGTATTTTTATAATTGCACGCCGGAAAATAACTATCTGGGCAATCTGGATAACATTCCAGCCGATGTATGGCAACAAACCCAGCTATTATTTTTATGCACACCAGGCAATCCCACGGGTGCAGTTATTCCAATGGAGCAACTTAAAAAACTGATTGCCCTGTCGGATCAGCATGATTTTATTATTGCCTCGGATGAGTGCTATTCCGAACTGTACTTTGATCAGGCACCTACTGGCCTGTTGCAAGCCTGTGCTGAGTTAGGCCGTCATGATTATAAAAATTGTGTGGTGTTCCATTCGCTATCCAAGCGTTCCAACCTGCCGGGTCTACGCTCTGGTTTTGTGGCTGGTGATTCCAGAATTCTGGACAGTTACTTAAAATATCGTACTTATCATGGCGCTGCCATGCCGGTACAGCATCAGCTGGCCTCTATCGTGGCCTGGCAGGATGAAACTCATGTTGAACAAAATCGTCAGCTGTATCGCCAGAAATTTGATTTATTCCTTGATGAATTAGGCCAGTTGCTCCCATTGCAAAAACCGGATGCAGGCTTTTATTTCTGGCTCAAGGTGGATGATGATGAGCGTTTTGCGCGTCATTTATACGAAAAAGCCAATATTACCGTATTACCAGGGTGCTATTTATCACGTGACGTTTCACAAAATCATGCTCAGGGTAATCCGGGACAAAATCATGTCCGTATGGCACTGGTAGCTGATATGAACCAGTGTGAACAGGTGATTAAACGCCTAAAGCGGATTTTGTAATGACAATGTCCAGTCAATTCAATTGGCTTATTTGGTTTGTTTACTTATACCAGATGAAGTTTTTAAGCTACTAGATTGCCTAAAAATCCTGCCCGAGCCGCAGGATTTTTTATTATTGGACTCATGCTTTTGAATAATAATTTAAATTTCAAAGTGCATTGATGACTGCAAAGTCGCTTGTTTGATTAAGTTTTACAATCAATTACTTTAGATTGATCGCTAAAATAGGCTTTAATTCTGAAAAAGCATCATGTGTTTAGCCAGAGGTTGAGGTAATGCCCAATCATTCGCTCAGGCCCTAAAAGCAGATTGCACAAATATGCCTATGACCTTAAAAAAAACTGTTTTAGTCTCCCGTTCCTGTGCCGTTGCAATGCTAATTTACAGCCAATGGCAGGTTGTTGCGGGAGCAGTCACCACTACTGGAGTGCAGCAAAGTACTTTTGCGCAGGATCTCGAATCACACTCTCAATACGATAGCAATCAGCAACTCAACAATCAGCCACAAAATCTGGCAGACCAGACAAATTTACCTGTATTTTCAAACGCTAGTGTGTCCAATAATTCTTTAAGTTTTAGTCAGGCTGAACAGTTTCTCAAGCAAAACGCCTATGCAATACAGGCCAGCACTGCCAATTTGGCAGCCGCACAAAATCAGGCCGAAGCCAACGCGCAATTGTGGCGGCCTGTGATTAGCCTTGATGCCAATGCCATTAAATACCGCACCGAAGTTGATGTTCCCCTGAGTGATGTCAAGGCTACCGGTGAAAATGCTGCCAATCAGGCTTTTGCCCAGTCTTTAAATAATCTGCCCGTGCCTTTGCCGGATAATGTGAGCAATTTTTTAAGCAATCGTTTTTCAACAGCTGTTTCAGGTTTGTTTGACCAGATTCCCAATTCAAGCAATGTGGTGATTAATGACAAGCTGTTCCGCCCAACCATTTCGGCTGTTATGCCGATTTATGCTGGTGGCAGCATTCAGGCAGCACAAAACATTGCACACCTTGGTTATGAAAAAGCACAGCTGAATCACCAGCAAGTGCAGGATCAGCAAACCCTCAAACTGGCCGAGGCCTATTTTGGCCAGCAACTGGCAGCTTGTCTGGCTCAGGCCGCAGCACAAAACCTAAATGCCCTAAAACAGCACCTGAACAATGCCCGGCAACTTGAACAGCAAGGCATGATTAGCCGTTCGCAGCGCTTACAGGTTGAAGTGGCAATGCAGGCCGCCCAGCGCCAGTATGATCAGGCCGGTAGCAATGAATATGTCTCGCGCCAGTACCTGCAACAATTATTGCAACAGCCGGAACTGCCCCAGCTCATCACGCCGCTTTTTGTGCAATCGGCACCGTTGAAGCCACTGGATTTTTATCTGGCGCAGCTCAGTCAACAGTCACCACAACTGGCACAACTGCAAAAAGACCAGCAACTGGCCGCTCAAGCTGTACAAGTGGCCAAAGCCAGCTTATTGCCCAGTGCCTATGTGTTTGGCCAGCAGACTTTAAATAAAAATGACTGGCTGGTTGGGGTTGGCGCGCACTATACATTGCTGGCAAATACTGATCGCAAGAAACTGGTGAATGCCGCACAGGCGCGTCAGGATGCAACCCAAGCCTTACAGCAACAAGCGCAACAAGACATTCAACAATTGGTACGCCGGGCCTATTATGAAGCTGAAAATGCGCGCAAGGCATTTTTAAGCATGCAAACCAGCATTACTGCAGCACAGGAAAACCTGCGCGTGCAACAGCTGTCTTTCCGGGAAGGTGAAACCACCGCAACCTTTGTCAATGACGCAGTTAATGCTTTAACACTCGCCTATACCGATCAGGCAACCGCAGCCTACCGTTATGATCTGGCGCTGGTTACTCTTTTGGCTGCACTGGGTCAGGCTGAGAAGTTTTCAAGCGTAATCAATGATAATTCAGTACTAAAAGTTCAGCCTGTTTCTGACTTTAGTCAAGCTTTTAGTTTTGCTTTGCCATTGGCGAACAGCCACAGGATGAAAAAATGAACGATAATAACCAATCCCCTGAGCAAAATAACCAGATTCTGGAAAACCGTCCTGATTCATCAATTGATGCGGCTGATGTTATTCCAGATAATTTATCAACAAAAAAATCCCGCATCATTCGCAGCCTGATTATTGTATTTTTAATTGCCATGGTCGGGCTGGGCCTGTGGCTGGCCAACAAACCTGCACCCCAGCAAATTCAGGGCATGGTAGAAGCCAACACATTAAATGTATCTACCAAGGTGCCTAGCCGGGTTGAACAGCTCATGGCAGAAGAAGGCGCAAGCGTTAAAAAAGGTCAGATTCTGGGCATTCTCACCAGCCCCGAATTACAAGCCAAACAACAGCAGGCAGAAGGTGCTCTACAATCAGCCAGAGCACTTGAACAAACCGCAGAACGTGGTTCGCAGCAGGAAAATATTGCCTCCTTAAAGGCCAACTGGCAAAGCGCACTGGCACAAGCTGAACTGGCACGTGTGACCTATCAGCGTGCTCAAAACCTGTTTAATGAAGGGGTCATTTCCCGCCAGCGCCGTGATGAAGCACAGGCTGCCAAAAATTCATCGGCACAAATCGCAGAAGCAGCACACCAGCAATATTTACGGGCTGAACGTGGCAGCACGCCTGAGCAGCTTTCCTCTGCACAGGCACAGGTTAAAATTGCTGAAGCAGCCGTGGCTGAAGCCAAATCACTCAATCAGGAAATGCAGCTGATAGCGCCGGAAGATGGCGAAGTCAGCCAGAAGTTTGCCAATGTGGGTGAACTTGTGCCTGCGGGTATTCCCTTGTATACCCTGATTGACCTACGCAATCAGTGGGTTAGTATTAACCTGCGCGAAGACCAGTTTAACCAGCTTAGACACGGCAGTATTTTGCATGGTAATGTTCCGGCGCTTAACCAGAAAAATGTAGCTTTTCAGGTCACGCATATTGCTGCACAGGGTACGTTTGCCTCATGGAAAGCCACCCGCCAGTCCAGTGGTTACGACATACGTACGTTTGAAATTAAACTAAAAAGCCTGCAACCGCTGGCTGGTTTGCGTCCGGGCATGAGTGTGCTATTTGACTGGCCTCAAACCCAAACTGAGCCTCAGACGCAATCCCAAACTGCTAGTACGCATTAGTTTACGGCGAATCAGGTGTAAACAGTCATGTGGGCAGTATTCTGGCGCGAGCTAAACTTACTAAAAAATAGCTACTGGGATTTAAGTCTGGTCACGCTTGCTCCCTTACTGGTGATTATATTTCTGGTCAGTATGTTGTCACAGGGTTCACCGCGCCACTTGCCCATTGTGGTGGTTGATCAGGATCACTCTGCCTATAGCCGCCAGATTATCCGCAACCTGCAAGCAACGCCAGCGCTGTCGATTTATGCCTATGAGCCATCCATGCCATTAGCAGAGCAGCATTTAAAGCAGCTTAAGGTCTGGGGAGTCGTGAATATTCCCGCGCAAGCACAAGCCAACCTCTTGCATGGCCGAAGCCCTGAAATTGCCAGCTATGTTAATGAAGCCTTTTTTTCTATTGCCAGTACTGTTGCTGGTGGCATTAATAGTGCTGTTAGCGCAGCAACCCGTGAGCAGCAGCAAGCCCTGATTCGTCAGTTGGGTGTACCCCCCATTGAATTTAACCTGCCAACCATTCAGGTGACTGCGCTTTATAATCCGCAGTTAAGTTATGAGTTATTTTTAGAGCCATTTGCAGTTATTGCCATTTTACATTTGCTGCTGGCCTGCTGTGTGGCGGCCAGTATTGGGCGCGATTTTATAACGGGTTCAACCAAGGATTTTCTTAACTTTAAAACAGGTGCGCCAGCTTTTAGTTTAATGATTGGCAAACTTCTGCCTTACATCATCATCTTTAGCTTATGGTGTTTTTTGTGGACAGTGTGGATGTCTGGCATTCAAGGCTGGATCATTCAAGGCAATCTTCTGATGTTATTAATAGGCCAAATCCTGCTATTCACAGCTTATGCCTTGTTTGCTACTACGATTGTTTTGCTGGCCAAGGACATTAATACGGGTCTTTCCATGGTAGCAATTTATGCGGGCTCTTCCTTAAGTTATGCTGGTGTCACTTTACCTACCATTGGTGCACCGCTCTTTACGAGAATCTGGAGCAATAGCCTGCCATTTACCGCCTATGCCAAGCTGCAAACCCAGCAATGGATCATAGGTTCACCATGGCAAACCTCTCTCAACCCCCTGCTGATTCTAGGTGGCTTTGTGATTGGATTTATGCTGCTGAGTCTACTGTTACTCAAGCGTCAGCCTGCGGTGAGTGACAGCTTATGACACAGTCCACAAAACTATCTACCAGATCATCCACAACATCCTCCATGACCATACTACAGGCCTTTATTTTTACCTTAAGGACTATCCTGACCACACGGCCGATTGCCAGCACGCTAATTCTGGCGGTGGTGCTCTATGGCTTTTTCTACCCAGCGGCGTATCAAAGCCAGGTCGCCAGCCAGTTACCCATTGTGGTAGTGAATCAGGATCAAAGCCCGCTGAGCCGTAATATTGTTTCCAAAATCAGTACCTTGCGCGCGGTAAATATTGTGCAGCAAACAGCCAATTTTGCTGAAGCTGAACAACTTATTAAACAACAACAGGCTGATGCGATTTTTCTTATTCCCTCACACCTGGAAAGTAATGTCTTGCGTGGGCAAAATAGCGGTCTGGCACTTTATTTAAGTGGGGCTTACCTGATTCGCACACGGGAAATTGGCAATGGACTGGCCAGTGGTATCAAGGCATCAATTGCCGAGCAACTTACGCCCCTATTGCAAACTGCGCATGTGGAACCCAGTTTATCATTGTATGAATACCCGCTATACAACCCGCAAGGCGGTTATGGCAGTTATATTTTTCCAGCCGTGGCAGCCCTGATTGTGCAACAAACATTATTACTTGGGGTGAGTTTTTTGATTATTAGCCTCAAGCAGCAGCAATTCAGGTTCAATCTGATTAACCTGACTGGCATTACGCTGGCCTGTAGCCTGATTGGGATTTTAAGCTGTCTATATTATTTTGGCTTTGTGTACTGGTATCAGGATTATCCCCGTGATGCCAACCTGCCTGCATTATTGATTGCCACGCCTGTTTTTGTGCTGGCCGTGGTGAGTTTGAGTTTGTGGCTGGGCAGTATTTTTGACCGGCCTGAACGACCTGCACAAGTGCTCACCTTTACCTCTGTACCATTTTTCTTTTTAACAGGTGCCTCGTGGCCGCTGGAAGCGATGCCCAAATGGATGGCGCTAAGCGCATGGATCGTGCCTTCCACAGCGGGCGTGCGACAGTTTATCCAGCTCAATCAAATGCATGCCAGCTTGTCTGATATTGGTACAAATCTGCTGATTTTAATAATAATTGCTATTGTGTTTGGGGTATTGGCTTCTTGGCGCTTAATTCGTCAGTAAATAGACTTCTTTCATTAGTAATGCCAATTTGTCTTCAACCACTTCGATTAGGCCTTAGCATGAGATTGTCGAATGCTCATTAACCGTCCTTCGACAAGCTCGGGAACCGTCCTTTGGTAAGATCAGGAACCATGTCGAAACCAGACTTTTGAAAGAGATCTAATAAATAATTTTTATTAAAAACTAACTTTAAACAAGTCCTGTGCAGGAAGTCGAATGGTCATGCTACTTATTTAAGCACAACCATTTGTACAAAAGGGTTTAGGCAAGAAAAACTCAATTATTTGGCTAAAGCTTTTTCAATATCCTTAACCATCGCTTCCGGCTTAGTGGCGGTCGCATAACGGTCAATCACGTTTCCATCACGACCTACCAGAAACTTGGTGAAATTCCATTTGACTGCTTCTGTACCCAGCAGCCCTTTTGCTTCCTTGGTCAGGTATTTGTACAGTGGATGTGCGTCGCTGCCGTTAACATCAATTTTGGCAAACATCGGAAAACTCACGCCATAGTTACGCTGGCAAAACTCACCAATATCGGTATTACTGCCCGGGTCCTGGCTGGCAAACTGGTTGCACGGAAAACCCAGTACCACAAAACCCTGATCCTTATATTTCTCATAGACCTTTTCAAGCCCTTCAAATTGTGGGGTAAAACCACACTTGCTGGCTGTATTTACAATAAGGACAACTTTACCAGCATAGTCACTCAGTGCCTGCGTTCCCCCTTCGAGTTTTTCCGCTGAGAAATCATAAATTGTTGTCATGGATTTATCCTCTACACTTGCTCTTATGAGATTTTTTCATTGTAACCAAGTCATTCGATGTTGACAATTAAAATTGTCAACATCGATAGTCATCCCTTAGGATAAATGATCCTCACCATTATATTCATTGGTCCATGGGGAATTATCTTCGCGCTGGTAATCATCGGTTTCCAGATTTAAAGAAGCTGAATTTACACAATAGCGCAAACCTGTGGGTGCTGGTCCGTCTTCAAAAACATGACCCAAATGCGCTCCACAATTATGGCAAGTGATTTCAGTGCGGATCATGCCATGCGACATATCACGGTGCTCATCAATCGCTCCGCTTTCAATAGCCTTGTAAAAACTGGGCCAGCCGCTACCGGAATCATATTTGGTTTCCGAACTAAATAGCGCTGTATTACAGCATTTGCAGCGATAAACGCCACTGGAATGATTATCCCAATAAATTCCGGTAAAAGGCGCCTCTGTACCCTTTTCACGGGTAATGCGGTATTCCTCAGCAGTTAACTGACGTTTCCACTCCATATCAGATTTTTTCACGGTAGGCATAATGGCAATATCCTGTTGATTTGTTATTAACTTTACTGTTTTAACTTAAGTCTAGGTAAAAAAACTATTATTCCTCTGTGCAGATTGTGCAATTCTAACGACAAACGATAAAAGTAACGTGATTAAATATCTAAAAGCAAAAAGTAAGCAAAATATCTTGATCTACTATTATTTTTTGTAATTTACACAATAAAGTAAGCAAACTAAATTGACGAAAGCAAAAATGCTACTTATCCTGACTGCCTGTGTATCGAGGTCTAAAAATGTCGCAAAAGAAAAGCGTTATTTTTAAAAAACTTTTACCTGTCATCAAACAGTATCAGGCCGAAGGCTATACCCACGAGAAAATTGTGGAATTGCTTAAGACCAGTCATGCGCTGGATCTGGTGACCGTTAAAACCTTCAAAAGCTACCTTTACCGCTATGCCAGTAAAGACCAAATAGTGAACCCTGTCATGTCTACAAGTGCTCCAATTCCCAATACTCGCCGTACCATCAAGAAATCTGCCAAGCTGGAAAATGTCTGCTATGACATTCGCGGGCCGATTTTGCGAGCGGCGGTGGAAATGGAGGAACAGGGCCATAAAATTATTAAATTAAATATTGGCAATCCTGCGCCTTTTGGCTTTGAAGCACCGCAGGAAATCATCAATGACGTGGCTATTAACCTGCCCAATGCGATTGGTTATTCCGACTCTAAAGGTATTTTTCCAGCGCGCAAGGCCGTGTTTCAGTATTACCAGCAAAAAGGCCTTTTCAATGTTGATGTCAATGACATTTATATTGGCAATGGGGTGTCTGAACTGATTGTCATGGCGATGCAGGGCCTGCTGGATAATGGTGATGAAATGCTGGTGCCCATGCCGGATTATCCATTGTGGACAGCGGCAGTAAACCTTTCTGGTGGACAGGCCATTCATTATAAGTGTGATGAGCAAAATGGCTGGTATCCTGACATTGCTGACATAGAAAGCAAAATCACGGCCAATACGCGCGGCATTGTGGTGATTAACCCAAATAACCCAACCGGTGCAGTGTATCCGCGGCATATTCTGGAGCAGATTGTTGCGCTTGCCCGCAAGCATGACCTGATTATTTTTGCCGATGAAATTTATGACAAGATTGTTTATGACGGGATTGAACACATTCCCATGTCAACACTGGCTAGTGATGTGTTATGTATTACGTTTAATGGCCTGTCCAAGTCGTACCGGATTGCGGGTTTTCGCTCTGGCTGGATGATGGTTTCAGGCGATAAATCACGCGCAAAAGACTATATTGAAGGCCTGGACATGTTGGCCAGTATGCGCTTGTGTGCCAATGTGCAGGCGCAATACGCGATTCAAACTGCGCTGGGTGGCTATCAAACCATTAATGATCTGGTTAAGCCTGGTGGCCGCCTCTATGAACAGCGCAACATTGCCTGGGAAATGCTTAACGAGATTCCCGGTGTATCATGTGTGAAGCCTGAAGGCGCCCTGTATTGCTTCCCTCGCCTTGATCCTAATATGTATCCCATTGAGGATGATGAGGCAT
This sequence comes from Alkanindiges illinoisensis, assembly GCF_004377485.1. GTDB lineage: Bacteria > Pseudomonadota > Gammaproteobacteria > Pseudomonadales > Moraxellaceae > Alkanindiges > Alkanindiges illinoisensis_A. The sequence continues at coordinate 32,965 of NZ_SNTY01000021.1, forward strand.
TTATGCTGAATTTCCTGCGCGCTGAAAAAGTACTGCTGGTTCAGGGTACTGGCTTTAACTGGCCAACGCCGGATCATTTTCGCGTGGTCTTCCTGCCTGCTGAAGGTGAGCTGCGTGAAGCCATCAAGCGACTAGATCGTTATCTGGCTAGCCTGCGTTAAGTTTAATTTCCAAATTAAAAAGCCTTACAGTTATCTGCTAAGGCTTTTTTAATAAATAATGTTATAGCGCTCACTGCATGGTCGCTGCCACCCAACATCCAACTGACTTAAAATAGTTTGGCTAGGTAGCTAAATTTTACCGATTAGAATTCTGAATTTGCCTTCCATAACAGGATAAAAACAAAGCTTTCCTTCTGTAAAAATCATCAGAAGGATTAAGTTTAATAATTAAACTGCTCTGCCTGTAATTGCATTGCCACTGCATTAATCAAACCAGTCCAGGTTTCATCTGGCTCCCAGACCTGATGCAGTAATTCATCGGCTTGCTCAATCGGCATTTTCATATAAAAACGGCGATACAAATACATCAGGCTGGAAGCACGCCAGTTATCAGCACAATGAATCCACACCAATTGATCCTGCAAGTGATGAATCGCTTTGAGCGCAAACAGTGCCTGACTGGCTGAAGGACAGTCCCATAAAATTGGCAGATGGATATAATGCATACCCAGTTCCAGCACAGCACGATCCTCATAAATATGCTGCCGGATCAGGCTATTGTCTGCATCATTTAATGCCAGATTGACAACAGTGGACACACCAGCCTGACAGATCAATTCCAGTTGCTGTACTGTCGGCTGGCCCGAGCTATACAAATTATCGTGGATTTTCTGGACATTTAAAATCTCACTGATATTGATGCCATTTAACAGTACAGATGATGGGTGCTGGCTCATGCTTCTCTACCACAATTACAGTTTTCCAGATGAATTAGCTTACCTTAGTTCCAGAGAAGTTGTGCAATTTGTAGGCATGCATTTCATCGTATTTTTGAAAGATTTTGAAAATTCACGTTTTTTTCTTCAGGCTTAAGTAAATTTTGGCATTTTTATCAAGCCTTCGATTATCAAGAACCAAATTTGATGTTTTGTCGGGTCATCAATAATCCCTGATGTTTTTACGAACTCCCCCAACAGGCATGATATGATTTGTACTTCAAAACAGGAGGCAGTAATGAGCTTTATTCATCTGGGCATACATAGCGAATTTTCAATTGTTGATTCGATTGTCCGTATCCCTGCGCTCATCAATGCTGCCGCAAAAGACCAGATGCCCGCCATGGCACTGACCGACCTGTCTAACCTGTATGCTGCTGTCAAATTTTATAAGGCCTGTCTGGGTAAAGGCATTAAGCCCATTCTTGGCAGTGAAATCCGCCTGTGTGATGATAAGGGCCGCGCTACCCTGCTGGCCATGAACAATGATGGCTGGCGCAACCTGACCGAAATTGTATCGCAAGGCTTTACCGATGGACTGAATCTGGGTATTCCCTGCATTGAACGCGACTGGGTCTTTAAAAAGAATCATAGCCTGATTGCCCTGCTGGGTATGCATAGTGATGTTGGCCAAGCTTTGCGTAGCAGCACGCCAGAAAAAGCGGAAGGCCTACTGGAAGACTGGATTGCGCAATTTGCTGACCGGGTCTATATGGCGATTACCCGCACCAATCGTCCCGGTGAAGATGAATATATAGAACTGGCGCTGCAACTGGCTGAAAAATACCAGATTGGTGTGATTGCTCACAATGATGTGCGCTTTATGCAGGCCTCGGATTTTGAGGCGCATGAAGCCCGGGTATGTATTGCTTCAGGCTATGTTCTGGGTGATGAGCGCCGGCCACGCGACTACTCTGAGGCGCAGTATTTCAAGACACAGGCTGAAATGGAAAACCTGTTTTCAGATTTGCCGAGTGTCCTTGAAAATACAGTGGAAATTGCCAAGCGCTGTACAGTGACTTTAACTTTGGGTAAAAATTATCTACCCAACTTTCCTATTCCTGCTGAACATACTATTGAAAGCTTTTTTGCCGAGCAGTGCCAGCTTGGCCTTGAGGAACGGCTTCAGCAGCTATACCCGGTCGGCTGTGATGAACGGGAAATGGGCAACTGGGCAGAATTACAACAGCAATATGTAGACCGGCTTCAGTTTGAAATCAAAACCATCCTGGACATGGGATTTCCCGGTTACTTCCTGATCGTGATGGACTTTATCAAGTGGGCCAAAAATAATGGCGTACCGGTTGGCCCGGGTCGTGGTTCGGGTGCAGGTTCACTGGTAGCTTACAGCCTAAAAATTACAGACCTTGACCCCTTACGCTATGAGCTGCTATTTGAGCGCTTCTTGAATCCTGAACGCGTCTCCATGCCCGACTTTGACGTGGATTTTTGTATTGCTGGCCGTGATCGCGTGATTGAATATGTGGCACAAAAATATGGCCGAGAGGCAGTCTCGCAAATTATTACCTTTGGTAGTATGGCAGCCAAGGCAGCCTTGCGCGACGTGGCACGGGTACAGGGTAAATCCTATGGTCTGGCAGACCGCCTATCCAAACTGATTCCCGCCAAACCCATTGGTGTTGACCTGAAACAGGCACTGGAGATGGAGCCCCAGCTTAAAGACCTGGTGACCAATCCGGCCAACCCGGACTATGACGATGCGACTGAAATCTGGGAGATGGCGCTCAAACTGGAAGGCATTACCCGTAACGTCGGTAAGCATGCGGGCGGTGTACTGATTGCCCCCAACAAGATCACCGATTTCTCGGCAGTATATTGTGATGAAGAAGGCTCGCGCGTTAGCCAGTTTGACAAGGACGATGTTGAAGCCATTGGGCTGGTCAAGTTTGACTTTTTGGGCTTGCGCAACCTGACCGTTATTGAAGATGCGATTCAAAATATTAACGTGCGGCGCAAGCAGCAACAGCAGGCTTTATTAAATTTATCAACCCTGCCACTGGATGATAAACAGGCCTATAAAGTGTTTGCCGATGCCAACACCACAGCCGTATTCCAGTTTGAATCCCCCGGCATGAAACGCATGCTCAAAGAGGCCAAGCCCAGCCAGTTTGAGGAAATCATTGCGTTTGTGTCATTGTACCGTCCGGGCCCGATGGATCTGATTCCCGACTTTATCCACCGGATGCATGGCGGCGACTTTGAATACCTGCACCCCTTACTGGAAAACGTGCTTAAGCCCACTTACGGGATTATGGTCTATCAGGAACAGGTGATGCAGGCCGCGCAGGTGTGTGCCGGTTATTCACTGGGTGGTGCGGATTTGCTGCGTCGCGCCATGGGCAAGAAAAAACCTGAGGAAATGGCCAAACAGCGCCTGACCTTTATTGAAGGTGCGGCCAAGCGCGAAATTGATGAGCGCAAGGCCAATGAAATTTTTGACTATATTGAAAAATTTGCCGGTTATGGCTTTAACAAGTCGCATGCGGCGGCTTATGCATTGGTTGCCTACCACACAGCATGGCTAAAGGCACACTATCCGGCAGAGTTCATGTCGGCAGTACTCACCTCGGAAATGCAAAACACCGACAACGTGGTATTCCTGATTTCAGATTGCCGTAGTATTGGGCTGGAAGTTTTACCGCCTTCCGTGAATATGTCCAATTACAAATTCCTTGCGTCTGATGATAAAACTATTATCTATGGGTTAGGTGCCATTAAGGGTGTAGGCGAAGCCGCAATGGAATCGGTGATTATTGCCCGTGAGCAGGATGGCCCCTATAAAGACCTGTTTGATTTTTGCCACCGTATTGACCTGAAAAAAACCAATAAACGCACGCTGGAAGCCCTGATTCGTGCTGGTGCCATGGATTGCTTTGAAACTGAACGTGCTAGTCTGATGGAACAACTGCCAGAAGCCGTACAGGCGGCAGAACAGGCGCGCCAGAATCGTGAAATTGGCATGATGGATTTGTTTGGTGAAGTTGAAACCGTACAACGGCCAGTCAGCAAATTCGTTAAACCGTGGAGCGATGAAGTTCGGCTTAAGGGTGAAAAAGACACTTTAGGCCTGTATTTAACTGGGCATCCGATGGATGTGTACCGTCAGGAGCTGAAAAACTTTATTCCAACCAGTTTAAATGAGCTGGGTGCCACCCGTCGCGGCAGTACTACTGTCTTTGCTGGTCTGGTACTGGATGTTGCCAACTTTCCCAACCGCACCGTCATTACGCTGGATGATGGCACTGCCCGCCTTGAAGTCAACACCAATTTTGAGCGCCTGCAACGCTATAAGGAACTCATCAAGACTGACAATATCATTGTGATTGAAGGTGAAGTGGTTGAACGGGAAAATTTTGATCGTCCAATTGGCCGTTTGAATAAAGCATTTAGCTTAAATGAAATCCGGGCAAAACGTGCGTTAAATATTGTGTTGCAACCTGATACTGCATTAATGCAGCATCATAATTTTGCGTCAGAACTGGCGACAATCCTGCAGCCCTACACCGAGCTTATTGATGAAACCAGCAAAAAAATTCCTTTACATATTCAGGTAGAAACAGCCTATGCACATGGTACGCTGGAATTATCTGAACACTGGTGGGTGCGCGCTGAGGATGAATTACTACGCGCCTTACGCGAATATCTGGGCAAGCAAGCCATTTATGTGAACTATCAAACCAAGAGTAAAGCGCAAAAAGCAGTTACGGCTTCTGTCCAGCAGGTAGAAGTAGCAGCGCCAAAGGAAGTGATGTATTCCTGAATCAGCCTTAGTCAGGATAAATTGCCAATCCCAGAATTTATAGCAAATGTAATAAACCCTGTTGCCAAACCGCAACAGGTCAATTCTCCACAATAACAAAATAGCCGGTTAAGCTTTAGGTTTAAAAATGAAGCGCTTAAAACCATGACTAATTCTATTATTAAAGCTGGTAATTACACTGTACTACAAGTGATCGAAGGCTATCAGCGCTATCTATCGCCAATCAAGGGTTTTAAATGTGCAGCAGGCCATGTGTATGGTGATACCACCTGCTCGGCAGCCATAAAAGCCATTGTCAAAAGTCAGGGCATTGTTCAGGGCTTGCCAGCAATTCAAAACCAGTTAAAGCGTTGCCAAACTGCTGCCCGCCAGCTTGCTGCAAATCCCGGTCAGCCTCAAGCTGGGGTATTTTGTTGTGTACTGCCAATTCCCTTATAACTAAGCACATTTGCGCTTAATGACATAAGGTATAGTACAACGATTAAGTTTTTAGGACCGTGGAGAAGTTAGTCCTTTCTACGCAGTTTATTTAGCTACGTATTCCTTTGCTTTTTAATTCCTTAGATTCTCAAATGAAGTGCAACAGAGATTAATTTATTGGAAGGAAGGAAGATGAGCTAGCATTCTGCTTCCGACCGACCAAAGTCAAAGTTGCATCATGAACTATACTCATCTTACTCACGAAG
>NZ_SNTY01000022.1 GCF_004377485.1 Alkanindiges illinoisensis
CTCGTGGTCAGCTGACTAACCGCAAAAGCATTCACGACAGACCTGCTGAGATTGAGCAGCGCTCTCGCTTCGGTGATCTGGAAATAGATACGATTGTTGGCAAGAATCACCAACAATCCCTGGTTTCGATTGTAGACCGGAAGACAGGTTATCTTTGGCTGAAAAAGTGTAGCACGCGAAAGGCTGAGGAAATTTGCCAAGCCACGATCAGATTATTGGAACCCATCAAAGCACAGCTGAAGACGATTACTGCAGATAATGGTAAGGAGTTCAGCCTGCATGAGTATACTGCTCAGGAATTAGAGGTCGACTGGTATTTCGCTGATCCTTATAGCACCTGGCAGCGAGGCACGAATGAACATACAAATGGATTGATCAGACAATATGTTAGAAAAGGCAGTGACTTGAATGACTATACGGATGCATATATTGCAGAAATCACTCAACGATTGAACCATCGTCCAAGAAAAAGATTCGGATTTAAAAGTCCGAGTCAGGTATTATTCCAAGAACATGGTGTTGCACTTCAAATGCTAATCTAAGTGCTTAAAAAGCTGTATTTGAAAAACCGGGTTGCCTTTGAGCAGTGAACCGCCTATATTCAACCCATGGCCCGTTTAATGTTGCATTCCTTAAGCTGTGTATTCCATGCATTATTTCAATTAGAACAATGCCGTGGTATCCATACTTTCCTGCACGTTAACCAGCCTAAACACAAGAAACAGTTGCTGATCTGATCGGGGCAACTGTTCCGTCAGATGAGTGACGGAACAGTGCAAAGCCCTACGCTATAAACAACTTCCCGCCATCTGATGTCCCCTAAGCCGGTCAATATTGCTTAGAGAACTCTCATGTCTTTTGATTTTTCCGGAATCTGGATTCCCCTGATTACTCCACTGCAAGCTGATGATGAAGGTGTGGATCATACCGCCCTGACCCGGCTGGTTCAACAGTACCGAAGCAGCGGCATTCGTGGTTTTGCCAGCTTAAGTACCACCGGTGAAGCCTCGTTACTGTGCGCTGAAGAACAGGATGCCGTACTGGCTACAACCTTAGCCGCAGCCCAGGGCTTGCCTGTCATTGCCGGTCTTACTGCCAGTACGTTTAAACAAGCCTGTGAACGTATGCACCAGCTCAACCGGTATGAGATTGCAGGGATTATGCTGAGCTCGCCAAGCTATATCCGACCATCACAACAGGGGCTAGTTGAGTACTTCAGCCGACTGGCGGATATCAGTGAAAAACCGTTGGTAATTTATGAAATTCCCTATCGCACAGGCATCAGTCTGGAATTGTCATCGCTATTAACGCTGGCGCGCCATCCGAATATTCAGGCTATCAAGGATTGTGCTGGATCACTGGCAATCACGCAGGCCTTGATTATTGATGGTCACTTGCAGGTGCTAGCTGGTGAAGATTTCAATATTTTTAATACCCTGTGTATGGGTGGTCACGGCGCTATTGCAGCAGCGACGCATATCCGGCCAGATTTATATGTCACAATGATGCAGGCGATTCAAGCGGGTCAATTGGCTAAAGCACAGCAGATTTTTGCCAGTGTCAGTCCATTAATTCAGCAGTTATTTGCCGAGCCTAACCCTGCCCCACTTAAAGGCTTGCTGGCACAACAGGGGCAAATTGCCAATCAATTGCGCTTTCCACTGCTACCTGCCTCTACAGGACTGGTGGAACAACTTGGTCATTTGGCCGAGCAACTGGATATTTCTTATCTCTGATCTCAGGCATTGAATAAGATATGCTGAACTGACTGCAATAGGCCAGCTCAGCATTAAAGTGCCTCAATCATTTACAGTAAAACGATATTTCTCTTATGGCAGTTTTTAAACGGGATTTTTGGCTATATTTTTTTCAATCCGGCTGTCTGGAATTACCCAAAGCAATGCAATCGCCAGATAAATCATTTGGGCCAGCCATTCATAATAAAACGCCAGCGGTACAGCTAGACAGTAACCAATCACTGAAAAAATGCCCTTGTAATCACGGCCAATGGCAAAGCGCAAGATGTTATTTATTGTCTTCCGCAGCGCAGGTAATGCTATGAACCAGCATCCAGTAAGCCACCGCACAAGCCGCCAGATTCACCCCATAAATTGCCGTGGGCAGCGCATTAAAATGATTTTCGCCCATCCAGCCGGTGCTAAACGGCAATAATGACAACCAGAACAGCAAATGCAGGTTGGCTCATAACACCCGGCCATTGATATGGTGAGTGGCATGCAACAGGTGATGGTGATTATTCCAGTAAATGCCAATATATAAAAAGCTCAGGATATAGCTTAAAAACACCGGAATTAATGGTGTCAGTGCATGCAGGTCTGAGCCATGCGGCACTTTAAGCTCCAGCACCATAATGGTAATCACAATGACCAGCACACCATCGCTAAAGGCTTCAAGCCGGTTTTTTTTGCACAATGAATTCCTTATGTATTGCTAACAGATGGTTCTGTTTAATAAAAAATTTAAAGCCCTAATTGTTGATCACATCAGTTTTCAAACGCTGTAAAAGGCGATATCTCAATGATTCCGCTAAAAAACCCTAAGTGCTAATGCGGCAAGGTCTAGATAAAACCTTCATATCAGCCAGCTTTTTCGTAATGCCGCGTAGCCAGCCAGACCAATAGCGCCATGCTACTTAGCAGCAGCCCAAGTGCAGAAACCCCAGCCCAGCCATAATGCTGGTACATCCATGCCGAAGCCAGCGAACCCACAGCCCCGCCAATAAAGTAACTGAGCATATAGCCTGCATTCAGGCGATTCCGGGCTTCCGGTTTGATCTGGTAAATCATATTCTGGTTCACCACGTGTACCAGTTGCACGCATAAATCCAGCACAATAATGCCAATAATCAGCGCAATCACCGAATGGCCGCCAAAGTACACGGGAATCCACGACAGCATTAGAAAAATACAGCCCAAGGTAGTGGTTTGTGTTGATTTGCCCTGATCCACCATTTTGCCCGCCTTGGTGGCAGCCAGCGCACCAGCCACCCCGGCCAGACCAAACAGCCCAATCAAAAAATCTGAAAAACCAAATGGAGCTTCAGACAATAAAAAGGCCAGCGGTGTCCATAAAATACTAAAGCAGGCAAAAATCAGCCCACCAATGACTGACCGCCACAGGAAAACTTTTTCAGTTTTAAAAAAGGTAAAAATGGACGCCAGCAACTGTGGATAGGACAAACCTGCATATTGACGGCGCACGGGCAAGTTGCGGTACAACACCACTGTGGTGAGTAACAGCATGGCCGCCGCACACCAGTAAATGGTACGCCAGTTGCCAAGGTCTGATAAAAAGCCGGCCACCGTACGCGCCAGCAAGATACCCAGCAGCAAGCCACTCATGATGGTGCCCACCACCTGCCCGCGCTGGTTTGGGCTGGCTAGCGCAGAACCCAGCGGCACAATCACCTGCGCCACCACCGAGAAAAAACTGGTGATACTGGTACCAATAAACAGCATCCAGATATTTTGCGATAAGGCGCTCAGCAGCAAGCCACTGGTGGATAACAGCAACATACTAATAATCAGACGACGCTGCTCAAACAAATCCCCTAGCGGCACTAGCAACACCAACCCCAAGGCATAAGAGAGCTGAGCCACCGTGACAATAATCCCAGCACTGGCATACGAGAGCTGAAAATAATCAGCAATACTGTGCAGTAAAGGTTGTGCATAATAATTGCTGGCCACTGCAATACCAGTGGTAAAGGCCATGAGCATAACCATACCCCGGCTTAATGCTGCTTGCGGGTGCGAATTGTCAGGGGTAGTTCTGGATGTAGACATCAGATTTTTACAATAATAGCGCGAAATGATTGCAGCAAATTATGCCCGAAACTTTTGACAGAACTGTAATTAAAGGTGATAAATCAACTGGCTGGCTTAAATATTTAGTCAGTTGGGCAAGTAGTTAGCATTTAATATGAGCGTTTAATAGTAACTGTAATTACTTTAAATCTTATACAGCATAGCAAATATAGGACACAAAAAAAGCACCCATAAAAAGTGCTTTTTTGATCTACTGTTTATAAAGCAGGTATTGATTAAAAGCTTGATAAAACCTTTAATCCATTGCCTGCCTTACTTAAAGGCTACTGCAGAATTACACAGCGCCATGCGGTTGGAATTTTTGGAAGGCGACCAGTCTGTGCCAGCATTGGATTTAAAATAACCCAGTGGTCCAACCTGTTTGGCGAGTGACTGACAGGCTTTCATATCCGCGTCACTGCCATCGCTACTACCTGTTGCCTTGCAACTGCCGCCATTGCAACGCCAATCCATGTCATTGCCCTGAACATTGCCCTGATGTGCGCTGCCCGCTGTGTATTCAATGGGCGCAGCCCAGGCCTGAGCCATGCCCAGCATCAAAAGCCCCATACCTAACAGATGTTTGATTCTCATCAAACCACTCCTTTATAAAGGATCGGCATCACACACGATCCATTGCTTATCTTATACGCTGTTTTTGATTTTATTTCAGTAGCAAATCATTATCCCATTATACATATTTTGTTACAACTGTTGAGTATTAAACGTATCACATTGATTTAAATCACCTGTGTTTAAACCGGTATTAAACCAGCGTGCCCGTTGCTGGCTGGTGCCATGCGTAAAGCTATCCGGCACCACATAACCCCGTGCCTGTTTTTGCAGATAGTCATCACCAATTTTATGCGCAGCATCCATCGCTTCTTCGACATCGCCTGCTTGCAAAAACTGGGTGCGCTGCTGATTATGATGGGCCCACACGCCGGCATAACAGTCAGCCTGCAATTCCTGCCGAACCGACAAGGCATTGCCCTGTGTTTCGCTGGCTTGCTGGCGTGCCTGTTGCACCTGGCTGGAAATCCCCAGCAGATTTTGCACATGGTGGCCCACTTCATGTGCAATCACGTAAGCTTCGGCAAAGTCACCGGCCTGATTGGTATTGGCCGTTTCAGTGCTGTTTTGCTGATCACCGCTAATGCCCATTTGCTGGCGCATTTGCTGAAAAAACGACAAATCGATATACACCTTCTGGTCTGCCGGGCAATAAAATGGCCCCATGGCAGATTGTGCCGCGCCACAGCCGGATTGCACGCCATTCCGGAATAACACCAGTGTTGGCTTTTGATACTGCTTGCCAGCGCTGGCAAAAATCTGCTGCCAGGTGTCTTCGGTATCGGCCAGAATCACACTGACCATTTGCCGGGTTTGTGCATCTTCCGCGCTTTCCTGATACGGCTGGGAAACCTGCTGGGTTGCTGGTTGTCCACCCAGCATGGCCAGCGGATTAATACCAAATACTTTCCAGACAATTAGCCCCAGAATCACCACCACAATGGTGCCCTTTATGCCCAGCCGGGAAAAAATCCCCATCAGGGCCAGCGGACCTACACCACCGCCCAGGCCTGAGCCGGAGTTGCCACGCAGGTCTTCAACCTGATTACTTTCACGACGTCCTTTCCAGCGCATGATGCACCCCTTGTCTATCGATGATGTTGAAACTGATTCTACCTATTACAGTAAATAACTGGCTTAAGACCGCGCCGATGTCCAGATTTTCTGACCCAGACTCACAATAACCAAAACAATAATACCAGCCACAATTCCTAATAGGCCATTTAACACGGTAGGCAACAGGGCTTCAAATAACTGGCCAAAACCCGGTACACCGCCTGCTGCCTCAGCATGGTGGTCAATCCAGTGATGAAACAACGGTACGCCATGCGCAATAATGCCGCCACCCACCAGAAACATCGCCGCCGTACCAACAATCGACAGGGTTTTCATTAAATAAGGGGCAAAACTGATGAGGCCCTGACCAATACGTTTGGCCAATGGACCAGGTTTTTTCATCAGGTAAAAGCCTGCATCATCCAGCCTGACAATCCCGGCCACTAGCCCATACACGCCAATCGTCATCGCGATTGAAATGATGCTGAGCACCATGAGCTGATCCATAAGCGGCGCATCAGCGACTGTACCCAGACTAATCACAATAATTTCAGCAGATAAAATAAAATCGGTACGGATGGCGCCTTTGGTTTTTTCTTTTTCAAACTGGGCCAGATTGTTAATGTCCAGTTCTGCCTTTTTTTCAACTGTGCTGTCTTCGCTTGTGGTTTTGTCCTTGCGATGGAAAAAACTGTGCGCCAGCTTTTCTACCCCTTCATAACACAGGTACAGGCCGCCCAGCATCAATAGCAACAGGACGCCCTGTTCCCAGAATGCGCTAATCAATAGCGCCAGTGGCACCAGAATTACCTTGTTGATAAAGGAGCCCTTGGCCACAGCCCAGACAATGGGAATTTCACGCTCAGCCCGTACCCCGCTCACTTGCTGGGCATTTAATGCCAGATCATCACCCAGTACCCCGGCAGTTTTTTTGGCCGCCATTTTGCTCATGAGCGCCACATCATCCAGAATTGTGGAGATGTCATCCAGTAAAGTTAGTAAACTGGCCCCAGCCATCTTGTTATACTCAACGATTTAATTAGTACTAACATACGGAATTTTAAATCTTAGTTCTATCCATAAATTGCTGTAAAAAGATTATTTTTTGCAAAGCAAGTCTAAAATCTAAGCAAAAAGCTTCTTCACAATTGAGAATCGGGGCGTTAAAAAGCCTAAAGGTTTACACAGTTTTAATGAGATTTTTCACAACAATAGCAATTTTTTGCCACGCTCTGATGAATAAGCTGAGTCCTGCTACAGCCCTCATCAGCTTTTCTGCTGGGTCAAACTTTAAATATGGCGGCTTTTATTATGGATTGAAATCGGCTTTATCGGTCCATTGCTTGGCGCGGTTTTCAGTGGCTTGCGGATCACGACTAATTGGAATGACGGGTGGAATATAACGCTGGGCCGGATGATAGCTTCCCGAACCCGACGGATATAGATAATAGGTATCCTGATTAAAATACACGTCACTGGTGGCATTTTGCGGGGCAATGACTTCAACCTGCCGATTGATAATGGTGGTGCTGGGCGCCTGATAATACAGTTTTGCAGCAATCTGTGGACGCTGCTCACCTGTCCGTCGTTCATTGCGCGAGTGTGTGCTATAGCGATGATAACCCGGTGACTCACTAATCACCTGACGATAGAACGGTAATGGCGGTGGTTCTGGTTTCACCCGTCCCCGGTAAATGGCACGTAGGGATTGTACTGGTTGCGGTTTTTGTAGTGAAGCACGATCAGACATCGCCAGCAGTTGAGTGGCTGCCATAGCGGACGCACCAAATGCGAAACCTAGATCCATAGCCAGCGCAAAAAAGGCTGTTTTTATAATCATTTTACTCGGATAAGTTGTTTTCATTACCGTCATCGTTTTAAGGTTGTGAGGATATAGCTTGCGGCTAAAGCCTTGAACGCCAGTTTTGGCCAATCCAATATTTAGGCTAAGGCAGCTTTGCAATTGAACACCGTTTTAATTTAAATTAATTTGGCAAAAGTCACAATTCGCTCAAATTATATACAACAAAAAAGGGTTGAATTCTCTACAATACCCGCATATTTGCAGCCTTAGCCTGCCATACCCATTTATTATTATGAAAGCGGAACTGGATTTATGAGCAGTACTACCGACAATCGTCCTATTGTATTAACCGGTGACCGAACCACGGGACAACTTCATCTGGGACATTATGCTGGCTCATTAAAAACCCGTACCACGTTGCAGGATACGCATCATCAGTTTTTGCTGCTGGCCGATGCACAAGCGCTGACTGATAATTTTGATAACCCGGAAAAAGTGCAGCGTAATGTGCTGGAAGTGGCGCTGGATTATCTGGCTGTGGGCATTGATCCCACCAAGACCACGATTTTTGTGCAATCCTGCGTGCCAGCCTTGTCTGAACTAACCATGCTGTACCTGAACTTTGTAACGGTAGCCCGTTTGGAACGCAATCCGACTATTAAGCAGGAAATTGTATTACGCGGTTTTGAGCGCGACATTCCGGCTGGCTTTTTGTGCTACCCGGTAGCACAGGCGGCGGATATTACCGCGTTTAAAGCCACATTGGTGCCAGTGGGTGAAGACCAGATTCCCATGATTGAACAAACCAATGAAATTGCACGCCGTATTAACCGTCAGGTGGGACGGGACATTCTACCGGAATGCAAGGCCATGCTGTCCAACGTGGCGCGTCTGCCTGGTTTTGATGGAAAGGCTAAAATGAGCAAATCACTGGGTAATACCATTGTGCTGAATGCCAGCGATGATGATATTAAAAAAGCCGTCAATAAAATGTACACCGACCCAAATCACTTAAAGGTCAGTGATCCGGGGCAGGTTGAAGGCAACGTGGTATTTACGTACCTGGATGCCTTTGACGAATTCCCCGAAGAAATTGCCGAGCTAAAAGCGCATTACCAGCGTGGTGGTTTGGGTGATTCTGTCCTGAAAAAACGCCTGTATGAGCGACTGGTGGCCATGATTGCACCGATTCGCGAGCGCCGTAACCAGTTTGCGCAAGACCCGGCCTATGTGATGGATGTGCTGCGCGAAGGCACGCAAAAAGCACAGGTGGTCACCCAGCAAACGCTGGATGAAGTAAAAAATGCACTGGGGCTGTTCCGCTTCTAATTGATGCTGGATTAATGGCGTTAGTCTAGCCTTAAGTCACTGCTTAAGGCTTTTTTATTTATTTTACTATTAGCTCTTAAATCTTAAGCTATAGCACCATTTCCCAACTATACAGATCATTATCATTATGTTATAACATATCCAATGAAAAAATTTGAGTATGCATCATGCAGGTTTTATCTTCCTTAAAAAGTGCCAAAAAACGTCATGCTAACTGTCAGGTGGTTCGTCGCCGTGGCAAGCTATATGTGATTTGCAAAAGCAACCCGCGCTTTAAGGCACGGCAGGGTTAAAACGCCAGTTGAAATGAGCAGCTCGCTTTTGAATACGGGCTGTTTGAATTATTGGTAATATAAAAATTAATCATTGCCAGATTTTGGATTTAATGCCTAGGTTGTTTATTTATTTACTGCTTGTCTAATGGCTGTTTATCAAGCTTTAGGGAAATCATTAACATTACCAGCCCACCAATACTTAAGCCAACTCCTACCCAAATTGGCGCAAGCCAGCCATAGCCAGCACTAATCACCATACTGCCCAGCCATGCTCCTTGTGCATTGGCAATGTTAAAGGCCGAATGATTTAATGAAGCTGCCAGTGTTTGCGCCTGACCCGCCACATCCATCAGGCGGGTTTGCAAGGCTGGCCCCAGTGCCATGCCAGTTGCGCCCATTAAAAATAGCGCTATCAATGCACTGTAAAAATTTTGCATCATAAAGGGGGCAATGGTAAAAGCTGCAATCATGCTAAACACAATGCTGTACAGGGCTTTTTTCATGCCGCGATCAGCCAGCCAGCCACCAACCAGACCGCCACTGACCATGCCCAGGCCCCACACGGCCAACGCTACAGGCACATAGCGGATGCTGACCTGGGTATAATGGGTCAGCAGGGGTGACACAAAGGTATACACCGAAAATAATCCGCCAAAACCAATCGCGGCAATGCCCAGTGTTAGCCACATCTGGCGGTTTTTTAGGCCTGCCAGTTCGGTTTGTATACTGGCATTGGTAGCTATGGCTATTTTGGGTAAAGTTACGCTAATGGCCAAAATGGTGAGTGCGCCAATTGCGGCGGCAAACATAAAGCCACTACGCCAGCCCAGATGCTGCCCTAGCCATGTAGCAAAGGGCACGCCAATCACGGTGGCAATGGTCAGGCCCAGCATCACATGCGCCACCGCCTGTGCGCGTCTGGCAGGTCCGGCCAGCGTGGCAGCCACCAGCGCAGCCACACCAAAATAAGCGCCATGTGGCAGGCCAGCAATAAAGCGCGAAATCACCAGACTATTAAAATCCGGTGCAAAGGCAGTGGCCGCGTTGCCCACGGTAAAGAACAGCATCAGTGCCAGCAATAGGCCTTTGCGTGGCACGCGAGCACACATAATGGCAATGACTGGCGCACCAACCACAACCCCGAGCGCATAGGCGCTAATCATGTGGCCTGCCACCGGTACCGTAACGCCAACACCCTGTGCAATTTCCTGAATCAGCCCCATTGCCACAAATTCAGTAGTACCAATCCCAAAACCACCCAGCGCTAGCGCAACAATCACCCACAGTAATGAATAACCAGAACGCTTGGAAGCAGAATGCATCAGTTGGGGCGAATTTAAACTCGACATAAAAGACTCAACATCAGACAGGTAATTGCAAGGCTATCAGGTTTATATTAAGGGCTTAATTATAAGGCAACTGCTGGATTGGAATCCCTCTATTGTTTAACCAAACTACATTTTTTAGCTTATAAATTAAAAATAGTTAACATTAGAATTTTAATGGGCTTTAGCAGCCTTAAACCCTTCGCTGGAAAAATTACGATAAAGTAGCGATTTCTTCAAAAATTCATCATTATTTTTCAGTGCTTGGGTATATGATGCGCTCATTCATTGCATGGTTTTACTGGCTAACTGATTTGCAGTATCTCCAATCCTGATGCCCCTGGCGTTTTATTCACCTGCGATGTTGCAGCTTGGTGATTTTTGTCTTTTTGAGTGTGTCTTATGACGCGGCTTTTATCTTTTTTGTCGGTGGTGCTGTGTGTTGCTTTTATGGTGCCCAGCTATGCCAAACCCATTGCTTCAAACCAGACTTTTAATAAATCATTTGTTGCCATGCCTGCCGAACTAACCATTATTGGCTACCATGAAATTGCAGCTCCGCAGCAAGCCCTGATTCCCGATTATGCTGTTACTCCGCAGCAGTTTGAACAACAGGTACTGTGGCTAAAAAACCATGGTTTCCACTTTGTTAGCATGGATGATGTGCTGGCAGCGCGTGCGGGTAAAAAGCCACTTCCGGCCAAGGCGGTGTTGCTGAGCTTTGATGACGGCTATACGTCGTTTTATCAGCATGCTTATCCGCTGATCAAGCATTACAGGATTCCGGTGGTGCTTGCACTGGTGGGCAACTGGTTATTGCCAGAAGGCAATCAGCCGGTGGATTTTGATGGCAAGACCATTAGCCGCAACAGCATGTTTAGCTGGGCCCAATTGCGCGAGATGAGTGATAGCGGTCTGGTGGAAATTGCCAGCCACACTTATGACCTGCATGATGGCATTCTGGCCAATCCACAGGGCAATATGCAGCCTGCTGTTACCGCGCGCCTGTATGATCCAGCCACAAAAACCTATGAACCAGATCAGGCCTACCGGATACGTTTGTATAATGACTTTAAGGCCAACAATGATTTATTCATCAAGCATGGCCTGAAAAAACCGCGCATTATGGTCTGGCCCTATGGACGCTATAACACTGTTGCGCTGGACATAGCCAGCCAGTTGGGCATGCCGATTACCTTTACGCTGGATGACGGGCCAAACCTGCCCTCCACCCCGCTTTCTGCACTGCGCCGCATTCTGGTAGACCGCAGCATGACTCCCAGTGATCTGGGCCATGAAATCAGCATTCGTGAGCAACAGCTCACCGATAATAACCGTGCGCAGAAAATTATGCATGTGGATCTGGATTATATTTATGACCCCGACCCGGACCAGCAGGAACGCAACCTGGGCCATTTGCTGGACCGGATTGCAGCCATGCATGTCAATACCGTGTACCTGCAAGCTTTTTCCGATCCGGATGCCAATGGCTCAGCCGATATGGTGTATTTTCCCAATCGGCATTTGCCGATGCGGGCAGACCTGTTTAACCGGGTTGCCTGGCAAATCCGTACCCGCACACAGGTGAAACGCGTGTATGCGTGGATGCCTTTGCTGGCATGGGAGCTGCCGGACAGTGACCCTGCCTCAAAAGACATTGTGGTCACTGAACAAGGTAAGGACAGCCAGCATTTGAATATGGGCTACCATCGCCTGTCGCCATTTTCAGCACTGGCCCGGCAAACCATTAGCGAGATTTATCAGGATCTGGCCAAGTCTGTCCCGTTTGATGGCATCCTGTTCCATGATGATGTCACCATGTCGGATTATGAAGATGACAGTCCCAAGGCCAAAGCACAATATGCCGCATGGGGCTTGCCGGATGACTTGAATGCTATTCGCGGCAATGATGCCCTGCTGCAAAAATGGACAGCGCTTAAAACCCAGACTTTGGATGAATTTGCCTTGTCACTGGCCGCAGAAGTGCGCAAGCAACAGCCCTGCCTGCTAACTGCTCGTAACCTGTATGCACAAGTTGCGCTCAAGGCCTATGCCGAAAACTGGTATGCGCAGTCACTGGAAAACTCCCTGCGCGATTATGATTTTACTGCCATCATGGCCATGCCTTATATGGAACAGGTTAAAGATCCGGATGCGTTTTACAGCAGTATCGTCAAGCGGGTCAAAAGCTATCCTGAGGGGCTGAAAAAAACCGTGTTTGAACTTCAGGCAACCGACTGGCGCAGCAATACGCCCGTGTCTTCGGATGAACTGGCTACCACCATTAGCAAATTGTACTTACAAGGTGTGCGCCACGTGGGCTATTACCCGGATGACCCAATCAAGGACCACCCGGACCCAGCCGTCCTGCGCCGGGTATTTGACAGTAAAACCAGTGCAGCCCTGCCCTAAAAGGTAATGTCCAATGCTTAGTCACCTTGAACATCTTTGGCAGTTGCTGCTGGGTTTTGTGTTTTATTATCCATTGTTCATGTCGTATTTATGGATGATGGGTGCGCTGCTGTTTTACCGGCGCGAACGCAAGGAACCACCCTACCAGACACCACCTGTGCTGGAACAGCCACCCGCGGTGAGTGTGCTGATTCCCTGCTTTAACGAAGGTGATAATGCCGAAGAAACCATCCGGCATGCACTGGCGCTGCAATATCCGGATTTTGAGGTAATTGCCATTAACGATGGCAGTAGTGACAACACTGCCGACGTGCTTAACCGGCTGGCAGCCCAGTATGACAAGCTCAAGGTCGTGCATCTGGCACGTAATCAGGGCAAGGCAATGGCACTCCAGGCAGGCAGTTTGCTGGCCAGAGCCGAGTACCTGATTGGTATTGACGGTGATGCCCTGCTTGACCCGCATGCCGCCCACTGGATGGTGCGTCATTTTGTCAAAGACCCAACTTTGGCAGCCGTGACGGGCAATCCACGAATTCGTACCCGCACTACCCTGCTGGGCAAGATTCAGGTGGGTGAGTTTTCGTCCATTGTCGGCATGATCAAGCGGGCACAGCGCAGTTTTGGCCGCCTGTTTACTGTGTCAGGCGTGATTACTGCCTTTCGCAAAAGTGCTGTGCACGATGTGGGCTACTGGTCTGCGGACATGCTCACCGAAGATATTGACATTACCTGGAAACTGCAACGCGCAGGCTGGGATATCCAGTTTGAACCCAATGCACTGGTGTGGATTCTGATGCCGGAAACCCTGCTTGGCTTATGGAAACAGCGCTTACGCTGGGCCATGGGTGGTGCACAGGTACTGCTGAAAAATCTGGATGTGTTCTTTAAGTCCAACCAGAACTTCCTGTGGCCGCTGATGCTGGAGCTTTGCTTATCGCTAGTCTGGTCATACCTGATGCTGCTGGTGGCTGTGCTGTGGTTACTGAGCTTTATCCTGCCCGTGCACACTTTGCCACGGGTTGGCTCACCCTTTGTTCCTAATGGGACTGGTGTGTTTTTGGGAGCAACCTGCCTGCTGCAATTTGCCTTAAGTAAATGGATGGACAGCCGCTACGAAACGCGCCTTGGCCGCAACTATTACTGGATGATCTGGTATCCATTGGTATTCTGGATGATTAATATTTGCTCTACCATTGTGGCCTTTCCTAAAGTATTATTACGCCGCGAGGGTAAACGGGCACGCTGGGTTAGCCCAGACCGTGGTGTTAGACCCTCTCAATAAATTATAGTGAATAGCATGAATCACGCATTAATTATCGATGCCCGCCAGCAACTGCGCTGGCATCAGCGTTTATTTTCTGATACCTCAACCGCCATGATGTGGGGCATCTGGCTGCTGCTCTGGCGGCCTGTGCTGATTTTTACCTGGGTGATGAGTGTCAAACATCCAGCGGCATTGCTGCATTTCCTCAACATGGCCAGTTTTGAGGATTATATGACTGCGCTATTTTCCGCAGTAGCTGCCTTATTGTTATGGAGCACACTTCCTTCCCATAAGGTTAAAAATCCGGTAGCACGCACCCTTGACGACTACGCCAGCCACTTTGGTATCCAGCCTGAACAAATTGAAGCGGGCCGCGCGCAAAGCATTTGTGTGGTACACCATGATGATCAGGGCAGAATTATCCGCATTGAATCGACCTGATGCTTACATAACGTGTCCTGCCCTGCATCGGCAAGGCAGGATTTTAGTAAAACAGCTTCTTAGTTGCGCACTCAGTTTTTCTTATCCGGTTGGGCTACCTGCTCTAGCACAGGGAAAGCCATATCGACAATCTTGCCCTGACGGTCATAAAAAAATAAATTGACCTGCGCACCCTGTGCCTGCTCAACCATGTGAGTTTCAAGCTCGTAAAAATGTGCCATGTCACTGGGCTGAACATCCGGCATAGGATGGCGGCGCTCTTTGTTATAAAAGCGCAGGATATTATACGACGCCCATGCCAGCAGCATCAGTCCCAGAATCATGATCACCGCCACCAGACTGGTTAAATGCTGGCTAAAACCATGTTCATAATCGTGAACAATATACTGGTCAAACCGGTGCCAGCCAAACCACCATGCCAGCAGGCTCAGCAAGGGAATAAACAGATACAGCCATACCATCAATCCTGCGGCTGCAAGCATGCCAAAAACGCCGCGTTGCGACCAGCTTTGCAAATCCGGACGGTCAATAAAGGCTGGCAACACCACGTTTTCATGTTTAAAGTTTTTATCCAGAATCGTTTCAATGCCCATCTTGTTCTCATTGCCCATTTTTCTCTCACCTAAGCCAGTTAAACGTTAAAATCTTAGTAAGCGATAAGGTTAAACACTGATACCACGGTCCGGACTTTCCCAGCGGGCACGTTTTTTCGAGCGCTTTAGCAATGCTTTAGGCAAGGCCACCACCGTGGTGAGCATGGACAAAATCCAGTACAACAATGGATACCAGATCACCCAGATATAGTTGCGTAATATCCGGCCCTGATCATAACGGCGATCCATCCACAGGCTGATAAAAAACTGCACCAGACAGGTTACGCCCAGAAAAAGCCCATAAACCTGCGGCAAAATGCTGGCCACATACCAGCTTTCCGGCAAGTCAACCACCAGGCCAGTAAAGTACAACATAAAAATAATCAGCATGGCATACGACCAGCCCACGCTCAGCAGGTATTCAAAGGCCACGCCCCAGAAACGGCGTGCTTTCCAGTGAAACAGTGCCTTGCCATATTTCAAGAGTACCTCAACCCCGCCCTGTGCCCAGCGCAAACGCTGGCTCCATAGGCCCTTCAGTGTTTCCGGCATATATAGGTAACACAATGCCTGCGCCTCATAGCGGATATCCCAGTGATCCAGTTGCAGGCGCCATGAAATATCAATGTCCTCGGTTACAATGTTTTCACTCCAGTAGCCCACCCGGTGCAATGCGGTTTTACGGAATCCGGCAATCGCACCCGACACAGTGAAAATACGGCCATAGGTACGCTGTGCCCGCTTGATCAGACCAATAATGGACGAAAATTCGCCCACCTGAATCTTGCCCAGCAAACTGGAACGGTTAATGATGCGCGGATTACCAGTCACTGCCCCCACCCGTGGGCCGCTCAGCAAATGATCCATCATCCAGTGCACGGTATACGGATGTAACAGGGCATCACCGTCAATGCACACCAGGTATTCATATTTGCTTACCAGTGCGCCTGCCCGTAACGCAAATGCCTTGCCCTGATTATTGGTCAAATGCACAATGCGGATTCTTGCATCCTGTTTGGCCAGTGCTTCAACAATCTGCTCGGTCTGGTCGGTGCTGCCATCATTAATCACAATGACTTCAATGTTGGGATAACGGGTGGCCAGCGCAAAACGGATGGTGTCTGTAACATGCTGCTCTTCGTTGTAGCAGGGAATTAAAATGCTACAACCCCGCGCAGTCTGGTCAAATTGTGGCAAGGCAGGACGACGTAATTCACGGCGTAAATAAAACCAGATGCCGCCAATGATCCACAGCCAGGCCATGAGCAAGGGATAGTAAAACGCAAAGGCAAATAGCGCATTGCGCACCGATAAGTTTTGCAGCCAGTTCAGGGCATCAATCAACATAGGTCATACTCGATAAATAGTTTTTATTGTGATTATTCATTAAAATGCACCGCTCAGCCCCAGCACACCATACGTCCGATGCTCACGGTTGCCGTCATACACCTGACTGCCCCAGCCAATGCCATAATTGATTTGCCAGCGCCGATTTAATTGCCACTCATGCTGATACAGCGCATTGACATAGGATTTACCGGAAAACCCAGCTTGCTGATTAATGCCGGTGCCCAGTTCAAAATGCTGATTGAAGGACTGCTGCTCATCACCGCGCCAGGTCATCCAGTCATGTTGCATGTTGATGCCATAGCTTAAATTGTGGTCAGGATTAAAATAACTGCCGCCGGGTTGATTGTTGGTTTCATAAAATACTTCCAGTCCACCCGTGGTGATGTGTTTTTCATTAGCAAACAGGCGCTGGTTAAAAGCACCCGATACCGACTGGCGCAAATTACCATCGCTAATGTCCAATGCCTGATAATTAAACGACGCGCTGCGTGACTCATGCTGCCGCCAATCCACGCCCGCCTGATAGCCATTGGCATCCAGGCCTGCTTCCAGTGCCCGTAGCGGAATTTGTGATGAGTTATGCTCATAACCCAACCGATAGCGCCAGTGGTCATTAAGCCAGTGCCCCCAGCCTGCACTAAAGCCGGTTTTTTGGGAACTTGAACTTTGGCCGGACTGACTTTGACCTGATTGCTTATCCAGTTGCTGATTCACTAAAACCCAGGCATTTTTGCGGTCTTGCTGCCACTCTGCCCCAAGGCCCAAGCGCTGGTCACGTTGATGTGTTGGCTCAAGGTCAGCCCAGCGATCCTGATGATCTACAAAAATTCGCCAGCGATTGTCCAGCCACGGGCTATTTAGCCGGGTATGCCACTCACGGTCACGACTGCCATTCACACTGCTTAAGGTTTGCCCATCAGCCTTACTGTGCGCAATTTTAAGGTCGCTTTGCAGGGTGACACGCTGGCGATTCTGCCACTCCTGCTGTGCCTTAATCACACTGGAACTTTCAGGCGTTTTTTGGCTTGCCTTCTCCAGCGCATCCTGCCAGCCTGCATAGTCCTGCAAGTCACGGCTATTACTGGCGTGGGTTAAATCCAGTGCCACATTATGCGGGGCTTTTTTATACGCCTGCTGCACCACCTGTTCAGCGGTCTGCGGCAAACCACGCCAGTTTAAGATGGTGGCGTAATCATTCGCCAAACTGACATTGTCGGGGTTGTCTTGCACCAGTTGCTGCAGCTTTGGCGCGGCAATGTCCAGCCGGTTACGATAGGCCGCATCCAGTGCCAGCACCTGCTCCACCCGTACCCGGGTTTTGCGGGCTTCCACATCCATTGTATTGGCTGCCATAGCAGGAAACTGTTGATCCATTTTGACCAGTACATTACTGGCCTGCTGGTATTTTTCCTGCTCAAGCAAAGCATAATAATCCGCAATAAACAGTTCAGCATCCGGCTGTGGCAGGTTATCCAGTAAATACTGATAAATCTCATGCGCCTGCACGGGCTGCTTGGTGGCCAGATAGGCATCAGCCACGGCACGCTTGGCATAGGGCTGTAACTGGAATTGCTCACGCACCGACAGCTTCTGGTACTCGGCTATCAGCTCCGGCATGCGTTCACGCACCCGCAAGGCATACAGGTAATCATTAAACAGCGGTGCATATTCATTCTGGTTTTTATTGAGCTGATCCAGTGCCTGTCGTAGCGCCAACAGGTTTTGGTCAATCAGCTGAGCGGCCTGCTGGTACTTGCCCTGTCGTTCCAGCTGATCCTTTTGTTTGAGCGCTGCCTGCAGGTTCAAGCTCAGTAAGTCTGCCTTGACGGGCCACAGCATACTTGCCGGAAAAACGTCTGGATGCTGTTGTGCCAACTGGTAGGCTTTATTTACCCGATTCAGATTTCTTAAAGCAACAAACTGCTGTTCCAGTGCCAGTCGCTGCTGTGGATTCAAGGCCAGTGCCTGCTGGCTGGAAACTATTGCCTGTCCTGAAAGACCTGCCAAACGCTGGATGTATGCCAGTCGTGCATATTGGTCGGCATTAAGCGTACTTTGCTGTAATGAGCCCAGTAGTTGCTGCACCACTGTAGTTTGCCCGGCTTCTGCAGCCAGTGTGGCGTAATACCAGTCATCAAATGGTGCTTGCCCTGTAGGCTGCTGTTCAGATTGGCTATATATCTGCCGGGCCAGTTCAAATGCCGCCTGAAACTGTTGTTGGTCACGCAGGGCATCCAGCCAGGATTTATAGGCATAGGCAGGAATATCATTTATTTTTGTGGTTAATTTTTCCTGCTGCGCTAGCCTGACAAGTTCTGCATTGCGGCCAGCCAGACGCAGTACCACCATCAAATCCGCAGTTGTCTTTAAATCATCAGGTTCTTGCTGATGCAATTGATGAAGCTGGCTGATGGCTGGTTCAAACTGGCACTGACTGGCCAGCTTAACCGCCTGCTGGCCTAGAATTAAGCGCTTTTGGGTAAGTGCCAGCTTATGGGTTGGCTGTATTGCCAAGGCCTGATCTGCATACGCCAGACCCTGACCTGCATCACCCAGTAAACGATAAATATAGGCCAGTTGTGCATACTGATCTGCTGTTTTCAGGGTAGCCGGTTGAATACGGTCAAGTATTGCACGGGCATCGGTGCTTTGCCCCGCTTCAGCAGCCAGTGTGGCATAATAGAGTACATCAAGCTGCGGTGCTTGGTTGGACAATGTCTGATGCGCCATAATCTGCTGGGCCACCTGATAGGCCAGCTTTGGTTGCTGGCTATCGCGCAAGCCCCCAATCCAGGCCATTCTGGCGTAGACAGGTACTTGCAACGCCAGCTGCTGTAACTGGCTACTTTGGGTTAACTGGACAATTGCCTGATTTTTGCCAGCCAGCCTTAACAGCACAATCAGGTCAGCCGTTACTTTCAGGTCTTTTGGCGCTTGGCGGTGCAGTTGCTGTAAGGTAGCTATGCCTTGCGGAAGTTTACCCTGCTTTGCCAGTTGAACCGCCTGTTCGCGCTGCTGGCTAATACTTAAGGCAGTGCCTGCCGGTTTGGCATATAGTGATGAAGATAAAGTAAAACAGCCTATTTCCAGAAAAACTAAACAGCCCAGATAAAGTTTGTTTTTTAATGGATCAGGGTAAGATGTCCCCATAATTATTCCAAAAATAAAGAGCAAAAATTAAAGCTGGCGTTTTTAAATGGCCGGCATACGTTGTGTGGCCTATTGTGTATTTTTATTTTTAACCGTCAGTGTTTAAATGATTCCAGATTGGCAAATTCGCGTAATAGAATCTGAAAAAACGTAATTCCATTTAGCAATTGGTATTAATTCAACTAATTTATTCGCTTTTATGTAATCCATTTCTGATAGACAGAGTAGTCTATTTCCTACAGGTAGAACAAAAAATACTTACTGATGCCTATAAAAAAAGAGCGCCGAAGCGCCCTTTTCAATCAAAGATTAAAAACTGGTATTAAACCATGCCTTTATCTTTTAACACCTGATACATGGTTGAACCCAGCTCAGCAGGGCTTCGGGTGTAGGCCATGCCTGCGCGTTCAAACGCTGCAAATTTTTCTTCAGCAGTACCCTTGCCGCCAGAAATAATTGCACCTGCGTGACCCATACGCTTGCCTTTTGGCGCAGTAACCCCGGCGATATAACCCACAACAGGCTTGGTCACGTTAGACTGGATGTATTCAGCCGCTTCTTCTTCCGCAGTACCGCCAATTTCACCAATCATGATAATGGCATCAGTGTCCGGATCATCCTGGAACAGTTTCAGCGCATCAATCTGGTTCATGCCCGGAATCGGATCGCCACCAATACCAATACAGGTGGACTGTCCCAGACCCAGCTTGGTGGTTTGCGCCACAGCTTCATACGTCAGGGTGCCGGAACGGGAAATAATGCCGATACGGCCCGGCAGGTGAATATGGCCCGGCATAATGCCAATCTTGCATTCACCCGGGGTGATTACGCCCGGACAGTTTGGACCAACCAGACGGGTGCCATTGCCATTGGTTTCGAGGTAACGCTTGGCTTTTAGCATGTCGATGGTTGGCACGCCTTCGGTAATCACCACAATCAGGCCAACACCGGAATCTACTGCTTCAATAATGGAATCCAGAACAAATGGTGCCGGTACATAAATAACGGTTGCATCAGCCTGGGTTTGATCCACAGCTTCACGCATGGTGTTAAATACCGGCAGATCCAGATGGGTTGAACCGCCTTTACCCGGCGTTACCCCACCAACGACTTTGGTGCCGTAAGCAATGGCCTGTTCAGAGTGAAAAGTACCGTTTTTGCCGGTAAAGCCCTGAACCAGAACCTTGGTGTCTTTGTTAATTAATACGCTCATGCTAATGCTCCTTAGGCTTTTACGGCTGCAACAATTTTTTCCGCTGCATCGGCCAAGCCCTGCGCTGGAATGAGTTTAAGACCTGATTGCTCCAGAATCTGGGAACCAAGCTCGGCATTATTACCTTCCAGACGAACCACCACAGGAACAGTCACATTCACTTCTTTAACCGCTGCAATAATCGCTTCTGCAATCATGTCGCAACGCACAATACCACCAAAGATATTGATCAATACGCCCTGCACCGAGGTATCGGCCAGAATCAGCTTGAAGGCTTCAATCACGCGCTCTTTGGTTGCACCACCGCCCACATCCAGGAAGTTGGCAGGCTGGCCACCATACAGCTTGATAATGTCCATGGTTGCCATGGCAAGGCCAGCCCCATTCACCATACAGCCAATGTTACCTTCCAGTGCTACATAGTTCAGTTCAAACTCAGAGGCTTTTAGCTCACGCTCATTTTCCTGCGACTTGTCACGGGATGCAGCAATCTCAGGCAAACGATACAGCGCGTTGGAGTCGATGCCGATCTTGGCATCCACACACAGGATTTCGCCATTTTCGCGTACGGACAACGGGTTGATTTCAAACAGGGCAAAATCATTTTCAATAAAGGCGTGGTAGGCGCCTACCATCAGTTTCACAAACTGGTTAATTTGCTTGTCTTTTAAACCCAGCTGAAACGCCACATCGCGTGCTTCAAATGGTTGCAGGCCCACCAAGGGGTCAACTGTCACCTTGATGATCTTTTCAGGGGTTTCTTCAGCCACTTTTTCAATATCCACGCCACCTTCGGTAGACGCCATGAAAGTCACGCGACGGGTTGAACGGTCAATGACCGCACCCAGATACAACTCACGCTCAACCGGATACACATCCTGACACACCAGTACACTGTTTACAGGCTGGCCATTGGCATCAGTTTGATAGGTCACCAGACGTGTTCCAATCAGGTCACGGGCGATTTGTGCCGCTTCTTCCTTGCTCTTGGCGATCTTTACACCGCCTGCTTTACCACGGCCACCTGCATGAACCTGAGCCTTGATGACGGCAAAGTTACCAATCTTCTCAAACGCTTCTGCTGCTTCTTCTGGCGTAGTTGCCAAAATGCCTTCCTGTACCGGCATACCATATTGCTTAAGCAACGCTTTTGCTTGATATTCATGTAAATTCATTGATAGACCTAACCGTATAATCGTTGGTTAATTTAAATACTGCCGTGCCTGCCTGTTGTTATGGACAATGTTGTCCATGCCAGCAGGCAGACACTGCTTTCGTATTCCAGACACACAGCCACTTTTTGAACTAAAGCTGTCAAAAAGTGATCCTGCTTACTTCATTTCAAATTTCTTGCTTGTTGACTCAGTACGTTATGACTTGCGCTTACGCTGAATGGCATGAATCGCACGTCCATCTACCGACAGTGCCGCTTCATGTACTGCTTCAGACAGGGTAGGATGCGCAAAAGTCATCAGTTGCAGGTCTTCCACACTGGACACAAACTCCAGTGCAATCATGCCCTGGTGCACCATGTCACCTGCACCGCTGCCCAGCACATGCATGCCCAGCAGGCGGTCAGTCTTGGCATCAGCCACAAACTTGACAAACCCTGCGGGTTCACCAGCGGCTAGCGCACGGCCATTGACTGCAAACGGAAACTGACCAGTTTTCACCTCAATGCCCTTTTCCTTGGCGCTTTCTTCCGACAAGCCGACCCACGCCACTTCAGGGAAGGTGTAAATCACACTGATAATAGTGTCATAGTTCACCTGCGCGGCATGGCCATGAATCCGCTCAACCGCCATTACGCCCTCTTCCATGGCTTTATGCGCCAGCATTGGGCCACGTACCAGATCGCCAATGGCATACACACCATCAACCGAAGTTTTGCACTGGTCGTCAACCTCTACAAAACCGCGTTCAGTGAGCGTAATGCCTGCATCGTCACTCAACAGTCCTTCGGCATATGGCTTACGGCCAACACAGACAATCAGCTTGTCAAAGGTTTGTTCCTTATCTTCGCCGGCCTGATTGTATTTCACAGTAACTTTGCCATCTTTGGTTTCAGTCGCAGTGACCTTGGCATTTAAGCGAATATCCAGACCCTGCTTGGTGAGCACTTTCTGGGTTTCCTTGGCCAGTGCTTTATCTGCCATGGGCAGGAAACTGTCCAGTGCTTCAAAAATGACCACCTGACTGCCCAGACGGCGCCATACTGAACCCAGTTCAAGACCAATCACACCAGCACCAATGACACCCAGAGTGGCAGGCACCTGATCAAACGCCAGCGCACCAGTAGAATCCACGATCAGCGCTTCATCAACAGGCGCTACCGGAATATTAACCGGCACTGAGCCTGATGCCAGAATCACATACTTCGGCTCAAGGGTTTGCACTTCAGCTGCTTTTGAATCAAGGCCTTCCAGCGGCGTAAATTCCACTTTCTTGCCTGCCAGCAGCTTGCCTGTACCTTGCAGCCAGTCAATGCCATTGCCTTTTAACAGCTGGGCCACCCCACCTGTTAACTGCTCAACCACTTTGGTTTTGCGCGCCTGCATGGTGGCAATATCAATACTGACATCACCAGTAGTAATGCCATGTGCTTGCAGGTCATGCTGGGTTGATTCATAACGATGCGATGAATCCAGTAGGGCTTTGGACGGAATACAGCCCACGTTTAGGCAAGTGCCGCCCATGGAAGGCTTGCCGTTATGTATACGTTTTTCAATACAGGCAACTTTATAGCCCAGCTGGGCTGCACGAATGGCAGCTTCATAGCCACCCGGGCCACCACCAATGACGACTAGGTCATACTGTTGTGCCATAGTTTTACTCCTTAACCTGCAAAAAATCAGTCTTCTGCAAGTGGCCTAATTTTTAAAATGGGCAAATCATTAAAAATTTGTGCTTGCCTGCATTAATGGCAAGCACTTGAATTTCATCGAGCCAATTACAGATCAAGCAACAGGGACGCTGGATCTTCAATAAACTGCTTAATCGCAACCAGGAAGCCAACGGCTTCTTTACCATCAATCATGCGATGGTCATAAGACAGCGCCAGATACATCATCGGCAGGATTACCACTTGACCATTCACCGCCATCGGACGTTCCTGGATTTTATGCATGCCTAAAATGGCTGTTTGGGGCGGGTTCAGAATAGGTGTAGACAGCAATGAACCAAAGGTACCGCCATTAGAAATGGTAAAGGTACCACCAGTCATGTCTTCAATTGACAGCTTGCCTTCCCGTGCCTTTTTACCGAAGTCGATAATATTTTTTTCCACTTCGGCGTGATTCAGGCGATCTGTATCACGCAGCACAGGCACAACCAGACCACGGTCGGAAGATACCGCAACACCAATGTCATAATAGCCGTGATAAACAATGTCATCGCCATCAATAGACGCATTCACTGCGGGATAGCGTTTGAGGGCTTCGGTTGCAGCCTTCACAAAGAACGACATAAAGCCCAGCTTGGTACCATGACGTTTCTCAAAACGCTCCTGATACAGCTTACGCATATCCATGATTGGTTTCATATTGACTTCATTGAATGTGGTCAACATGGCAGTTTGCTGGGTAGCCGACAATAAACGCTCAGCCACACGCTTGCGCAAGCGGGTCATGGGAACACGTTTTTCTACACGTTCACCCACTGCCTGACTCAATGCAGTAGGTGCTTGAGCAGCAACTGCGGGTTGTGGGGCAGCTTTAGGTGCATTCACGTGATTGGTCACGTCTTCCTTGGTGACACGACCGCCACGGCCTGTACCGGAAATATCCTTGATATCCAGACCCTGCTCAGATACTGCCTTGCGCACCGCTGGACTTTGATCGCTGGAAGATTCACCAGTTTGCTGGGTTGCGACTGGCTCATCACGTTTTACAATCGGGGTTGCGCCGGCTTCAATTTTTTCAACATTCTTGGCAACGTCGTTTTCGCTAACAGCACCAACACCTGATTCAAAGGTTGCAATCACTTCGCCAGACAGTACGGTTTCACCTTCCTGCTTGGCAATATTGCTCAAGGTGCCATCCGCAGGCGCTACCACTTCCAGTACCACCTTATCGGTTTCAATGTCGGCAATTACTTCATCACGGGAAACAGGCTCACCTACTTTTTTATGCCAGGTTGCAATGGTGCCGTCGGCAACTGATTCTGGAAAGACGGGGGCTTTAATTTCGGTTGCCATAATTAGGATTCTCCTTGCTGATCAGGCTTATTTGTAGAGTCAAGACCCAGGGCATCAATCACCAGAGTAGCTTGCTGTTTTGCGTGTAAATAGGGCGAACCACTGGCCGGAGCTGCAGAAGCAGGGCGACCGGCATAGTTGACTGGAATAAGCTGGTCTGGACGCAGGCTGGCAACATCACTATAAATCAGGTGGGCAATAAACAACCATGCACCCTGATTTTGCGGTTCTTCCTGTGCCCACATCACACGTTCCAGATTTGGATATTGCGATAACACTTCGCGCACGCGGGCTTGCGGATAAGGATAAAGTTGCTCAATGCGCACAATCGCCACATCATCCAGCTCTTCTTCACGGCGTTTTTCCAGCAAGTCGTAATACACCTTGCCACCGCACAATACGACGCGCTTAACCGCTGTCTTATCGAGGTTATCCACCTCATCAATCACTGTATCAAAGCGGCCATTGGCCAATTCATCCAGTGTTGAGGTTGCCAGCTTGTGACGTAGCAAACTCTTGGGCGACATAATCACCAAAGGCTTACGGGTTGGGCGAACAACCTGCCGACGTAATACATGGAAAATTTGCGCAGGCGTGGTTGGTGTGCAAACCTGCATGTTTTCTTCAGCACACAATTGCAGGAAACGCTCCAGACGCGCGCTGGAATGCTCAGGGCCTTGCCCTTCATAGCCATGCGGTAATAGCAGCGTTAGGCCACACAGGCGCTCCCACTTGGTTTCACCGGAGCTAATAAACTGGTCAATAACCACCTGTGCGCCATTGGCAAAGTCACCAAACTGGGCTTCCCACACAATCAGGCTGCTTGGAATGGTGGTGGCATAGCCGTACTCAAACGCCAGTACAGCTTCTTCGGAAAGCAAAGAATCATACAGCGCAAAGCGGGGCTGGTTTTCCTTGATATGGCATAACGGAATATACTGGCTACCATCAGTCTGGTTTAACAGCTTGGCATGACGATGTGAGAAAGTACCGCGTCCCACGTCCTGACCAGTGAGCCTTACCAGATAGCCTTCATCCAGCAAGGTTGCATACGCCAGGGTTTCAGCAGCGCCCCAGTTGAGTGCTAGCTCGCCAGTCTGCATTTTCAAACGGTCATCAATGACTTTTTGTACCTGCTTTTGCAACACAAAACCTTCAGGGAACTGTGCCATTTTCCGGCCCAGCTCCTGAAGACGTTCTTTTGCAACCCCAGTATCCCACCGATCTACCAGTTGGTGACCCACATAAGGCGACCAATCCACATACAGCTTTTTATTCGGCTCACGCACCAGTGCATTCGCCACATGCTTACCTGCTTCCAGTGCCGAGCGATAGCTTTCAATCATATTGTCAGCATCGCTACGATTAACCACCTCTTCCTTAATCAGCTTGTCAGCATATAAAGTACGGGTGGTTGGTAGCTTGCTAATGACCTGATACATCAGCGGCTGGGTTGCTGATGGTTCATCGGCTTCGTTATGACCACGGCGGCGATAGCAGAACAGGTCAATGACCACGTCCTTGCGGAACTCCTGCCGGAAATCCAGTGCCAGTTGGGTAATAAACACCACGGCTTCAGGGTCATCACCATTAACATGGAAAATTGGCGCCTGCACCATTTTAGCCACGTCAGTACAGTATTCAGTTGAACGGGCATCATCAGGGCAACTGGTGGTAAAGCCCACCTGATTGTTGATAATCACATGCATGGTGCCACCCACGGTATAACCGCGGGTTTGTGACATCTGGAAGGTTTCCATGACCACGCCCTGTCCGGCAAACGCAGCATCGCCGTGCACAATGATTGGCAGCACATCGTCACCACCAATGTCTTGACGGCGCACCTGACGGGCACGTACTGAACCTTCAACTACAGGGCCTACAATTTCAAGGTGGGATGGGTTAAACGCCAGTGCCAGATGAATCTCACCACCGGGTGTCATCACGTTACTGGAAAAACCCTGATGATATTTCACATCACCAGAACCCTTTTTGTTAAAGGTCTTGCCTTCAAACTCGCCAAACAGGTCAGCCGGGTTCTTGCCCAAAATATTGACCAGCATGTTCAGGCGGCCACGGTGCGCCATGCCAATAACCACTTCCTTGGTTCCTGCCTTGCCGGAACGCTGAATGATTTCATTGATCATGGGAATAAAGCTTTCGCCACCTTCCAGGCCAAAGCGCTTGGCGCCGACATAACGGCTGCCCAGATACTTTTCCAGACCTTCGGCAGCAGTCAGGCGCTCTAAAATCGCGGTTTTTTGTTCATTGCTAAAATTAAACTGGCCACGCGCACCTTCCAGACGCTGCTGAATCCAGCGCTTTTCCTTGGTGTCAACAATGTGCATGTACTCTGAACCAATTGAACCACAATAAATGGCTTCCATGGCATCAACCATTTCACCCAGTGTGGTTTCAACCTTGCCGATGGCCAGATTACCGGTTTGAAAAACCGTATCCAGATCAGAACGTGACAGGCCATGCGCCGCTAGATCTAGATCAGGCACCTGCTCACGCTTGGCCAGATGCAATGGATCAAGTTTGGCTTTTTGATGACCACGGTTGCGGTAGGCTGCAATTAGTTGCAATACCCCAACCTGACGGCGCTCATGCTCAGTACTGACTGAACTTTGCGGCATCGGTTGTACACGAGTGCTATTGCGAGCCAGTAATAGAAATTGTTCTTTGATATTGCGATGTGGCTGATCCCCTTTGGGGAACTGATCAAAATAGGCCCGCCAATCGTCTCCTACTGTTTCTGGGGCAGTGAGGTAACATTCATAAAGTTCTTCAATATATGCCGCATTTTCTGCGGATAATTCTGTGTCCAGACGCTGTGCGTCAACAACTTCTTGCATGAGACGACCCATTTTTCAATTGCAAAAATAATAGCTTGCCGGATAAACAAGCCACTTCACATTAAAGTTTCGGATACAAAACTTTAATGTTGCGTAAATGCCCCAGATTAAGAATCCAAGCCACCCACACACGACGACAACACAACCAAGCCAGGTTAACTGGCAAACGCATGCTTCCAGACAAACGAGTAAAACAGGCTTTTGCGTCAGACACGTTACCCTGCTTTACCTACTTATCTAGCCGTACACCGTACCCGTCCTAAAACGAGCAATTTTTTGCAAATCGAATTGGCCAAAACAAAGGATAGTGTAAGACACAGTTCTTTTGGCTTGGCGAATGCGACTTATTCAGTGGCATCTGTCCAGTAAATCTGGCAAGACTTTCAAATACAGACAAAAAGCGTTATCAATAATGGCTATTATTATGACCTTTCATCATCTGTTTTTCATGTGACAAATCGTATCATGAGTTACATAACCATCTGGATTTTTTTATTCAATAGCTGATATTAAGCCGTGAAATAATCCTGCTGATAATGAATAGCATACGAGATTTATGCGCTGTTTTCAGCTCCAATAAGACCAAAGTTGAAGCACATCTGCACTAAAAAGAAACACACGGTTTTTTTACAGTTAACCCGCAGCGAAAAAACAAAAAACGCGCCTCAAGGACGCGTTTTCTGACAGAACAAAACAGGTTTAGCCTGCCTGCTCCAGTAACAGATTACGGATATGACCAATGGCTTTGGTTGGATTCAGGCCTTTTGGACATACCGAAATACAGTTCATGATACCGCGGCAACGGAACAGGCTAAATGGATCGTCCATACGTGCCAGACGCTCGGCTTGTGCTGTGTCACGCGAATCAATAATGAAACGGTATGCCTGAATCAGTGCAGATGGTCCCAGGAACTTGTCCGGATTCCACCAGAATGATGGGCACGAGGTTGAACAGCAGGCACATAGAATACATTCATACAGGCCATTCAGCTTTTCACGATCTTCCTGAGACTGCAAACGCTCTTTTGGTGGCGCAGGCTGGTCATTCAACAGATAAGGACGAACCTTTTCGTACTGAACGTAGAACTGGTTCATGTCGACCACCAGATCACGAATCACCGGCAGACCCGGCAATGGGCGAATGACGATCTTTTGTGGCAGTTCGTTCAGGTTCAACAAACAGGCCAGACCATTCTTACCATTGATGTTCATGCCATCAGAACCACAGATTCCTTCACGGCAAGAACGACGGAAAGTCAGGGTTTCATCCTGCTTTTTCAACTCAAGCAATACATCCAGCAACATACGGTGGCTATCATTGAGCTCCAGCGTATAGGTCTGCATATAGGGTGCTTTATCCTTATCAGGATCATAGCGATAAATTTCGAAAGTACGAGTACCTCTGCTCATCTTGAACTCCTGATTAGAATGTACGTGGCTTAGGTGGAATTTCATCCACTGTGAGTGGCTTTTGACGCACAGGCTTGTATTCAAGACGGTTGTCAACAGAATACCAGAGCGTATGCTTCATCCATTCATCATCACGGCGGCCATTGGCATAGGTTGGGTGATCACCCGGTAACTCATAGTCAACCACGGTATGCGCACCACGGCACTCGGTACGCGCCGCTGCAGAAATCATGGTTGCCTTGGCAACTTCATACAGGTTTTCAACTTCCAGTGCTTCAATACGGGCAGTATTGAATACCTTGGATTTGTCTTTCAGATGCAGGTTCTTCACCCGTGGCGCCAGCGCAAGAATCTGTTTAACGCCTTCATCCATCAACGCTTGTGTACGGAACACACCCGCGTGCTGCTGCATGACTTCACGAATCGCATCCGCAACATCCTGTGCATTTTCGCCAGTGGTTGAATTTTGCAGGGCATTCAAGCGACGGTTGGTGTTTTCCAGCACAGCATTTGGCAATGGCGCATAGTCATCGCCATGATGCTTGGTCACATAATCAATGATATGTTCACCAGCAGCTTTACCAAACACCACCAGATCCAGCAGTGAGTTGGTACCCAGACGGTTTGCACCGTGGACGCTCACACATGAACACTCACCAATTGCATAGAAGCCTTTTACAACTTCTGTAGGGTTATCCCCTTTGGGAACAACTACCTGACCATGAATGTTGGTTGGAATACCACCCATCTGATAGTGAATGGTTGGTACAACCGGAATTGGCTCTTTGGTACAGTCTACGTTGGCAAACTTCTTGCCAATTTCGAATACGGACGGCAAACGCTTCATAATGGTATCTGCGCCCAGATGGGTTAGATCCAGTACCACGTAATCGCCATTCGGGCCACAGCCACGGCCTTCCTTGATTTCCTGATCCATGGAACGGGAAACAAAGTCACGTGGGGCAAGGTCTTTTAAGGTTGGCGCATAGCGTTCCATGAACGGCTCACCGCTCTTGTTACGCAGCACACCGCCTTCACCACGGCAGCCTTCAGTTAACAGTACACCAGCACCAGCCACGCCAGTCGGGTGGAACTGCCAGAATTCCATATCCTGCAACGGAATACCCGCGCGGGATGCCATACCCAATCCGTCACCGGTATTGATATAGGCATTGGTAGACGCACGGAAAATACGACCTGCACCACCAGTTGCAAACAGGGTTGCCTTGGCCTGGAATACCGCCACATTGCCAGTTTCCTGATCAATGGCCGTTACACCCAGAACATCACCCGCTTCGTTACGAATCAGGTCAAGTGCAATCCATTCCACAAAGAACTGGGTACCCAGCTCAAGGTTTTTCTGGTACAGGGTATGCAATAGCGCATGGCCAGTACGGTCAGCGGCAGCACAGGCACGTGGCACAGCTTTTTCACCGTAGTTGGCAGAGTGACCACCAAACGGACGCTGATAGATGGTGCCATCTTCATTACGGTCAAACGGCATGCCCATGTGCTCAAGCTCATACACCACTTTGGGTGCTTCGCGGCACATGAACTCAATGGCATCCTGATCGCCTAACCAATCGCCACCTTTGACGGTGTCATAAAAATGGTAGTGCCAGTTGTCTTCCTGCATGTTGCCTAAAGACGCACCAATACCACCCTGGGCAGCAACGGTGTGAGAACGGGTTGGAAATACTTTGGTCAATACGGCAACTTTTAAGCCAGCCTCAGCCAACTGCAAAGATGCACGCATGCCCGAACCACCGCCGCCAACAATTACGGCATCGAAGTTCAGGGTTTCAATATTGGTAAAATCTTGATTGGGGTTTGATTTTTTAAGATCAGTTGCTGCCATGATATGTTCCTATCAATGTGCCCAGAAAATCTGGATACCCCAGACCATAAACACAATTATTGCAACAATCGTTGCACATTGCAGAATCAGACGGTACGCACTTGCAGAAGGACCAACCTGCGCTGGCGTAATGTAGTCAGTAAATACTGTCCACATGCCCACCCATGCATGCCCAACCAGAGATAAAATAGCCAGCAGGCTAAAAATCTTCATCGGCAAGGTCATCATAAAGCCATACCAGGCCGTGTAGTCAAACCCGGGATGGAGCAAAATCCAGCCCAGAATCAGAATGGTATATACCGCCAGAATGACAGCACTCAGGCGCTGTACAATCCAGTCACGTGAACCGGAACCGGTCAAACCTGTTGCACTTCTCATCACAGCACCACCAACCAGATAAATGACGCCACAATACCAATGGCAGAAAGTACCAGCGCAGTAGTCGCAGCAGCACGGCCACTTTGCAGGCCCTCAGCGAAACCGATGTCGCCAAGCAAGTGCTTGATGCCCATAATCAAATGGTAGATCAGACCAGCCACAAATGCCCACACCACCAGACGGACAAGCAGGTTGCCGAAAATCTGGTCATGCACATAGGCAAAACGTTCTGGAGAAGCCAAAGAACCCTGTAAGAGCCAGAGCAATACAGGAATAAGTAAAAAAATGATGATTCCAGACACGCGGTGTAGAATCGAAGCAATAGCCACGGGAGAGCGCAAATTTACCGCTAACACTTGGCCCATGGACAAATTGACAGGTCTGTTGCTTTTCACAGCGGGCATCCTGTAGGTAAAAACTCCCATTGGAGTTTGTATTAATTCGAAGGAAAGCTGGCGAAACAGGCGCTAAGCCTGTTAAAAACGACACGAAATTATAGTGCTGTTATGATTTAATTACAAACTGGCAGCGAAAATGAATTTCGTTTTTTTTGAAGCGCAAATGAGAATTGCTTCTTTAGTGAGGCTGTAATTCCCTATCCTTGTGCCTGATGCATGCATTATTATTTATCTAATTTTAGCTTGCATGCTAGAGTTGCCAAGTATTAACGCAGTTCCAAGCATCCTTCTTGCTGTATTATATAGTTTGCCGAAAAAGGCCTGAAAAAAATCTTTTAATAAGGTCAAGTAAAATTTATGCGGCTAAAGTCTAAGAATAATTTTAAGCCATTGCCCTAAAAAGCAGCATCTTCGTTTAGTTAAAAATAATGATTCAATTCATTAAATTAGATGAAATAAAATCTGGATATTGCATTTTTTTGCTTTAAAAGATTTAAGTATCGCAATTTTTTACAAATCTGCTTACAAATAGGATTGTCACCAATAACTTTGGCATATTGTATGCTATGTGACTTTGGCTGCTTGCCTGTCATTTATTATGATGACCATGCATCAGCAAAGTAATCAGACAAGGTCGTATTTGTGATGACTTTTTTTGATTAAATTGGCATTTTAGCTTGAAGTATGATTGACAAAATTTTAGTTCAAACTAAGCTTATAGCGCATTTTTTTACATGGCGTTAACGGAATTTAACAATTACTGATCTTGTAATTGATTTTCCGCACAATCGCATCCTATAACACCAGGACAGGAGAGTTTTTGAATGTCTGACGCAACTGGCAAAAAAGCCGTTCTTTCGCTTGATGGCAAACAAATTGATCTACCAATTTACAGCGGCACACTCGGGCCAGACGTTATTGATGTAAAGGATGTGTTGGCCCAAGGACACTTCACCTTTGATCCTGGTTTTATGGCAACTGCTGCCTGTGAATCCAAAATTACATTTATCGATGGTGATAAGGGCGTTTTATTACACCGCGGCTATCCAATTGATCAACTGGCTGAAAAAGCAGATTATCTGGAAGTTTGCTACCTGTTGTTGCACGGCGAGCTACCCAATGCCGAGCAAAAAGATGAGTTTGATAAACTGGTTCGCAACCACACCATGTTGCATGATCAGGTTCAGCGCTTCTATAACGGTTTCCGCCGTGACGCGCATCCAATGGCAGTAATGTGTGGTGTGGTAGGTGCGCTGTCTGCGTTCTATCACGATGGTCTGGATGTTGAAAATCCAAAACACCGTGAAATTACTGCAATTCGTCTGGTTGCCAAGATTCCAACCATTGCGGCCTGGAGCTACAAGTACACCATCGGCCAGCCATTCATGTACCCGCGTAATGATTTGAGCTACGCTGAAAACTTCCTGTACATGATGTTTGCTACCCCTGCTGATGTGGACTACAAGGTAAATCCGGTACTGGCCAAAGCCATGGACCGTATTTTCACTCTGCATGCTGACCACGAGCAAAATGCCTCTACCTCTACGGTGCGCATGGCTGGCTCTACTGGTGCCAACCCGTATGCCTGTATTGCGGCTGGTATTGCAGCACTGTGGGGCCCTGCGCATGGTGGTGCCAACGAAGCTGTGCTAAAAATGCTGGACGAAATTGGCAGCGTTGAAAACGTGGCTGAGTTCATGGAAAAAGTAAAACGCAAAGAAGTGAAGCTGATGGGCTTTGGTCACCGCGTTTACAAAAACTTTGATCCACGTGCCAAAGTCATGAAGCAAACCTGTGATGAAGTACTGGCTGCGCTGGGTATCAATGATCCTCAGCTTGCACTGGCCATGGAACTGGAAAAAATTGCACTGAGTGATGAATATTTCATTAAGCGCAACCTGTATCCAAACGTTGACTTCTACTCTGGCATTATCCTTAAAGCCATTGGTATCCCCACTGCAATGTTTACCGTAATCTTTGCACTGGCTCGTACTGTGGGCTGGATTAGCCACTGGCTGGAAATGCACAGCGCACCTTACAAGATTGCCCGTCCACGTCAGCTGTACACTGGCGCGACCCAGCGTGATTTTGTCAAGGTAGACCAGCGTTAATTTGCTATTCCATGCTTGAATACAAAAAACTCCCGTAAGGGAGTTTTTTGTTAGCGTGAAGAAAAACGATTTTCTTTAGTCAAGACATAAACTTTAACTTTGCTATACGTAATAGCTAATGGTTTTCATTTTATAATTATATTAGATCTCTTTCATAAATCAAAAAACGATCTTCTTTTTGGTTAATATTTGCACTCCGGATTTCTTAGCATTCGTGCATAATCTGCGGATGAAATACATCGATTCAAACAAGCTTTCTGATCCT
>NZ_SNTY01000023.1 GCF_004377485.1 Alkanindiges illinoisensis
GGGCGCACGCCTATGGAAACATTGCTTGATGGAAAACAGATTTGGGCTGAAAAGAATCTAGCTCAAATTTAACCTGACACTCATCATCAAAACGGGTAACTGTCAGATCAGGTTTGAGCTAGTACACATGAATAGTAGCCGAAGCTACCATTCATGATTCCAAGTCATATTATTTTAAAAAATTAATTCGATACCTGCACCATATTTCCATCCCTTTTCAGAATCCGTAGCCTCTTGCATAGAAGTGGCTTTCTGTCCTTTTTCATATTGATATGCAACATCCACAAAGGGTCTAATCCTTTTAGTAATCTCATATCGGGTTTGGATCCCCGTTTTTAGTTCTGATAAACCTGATTTTGCAGCATAGTCAGAATCATCACTAAATACTACATCTGCTTCGATGTAAGGTTGAGTAATAAGTTTCTGAGTTAAAAGCAAATCACGTTCTAATTCAAAACTTGCTCCCCAAAAATTATTCTCACCGCCATAAAGATATGCTTGTGTTTCAAAGAAATAAGGAGCTAGACCTAATATACCAATAACACCATCAATCCGATTGTTGTTTGGGCTGTTTTTATCTTCACTATATCGAACACCTGTTTGCACATCCCAAAATGGGGCTACATTACGACTATAGAGTGCAGATATATCATAATTAATATCACTGCTTTCTGGCTTTTCCGAATTGACTTCAATAAATAGACGATTTTCATCTGTCCCAATTAAAGTATCAAACCTTGTTCCTAGGTTGCCCTTACCGTTTTCATCAACTAACCATGCATTTTCAAGTCTTGTTAATTGATAAATTTGTCCGCCATGTTCTTTAAGATGATCATCATTAGATGGGGCTGATCTCTTACTTGCGGTCAGAATAATATTATCTCCCCCATTTGTAATATTACTTTCTTGTTGCGAAGTACTGTTATCAGCAAAAGTTAAGTTTGATATACTTACTAATGCAATTGATAAGACTGTTTTTGAGAAGAAATTCTTAGTGATTTGCATGTGGATTTACTCCCTTCTCATTTACTTGGGACTGAGGAACAGTCTTTGTAGAATTACCATCTTCCACTTGAGCTACAATGAGTTTATTCATCATTCCTGCACTCATATGGTAAAGCAGGTGACAATGAATAGCCCACTCACCTAACTCATCAGCTGTGAGTAGAGTGGTTATCGTTTTCCCAGGTGGAACAATTACCGTATGTTTGTTTGGCATATTGCTTGGATCCTGACCATTCTCAAGCTGCATAAACATGCCATGTAAGTGCATTGGGTGAGCCATCATACTGTCATTGACAAATTTTAAGCGAATACGTTCACCATACTTCACCACTAGTGGGTCGGCTTCATTAAATTTTTTACCATTTATTGTCCAAATATAACGCTCCATGTTTCCACCAAGACGGATCTCTATTTCACGTTCAGCTGCACGAGTGTCTTTTTGAGGATCTAACGATTGCAAATCACTATATTGCAATGCTTTATTACCTTCAGGTGTTGAAGCATTTGCCCATCCAAATACGGTATTATCATTCTTGTCTGAAGCCGCCTTAACAGTAGCGCTATTCATCGGCATATCATGATTCATACCTTTCATAGAAGACATATCGTGATTCATGCCTTTCATAGAAGACATATCATGATTCATATCTTTCATAGAAGACATATCATGATTCATATCTTTCATAGAAGACATATCATGATTCATGCCTTTCATAGAAGACATATCGTGATTCATACCATGCATCGAATGGTCTTCAGATGTCTTATTTGGCATTGAAGACATATCATGGTTCATATCTTTCATAGAAGACATATCGTGATTCATGCCTTTCATAGAAGACATATCATGATTCATGCCTTTCATAGAAGACATATCATGATCCATACCTTTCATAGAAGACATATCGTGATTCATGCCTTTCATAGAAGACATATCGTGATTCATGCCTTTCATAGAAGACATATCATGATCCATACCTTTCATAGATGACATGTCATGGCTCATCCCCATATCTTCCATAGTTAATAAAGCACGAGGACGAGGCTTAGGCATCTCAATTTGTTTGACTGCTGGTCTGCTTTCTTCATGTAAGGTTCCAACCGAAAAACCAGTACGATCAATAGATTCGGCTTCGATTTGATAATGTGCTTGTTGAGGTTCAACAATGACATCATAAGTTTCAGCAGTACCAATACGGAACTCATCTACAGGAACAGGTTTTACAGGTTGACCATCGGCACTTACCACTGTCATTTTTAGGTTTGGAATGCGTACATCAAAGAATGACATAGCGGAAGCATTAATAAAACGAAGGCGAACTTTTTCACCAGCTTTGAAGTTACCCGTCCAATTTTGCTGAGGTGTCTTGCCATTCATTAAAAATGTATAACCTGTGACATCGGACATATCTGTTTTCAGCATTCGCATCTGATTCCACATAGAACGGTCTTGCCAAGTCGCTTTTAGCCCATCACGTTTAACTTGTTTTAATACATCGAATACTGTTTCGCGACGGTTCTGATAGTAATCTGCTTCTTTTTTAAGATTTTTCATAATTTGATCACTTGTTGAATTATGAAAATCAGAAAGCAAAACAACGTAATCTTTATCGGTTTTTTCAGCAGCTGTTAGTGGAGTTTTATCTTTAGGATAAATAACAAAAGCACCATATAAACCGTCTTGTTCTTGTCCTTTACTATGTGAATGATACCAATAAGTACCATTTTGGCGGACTTTAAACTTATATTCATAAGTTGTATTAGGGGCAATGCCATGAAATTTGTTAAATCCAGGTACACCATCCATAATTCCAGGTAATAATAAGCCATGCCAATGGATTGAAGAGTCCTGATTTTTTAACTTATTGTGAACACGGATAACGGCCTCATCACCTTCTTCAAATTCAAGAAGTGGTGCAACGAATTTACCATTTACAGTAATTCTCTCAACTGGTTTTCCTGTGATATTTACAGTTTGTTCAGCGATTGTTAAATCATATTCTTTAACTGCCGCCATTACCCAAGTTGATGAAAATAAACCAACTCCAATTAAGAGTATATGACTTAACTTTTTTGACATTCTATCTCACCTTTAGATTTTTTGACATTATATCTCACCTTTAGAAAGGTCAAGATTGAAGTAATAAAGCAAATATTTAGTATAAACTTTAATACTTCTTTCTCGCTATTTATAAAATTATTTATTGCTACCAGGCATATTCATCTTTGAATGATCCATTTTAGAATGGTCCATATTCATCATCTTAGAGTGATCCATCTGAGACATATCAGCCATATTGCCATGCTCATGCTGACTATGATCTTGCTGAGTCTTGTCATCTTTTTCCATTTTACAAGGTTTTGTACAAGGTTTCTGTGCTTTTACCGTTTTAGTGGCACTTGAGGTTGATACATCTTTTGCCCAAGATTGAGTACCAGCAATTAAAGTTCCAGCACACATTAAAATTGTTAGACTACGACGCACTACAGTTTTCATAAGTTTCTCTAAAAGTTAATTTCTTGCTACTACACTAAAGTGAAGCACTGAACATCTAAGTGACTTGAAAATGACATTTTTGTAATCTATCTCGATCAGATGTTTTATAACGTTATTATAGTTTTAATGAATGACTTAGGATTCGGAAATGAGAATACTATTAGTTGAAGATGAACAAAAAACTGGTGATTATCTCAAGCAAGGTTTATCCGAAGCTGGCTATATTACGGACTGGGTTACAGATGGGTTAACGGGTAAACATCAAGCTCTTTCTGAAGAGTATGACTTAATTATTTTAGACGTGATGTTACCTGGACTAAATGGTTGGAATATTATCAATGATATTCGTAGCAGCGGTAAAACAATGCCCATTCTTTTTCTTACCGCCCGAGATCAAATCGAAGATCGAGTAAAAGGTTTAGAGTTAGGCGCTGATGATTATTTAGTAAAGCCTTTTGCTTTTGCAGAGCTTCTAGCT
Source organism: Alkanindiges illinoisensis (assembly GCF_004377485.1). GTDB lineage: Bacteria > Pseudomonadota > Gammaproteobacteria > Pseudomonadales > Moraxellaceae > Alkanindiges > Alkanindiges illinoisensis_A. The sequence continues at coordinate 3,981 of NZ_SNTY01000023.1, forward strand.
CGAATAAAAACGCTCCTTAGACGAGGGCAACAAAGAGAAGATAATAATATTATTAAGATTGCTGATTTAGAACTTGATTTGAGAAAACGTCGGGTAACACGAGCAGGTCAACGCATTGATCTGACGGCTAAAGAATTTGCGCTTATGGAGCTTTTTATGCGTAGAAGAGGTGAAATCCTACCAAGAGCACTTATTGCATCTCAAATTTGGGATATGAACTTTGATAGTGATACGAATGTCGTTGAAGTTGCTATTAAACGATTAAGAAGTAAAGTAGATAGTAATTTTACCCCTAAGTTAATTCAAAATATTAGAGGAATGGGGTATGTACTAGAGGTAGAGGATGAATAATAATTTATTCAGAGCGATCAGTTTCCGGATCGGTATCATTTTCTCATTATCTACTATTTTCATTCTAATTATTATGGGTTTGTTCATAAATAAATTAGTAATGCATCATTTTGAAACTCAAGACCGTACCCAATTAGAAGGTAAAATCCAGCTTATTCAGAATCTTCTCCAACAGCATCCTAAAAATTCTCCAGAACTTAATCTTTATTTAAGAGATGCGTTAGTTGGACACCATGATCTTATGGTCCAAATAGAACGACCGGCAGGCCAAATTTTATTTAGTTCAGCATCCTCAATCATTAATACTCAAAATTTAATCAAGTCAGCAAATAATTCATGGATTAAATGGCAAGTTCAAAATAAGACCTATCGTGGCATGATCTACACTACAGGTATAAATAGAAATTCTGAAATACAATCTGTACGAATTATTGTTGGGATCGATACATCAGAACATCTACATTTTCTAAAAGATTTTAAGCGTCAACTTTTGTATATTGGTTTGGCTGGTACAATTTGTTTAATGTTTTTAGGTTGGTTTGCAACCTGGAGAGGTTTAAGACCAGTGCAAAAAATGGCTAAGGTCGCACAAGGAATTTCTGCTCAACATCTTTCAGAACGTTTAGAAGTTGAGCATACACCAACCGAACTAAAATCATTGGCAATCGCCTTCAATGCTATGCTGGACAGACTAGAGTCAGCTTTAGAAAAACTTTCCGATTTTTCATCTGATTTAGCACATGAAATTAGAACACCGATTAATAACTTAATGACTCAAACTCAAGTATGTCTTGCCCGTAAACGAGATACCAGTACCTATCAAGAAGTACTATTTTCTAATTTAGAAGAATTAGAACGTTTGGCTCGAATGGTATCCGATATGCTTTTCTTGGCAAAAGCAGAACATGGCCTAAAATTACAGAACTTACAGAATATTGACCTGGTTAAAGAAGTTACAGCCTTATTTGATTTCTATGATGCGCTAGCTGCCGAAAAAAATATGACACTTCAACAATCAGGATATGGAAATGTCAAAGGTGATCCTGCTATGTTACGTCGCGCCCTCAGTAATCTATTATCTAATGCCGTTAAATACGGAAAAACCGACTCTACCATCCATATAAAATGTCAGCAGAACTTAGAAAACACAATATTCTCAATCGAAAATGAAGGTCCTCAACTATCTACTGAACAATTATCTCGATTATTTGATCGATTTTATCGAACAGATGCATCTAGACAAAGGATAGAGGAAGGAACGGGATTGGGATTAGCCATAACCAAATCTATTCTTGATATGCTTGGAGCAACTATTCAAGCAGAATCAAAAAATGGTCGAATAATATTTACTATTATTTTTCAAAGTGAATCCATGCAAGGGGAATCATTTTAACTCATTTTTTGAACATCTTCCATTTACCCGAGTTGACCTTACATAAAGCTCAAACTGAGAGCCAGAGCTACGCCAGCACCTATCATGGCAATTGTGTAGCCAATTATGATGGCTCTGCCAAACTGTGCCCCCCCTGTCATCCATGCAATTGTCGCTTTGCTTAACATGTTGCTCAGTGTGGCCAGCCCTAGCGCGACAGCAGCCACATTTGTTGTTAAGCCTTCAGTACTATGCAGGCGGGCAAGTGAGACTAAAATAGCATCTACGTCTGCTAGCCCAGAAATAGTCGATAATACGAAGATGCCGCTGGTGCCCAACCATTGTTTTGCTGCCGGGACCAAGACTGCCATGACAGCCAGGAAAGCAGCGAAGCTGAATGCTGTCCCAAGATCAAAAGGAGCCATTGCTTCTATTGTTCGATCGTTGTTTTCAGCGCTGGTAATTTGGCGTTGTCTCCACAATGCCATACCCAGCAGAAGGATTCCCGCAATCATCATTGCACCACCAAAAGTGCTTAGCAATGCTGGCTCAATGACGCCTATCAGCACAACCATACGAAAAAACATGATGCCACAGGCAGCCAATGTTCCAGAAATAGCAGCACTGACCATGACGGGGTGCTGGCGTGTATAGCGTGCCAGTGCGACAGTTGCAGCTGTAGAAGATGCCAAACCACCCAATAGACCTGTCCAGAATATGCCTCTTTCTGAACCGGTAAGCCGCATGGCAAAATGACCTGCCAGAGAGAGTCCGGCAATCAGGATCACTGCCCACCATAACTGGTAAGGATTTAATGCAGCAAAAGGTCCCAGACCCGTATTGGGTAAGTAGGGTAATATAACGACAGAAAGTACCAGCAACTGCAGGGATGCGGTTAATTCACGATGCTCTATCAAGCGTAGCCAACCGTGTAAGGTTGGCTTGAGATCCAAAAATACAGCGACGATTACAGCCGCGGTTAATGCTAAAGTAACATTACCATGGGATGCATATGCACCTAAAACTAATGTCAACAGCATCGCGATCGTCGTGGTAGCGCTTAGATTACCGGAAAGTTTTGCGGTACGCGCGTAGGACACTGTTAATAATAAGGAAAGCCCTAATACGGCCGCGACCAGCGGCCAAGGCCCGAAGTTTGGTTGTAAATGACCGAGCACTCCTCCGAGTAATCCTGTCAATGTGAAGGTACGTAGGCCTGCTACTCGGCTGCCTTCTGGCAGTTCACGATCATTCCATCCTCGTTCTAAACCAATGAGCAGGCCGATGGCAAGTGCTGCAATCAGGCCTGATACATCTGGTGGAAGAAAAAGACTCTCTATCATAGCTTTTTATGTCGCAGGCGAAGGGCATTGGTGATGACTGAAGCTGAACTCAAACTCATAGCCAAGGCCGCAATCATGGGTGACAACAACCAACCGGTAAATGGGTAGAGTACGCCAGCTGCTATTGGGATACCCAAGGCATTATAAAGGAAAGCAAACATGAGGTTCTGTTTCATGTTGCCAACAGTAGCTTCCGAAAGTGAACGGGCAACCGCGATACCGCGTAAATCTCCCTTGACCAAGGTAACTTGAGCACTATTCATTGCGACATCAGTTCCGGTCCCCATAGCGATACCGACATCAGCCTTGGCTAGTGCTGGTGCATCATTGATTCCATCGCCGGCCATTGCCACGATGCGACCTTGCTTCTGCAATTTGCTGACAAGTTCGAGTTTATCTGCGGGTTTAACTTCACCATGTACCTCATCAATACCCAGACGTGATGCGACTGAACGGGCAGTGGTGAGACCATCTCCTGTTGCCATCACGATACGTAGTCCAGCTTCCTTCAGGGTGGCAAGTGCTTCAGGGGTACTTTTTTTGATGGGATCGGATACTGCAAGCAGGCCGGCCAATTCACCATTGATGGCTAGATGCATCACACTTGCACCTTCTGAACGCAGCTCTTCGGCTTGCGGAATCAGAGATTGTACCGAGATACCTAATTGCTCCATCAGTGCTGTGTTGCCCAAAGCTAACTGACGATCGCCCACTTGACCTCGAACACCAATCCCTGAGCCTGATTCAAAATTATCTGGTGTTTCAAGAGGCAGGCCACGTTCGTGTGCTGCGTTTACAATCGCTTCGGCTAGCGGGTGTTCACTGCCTTGATCAAGACTGGCGGCTAAACGTAATACTTCAGATTCATCGAAACCTGATGCGGCAACCACACGATCGAATACAGGGCGTCCTTCAGTTAACGTACCTGTTTTATCGATGATTAGTGTGTCAATCTTGCGTAGATTCTCAATGGCTGCTGCATCGCGGAACAACACACCATGAGTAGCACCTTGACCCGTTGCAACCATGATAGACATTGGAGTTGCCAAGCCTAGTGCACAAGGACAGGCAATAATGAGTACTGCCACAGCATTGATTAATGCATAAACCCAGCTCGACTCTTCTGGGCCGAACAGTCCCCATCCAAAGAAGGTAAGCAAGGCAATGGCTACTACAGCCATGACAAACCAACCTGCAACCTGATCAGCCATGCGTTGCATTGGTGCTCTCGATCGTTGAGCTTGCGCCACCATCTGTACGATCTGGGATAACATGGTACTTGAACCAATTTTCTCTGAACGCATGATTAGGGAACCATTGGTATTCAGGGTAGCACCAATGACTTTATCACCGATGCGTTTAGTGATCGGTAAAGGTTCACCTGTCAGCATCGATTCATCCACTGAACTACTTCCTTCAGTGATTACACCATCCACAGGCACTTTTTCACCTGGGCGAATTCTGAGTAAATCTCCTACATGGACATGCGTTAGAGGAACATCTTCTTCAGTTCCATCAGGCAGGATTCGGCGAGCTGTTTTAGGAGCGAGCCCAAGGAGTGACTTAATTGCAGCAGAAGTTTGCGAACGTGCTTTTAATTCCAGTATTTGCCCCAGTAGGGTCAAAGAAATGATGACCGCTGAAGCTTCAAAGTAAACAGCGACACGACCCATGGAGATAAATGAGTCTGGAAAGATTTGTGGTGCAATGGTCGCAACCACACTGTAAATAAAAGCAGCCCCTGTACCTAGACCGATCAGGGTCCACATGTTTGGGCTGCGATTCACAACCGATTGCCAACCACGGGAAAAAAATGGCCAACCTGCCCACAGTACAATCGGGAGTGACAACACCAGTTCAATCCAGCTCTGAACTGCCATGTCGAACAGGTTCAGTTGATGGCCAAACATTGCCAAAAAAGTCACGACTATGGTGAGTGGCAGTGTCCACCAGAAGCGTCGACGGAAATCACGTAACTCAGGATTCTCATCTTCCTCTAATTCAGGAATGAGTGGCTCCAGTGTCATTCCGCATTTAGGACAGTTTCCAGGATGATCTTGCCTGATTTCTGGATGCATTGGGCATGTATAGATGGTCGTACCTGTTGTGCTTGCCGCATTAACGTGTTGAACAGTCTGATGATGCTGTGTATGTGCATCGGCAGTCGTCGTTGCGGGTTTAGCGATATATTGCACCGGGCTGCTATGAAACTTTGATTGACATTTATCACTGCAAAAAAAGTAAGTTTTCCCCTTAAATTCCTCATGGTATTTCGATTCTTCAGTGACGGTCATACCACAGACTGGGTCTTTCAGTACGTCTGTTGTAGCCTGTGCCTTATGGTCCTGGTTATGATTTTTTTGATCTGACATAAATAATTCTCTTATGGAAAAGTGGTTTTATGGCCGAATTTTGGAATAAATCTCGGAGTCTGTTGAGCATAGCTGTCATAGACAGCGCCAAACTGTTTACTCATTTCAGCCTCTTCCTTAATTGCCAAGCGGCTGTACATTAAGAGTAGGATTGGAAACATAATCAGTGTCAGTAAAGTTGGCCATTGCAATAAAAAACCCAGCAAGATCATCACAAAAGCCACGTATTGTGGGTGACGTATACGTGCATAAGGGCCTGTGATCGCTAAAGAATGCTGACGTTGCGCGTTGTACAGCACGTGCCATGACGTTGATAACAGGTAAAATCCATAGCCCAAGAAAACGTAACTGGCGATATGCAAAATGCCAAAATGTGGATCACCTTTTTCACCTAATAGCGTTGACCACAAGTGACCTGCATTATGAGAAAGTAAGTCAAGTTGAGGGAAGCGAGTTTGAAGCCAACCAGATAACAGGTAAATGGTTAAAGGAAAACCATACATTTCGACAAATAGAGCAATGATAAAAGCCGAAAAGGCCCCAAATGTACGCCAATCGCGCGCAGTGGAAGGTCTAAAAAAACTGAAAGCGAACATGATAAAAACTGCTGAGTTAATGATAACCAGCGTCCATAAACCATAAACCATAAGCCGATTCCGCATGATTCATGATGGATCTCCTGATAAGAGCTATTTTTTGTTATCAGATATATCGGATTTTTTTTGCTGCGAGTGGTTATGCCCATGACCACCATGCATAAAAATATGCATCAGTGGACACGCTAAAAGGAATAAATAAGGCAAAGCACCGATAACGTGGGCTAAATGTTCCGTTAATAGAAAATAAGCTGCGATACCACCCAGCACGATTAGACCAATGGCATAACGTGTAGACCAGAAGTTAGGTACTGAATTATTTTCTTGGTGTTGGTGATTCATGGTGCTTTCCCCTAATTCATGGGTAACTATTTAGTTGCTGACGGAGGCATACAGTCCATCATCATCTGCATCATGGATTGCATCATGTCCATACGTTTTTCCATCATCTGCTGACGGTCAGCCATATTTGCATTCATGCTTTGGCTGCCCATCTGTTTCATCATACTCATACCTCCTTGCATGAGTTTCATGTGCTCAGCCATAAGTTTCTGACGTTCTTGTGGGGTTTTTGCAGCCATCATCTTCTCATGCATGGCTTGCATCGCCTTCATGTGTTGATCCATTGCAGCCATTTTATCTGTAGCAGTGGTGCTGGTAAGTGTTTGCTTAATTGTTACTGCAGATGGTGCTGTTTTTTCAGGGTGGTGATCTTTGTGTTCATCGGATTGCTGTGCAAATGTATTCAATGACGCGGCTGCGATACATAAGCCCAAAAAAATGTTTTTGAATTTCATCATAATTTTTTCCTTTAAATAATTTGGAAGTAAAAGCTATGTTTTAGTACTGAACAGAGTCTAGGAATTTGACTACTAAACTGATGAAATTTTTGGTTATTCTCTGTCTCTCTTAAAAATTTTAGCACTATTAATTAATTATTTTTAAAAATGACAAAAATGTAATTTTGAGATCTTCTCGAAATATATAGTCTATGCTGAGATGACAAAAATTTTATTTAATATTAATCTTTTAAAACTATTAAAGTTGTTATGATTTTATGTGCTTAAAAAAATAAAAATGAAATGATTAGATGACTCCAAGGCTAGTTAGAGACACATTCTTAATGTAATTTACACTGTTATTCCTTTAAAGAAAAAATACAGTTGATCAAAATAGTTTTTTATAGAAAAAAGGGTGGATAATTTAATTATTAAACTTATTGGTATATTTATTAGATAGAAGGTAAAGAAGATTATTTTTAATATTAGGGTTTATAATCCAAATTTCAGAGTAAGGAATCTACTACTTATATAATAGAGATTCCATCTCCAAAACAGTACTACTGTATGAATGAGTTGTATTCAATGCAGGGAAGAATGTACATCCTTAATACTAACGGAAAATTATTTTACTGAATTTTCATGTAAAGACTCATTTAATTGATCAATCACTGTCGTCCATTCACCATCAGAGTGTAGTTTTTCTTCTAAAAAATGACGTTGAGCATCAGTCCAAAAAATTGCTTGTGTTAAAAAAACATCTCCAGCTAGCTGATGGCTCTCTATGAATTTTGCAATTGCTTCTTCAGTAGAAGCTAAACCAAGCTGTTCAAATAATTTGGTCATTCTTGGACGTGTTTGAGTCATGTGCTTAGCCCACAAATTTATATTAGATCAAATTAAACATAACATGTTTATATTTAAACTAAAATATAAAAAATTAAATAGCTACTATTTTCTTAGACAAAATGATTACTACATTTCATAAATCAACCACCTACATAATTTGTTTGTTAAATGATCATTATTTTTCAATAAGATTATTTTAATAGTTAAAGATTTTAAATTTTAAAAATGACAAAAATGTAATTTTGAAGTCATCGCTCTGTTTCTGTCTCTCACTAATAATTGAAATATAAGAGGAGATGATGTGGTCTCATTAAATATAGATTTTATAAAGTCATCTCTAATGAACTAACGAATCAAGAGGAAACGTAAATGAAATTATTTCAAAATAAAATGACTGCTCTACGTAATGTTGTAGTAGCTGCAACGATGATTGTGGCTACTACAACTACGTTCGCTCATGTGAGTTTAGTGAGTGCGATTCCTGCGGAAAATGCATCTATCCTTAGTCAACCAAAGAACTTGACCCTTAACTTTGGTGCAGAGGTTATGTTGATGAATATTAAGTTACTGGATGCTCAGCGAAGAGATGTTCCTTTAAAATATAAAGTTACTCATGACTTAAAGAAATCCTTTGATGTCGCTCTTCCGAAACTGAAAAAAGGTAAATATACCGTTGTCTGGACAACAATGGGGAAAGATGGTCACAACATGAATGGTGAATATAGTTTCACTATCAAATCAACTAAATAAGAATTGATTACCTTTCAACATGTCAGTGAGGTGCTGGCATGTTGTTCTAGAATGGACAAAAATAATGATTTCTGAATATTGGATGTGGGCCACTTGGTTAACTAAGGTTATTTTATATTTAAGTGTAGCTTTTGTCGTTGGTGGAGCCTTTTGCTATTTTTTACTTAGACAATATCTTGAACTAAAAGAATCGATTCTTAAATATATTACAATTGGCGCTGGATTAGGCCTAATTTCCAGTACCTTGGGATTTTTTATTCTGATTGGTAGTTTTGCCAATACTGGTATTACAGGTATGGTGGACCCCACGTATATTAATATATTGGTTAATACTCCGACGGGGTATATATACGTTCTTCGTTCTATTAGTTTTGCTCTTTTACTTCTTCTCATGGTGGTTAAACTTAACAGGAACAAAGGTCAGTTTTCTATAATTGAAAGTTCAATATTTTGTATTTTACTTATCCCGATTATTTTTAGTTTTTCCCAGCTCGGACATGTCGCTAATTTAACCTTACTTGCTCAAATTTTATTATCAATCCATATTCTAGTTATGTCGTTATGGATGGGGTCTTTATATCCGTTATGGAAAACCAGCCGGGAAATAAGTGGTTTACCTTTAAAAGATCGCATGCATGTATTTGGACGTATTGCTGCTTTCATTGTTGGGATATTAATCGCCTGTGGCGCTAGTGTAGCTCTTCTTTTAATTAAAGATTTTAATACCTTAATCAATACTGCATATGGCTATGGTTTCATGGTTAAAATGTTTTTTGTTATAAGTATTCTACTTTTAGCTGCCTTCAACAAATGGTATTTCACCCCGCGTCTTCAACATCCTAAATTCGCTAAACACCTTAGTCATGCCATTTTATTTGAGATGTTATTAGGTCTATCAATTCTATTAACAACAGGCTATATAACCACTGTCGTGGGTATTGAATAAGAGAATTTCAAAATAAGGGAATTGAGGAAATTTAACATTACTGCATTTATCTTTTGTAGCTGAGCAATAAAGTTTCTACTGGACTGTCAACTTACGACAATCAGAACAGTAAAATCGCATCATGAGTCATTATACATAAAGGTAGTCACCGGTTTTTAGCTTATCTTCAACCCATAACGGTCTCATCTATTCAGTTCACTACCATTGATTGAAATAACTAATCTTATAAATTTCAGAGTGATCGTAGATGACAAAAATGTCATTTTAAAGTCACATTAATGTTGGTTAAGTACTTTTACTGTAGTCATTAGAACACTCTTCTTTGGAATACTCTGAAGAAAACTGTAAGGTTGTAAACAGACCAAGTTACAGCGAGTAACTGATTCAGAAAAAGGCTGGTTGTATGGTGAAAGTTTAGAGTTACTGTTCTAATGGTTTAAACAAATGTTTTGTTAAAAAGGAGCAACATATGAAATTTCACATCGCTAATATGACTTGTGGTGGTTGTGCACGCGGCATTACTACCGCAATTAAAGAGCTCGACTCGAATGCTTCACTCGATATTGATTTACAAAACCGTATCGTTGAAATCAACACAACGGTGAGTCAGGATCAAGTCATTGCCACTCTCAGTGAGCGTGGATTTACAGCTGATCCTGCTTAATCTCTGTTAGAGTAACAGTGGGAATTCCTTACCACTTTTACTCTCTCTTATTTTCCTCATCGTACAGATAAAACCTGTACTTGCTTGAAATAAAAGTAATCCCTGAATTCCCCCTAATCTTGGTTCGAGCTGATCTTCGCATATAGAACTCAGCATATCTAAATGATAGAGATCGTATATGAGTACCGAAATGACTGATACGCCACACTACAGTGAAACATTAGAGATTGAGGGGATGACATGTGCTTCTTGTGTAGGCCGTGTGGAAAAAGCTTTAAAATCTGTTGAGGGTGTTGAATCGGCTCATGTAAATCTGGCTACCGAAATAGCAGTCATTTATGCGCATCAACCACTTGATCGCGCTACTTTAATTAAAGCCGTAGAAAAAGCAGGCTACGAAGTGGAAGCGCTGCAACCAATAGAGCTTACGATTGAGGGTATGTCATGTGCTTCTTGTGTAGGTCGAGTAGAAAAGGCCTTAAAATCTGTTGAGGGTGTGGAATCAGCTCATGTAAATCTGGCTACTGAAAAAGCGACTATTCAGGCAAGCTCATCTGTCACTCGTGACTCGTTAATTCAGGCTGTCACCAAAGCAGGGTTTGAAGCAAAGTCAGTTCATCAAACTACGGAAAGCTTTCAAGATAAAAAAAATATTGAATTAGAAAAACTTAAAAAAGATTTAATTTTGTCAGTCTTATTGACTCTACCCGTTTTTATTTTAGAAATGGGATCACACCTGATTCCCGCCTTTCATACGTTTATGATGGATAACATTGGCCAACAAAATAGCTGGTTAATGCAATTTTTCTTGACCACAGTAGCATTAATTTTTCCAGGCCGACGCTTCTTCAAAAAGGGCATCCCAAGTTTATTCCGCTTAGCACCAGACATGAATTCCTTGGTGGCTGTAGGAACATTGGCTGCTTATCTTTATTCAGTGGTTGCTACTTTCTTTCCAAGTGTCCTGCCACAAGGCACGGTCAATGTTTATTATGAAGCTGCAGCGGTTATTATCACTTTAATTCTATTAGGTAGATTTTTTGAAGCCAAGGCAAAAGGCCGAACGTCTTTAGCAATTCAACATCTAGTTGGAATGCAGCCTAAAGTTGCCAGAATACAGCTCAATAATCAGGTGATAGAAGTTCCGATTGCCGAAGTTCAAACAGGAACGATTGTAGAGATTAGACCAGGCGAGCGTATCCCTGTCGATGGTGAAGTTATTCACGGCCAAAGTTTTATTGATGAATCCATGATTACTGGCGAGCCTATGCCCGTTGAAAAAACGATAGGCTCTACTGTGGTAGGAGGAACAATTAACCAAAGTGGCAGCTTAAATATCAAAGCCACCTCTGTTGGTAGTTCATCAGTGCTTTCTCAAATCATCCGAATGGTAGAGCAGGCCCAAGGCTCCAAGCTGCCGATTCAGGCATTGGTTGATAAAATTACCATGTGGTTTGTACCTGTAGTAATGGGTCTCTCTCTTTTAACTTTTATTACTTGGTTTATCTTCGGCCCTGAGCCAGCCCTAACGTTTAGCTTAGTTAATGCAGTTGCGGTACTCATTATTGCATGTCCTTGTGCAATGGGACTTGCAACACCTACATCAATCATGGTGGGAACTGGGCGTGGTGCTGAAATGGGTGTTTTATTCCGTAAAGGGGAAGCTTTGCAGCTGCTTAAAGAAACTAAAGTGGTTGCAGTTGATAAAACAGGGACTCTGACTGAAGGGAAACCAATTTTAACCGATCTGCATGTCTTAGAAGGTTTTGAATACAATACCGTACTTTCACTGATGGCAGCCGTTGAATCAAAGTCTGAGCACCCTATTGCTCGAGCAATTGTACAAGCCGCTATAGATAAGGAATTAATCCTGTCTCCTGTTGCTGATTTTAAATCAGTGACTGGCTACGGAATAGAAGCGAAGGTTTCTGAGCATTTGGTTCATATTGGTGCAGATCGATATATGGAAAAACTAAGTTTGAATCCTAATGTTTTTTCTCAATTTTCGGATCGTTTGGGAGAAGAAGGAAAAACCCCTCTCTATGTTGCGATTGACCAGAAACTTGCTGCCATTATTGCTGTAGCAGATCCAATTAAAGAATCAACATTTGCTGCAATTGAAGCGTTACATCAGTTAGGTTTAAAGGTTGCCATGATTACAGGTGATAACCGTCATACAGCTCAAGCGATTGCAAAAAAACTAGGTATTGATGAGGTTATTGCAGAAGTCTTACCTGAAGGTAAAATAGAGGCCGTTAAAAAATTAAAAAATCAATATGGTAAACTCGCATATGTTGGAGATGGCATTAATGATGCCCCTGCACTTGCAGAAGCAGATATTGGTTTAGCGATAGGTACAGGTACAGACGTAGCTATTGAAGCTGCTGATGTGGTTTTGATGTCTGGCAACCTGAAAGGAGTGCCGAATGCTATCGCTTTAAGCAAAGCGACTATAACCAATATTCGTGAAAATTTATTTTGGGCATTTGTTTACAATGCAGCTCTGATTCCTATTGCAGCAGGTGTACTTTATCCGCAATTTGGACTGCTACTTTCTCCTGTATTTGCTGCTGGTGCAATGGCTCTCTCGTCAATATTTGTACTAGGCAATGCTTTACGATTAAAACGTTTTAAAGCCCCCCTTGCAATTATTTAACCATTTTTTATATACATTTAAAGTTTTGTTGGCTTTACTTTATATATTTGGAAATGAGATCCTTATTACAGGCATAACAACAGTAGTGGGTATTGAATAAGATAACTCTAAAATAAGGTTGTTGAGGAACTCAAACATTAGAGTACTTATCTTTGGTAGCTTACTCATACTTTTTTCTAAAAATAATACAAATAGTTTTTATCTTAGGTAACAATTTACTTTTGAAGTTCTATTCAGTATGCTTTCTGCGAATCTCGAGATGATTTTTTCGTATGCCACATAATAAGTTCTCAAAACTTATTCTTGCGTTTGTCCTGTTTTTGTTTGCGATAACAACAACGGGAGCTTACACATGGGCGCCAGTTATAGCTAAAAATCTTGATCATCATCATGATGTGACTATCTCAGTTGAAACAGACAGTTCCAGCCAATGGTCTCTTATTCATCATGCTGAAGAGCAAGTCTTAATAGAAGATACTAAAAATCACAACTGGACCAGTTATGATGAAGCACCTTTTCATCATTCTACTCCACCGGTTCAAGCTAAAGACCAAATGAGCATTGATCCAGTTTTTCTCTTGAGTTTTTCCATCCCGCTCATTCTGCTTTTCCTGAGTCTTTTTGAACGACCCGTTCGATCCTATGCACTTAGGAAAAGGATAGAATATCTTTGTAATTCCTATATATTTACAAAAGGTTTAATTGTTCTAAGAAATTGATTTTTCTGTACAAAAAATAATTTCCATTTTTTTGTATAGGTAAAGTCATGTCTAAAAAATATCAGATATTTCTTGCCTGTGGTTTAGTAGCAGCAACGACTCGATTATTTGCAGCATCTGATTACGTTCAGCTACAACAACAGGTAATTTCAAACGATTCAATTTTGAAGAGTTTGCAACAGTCTCAACACGCATATGCCATAAATCAGAAATATGCCGGTAGACTTAATAATCCTACGTTTAATCTTGAATTAGACAATTTAGGTAATTCAGACCTTAAAGATCTTGATGGGCCAACGACGATGATTGGTTTGTCCCAGGATATTCCTCTCAATAATAAACGCGCTTTGCGTAGGCAGTTGGCAGGGTTTCAAGGGAATAACAACCAATTTGAGGCATTGAAGCGTCAGGCTGAATTAAAAGCCGATTTCCGTGTTTGTATGTCAAATTGGTATGCGGCTTCAAAACGGGTAGAAATTTATTCTACCGAAAGCAAGATGAATGCGAGACAAGCCCAGGTACTGAATGAAAAATTGAAGTTTGGCAGAGTAATTCCATCTGACGTTCAATTGAGTTCAGCTTTATCGTCTGAATCAAAACTACGTTATCAGAACGAAGTGAAGAAAGTTCAATTTCAAAAAAATCTGTGTTCCAAATTCATATCTGTATTACCTGATCAAGCAATTGAAGTTCCTTTAAGCATTAACTTTGCGGATAAACTGAGCTTATCTGAACAAGAGGCCTTGCTTAGAACTCAACTGGCTAAAACCCAGTATGAATTAGCTAAAAAAGAAGCCGTGCCAGATATTACGCTAGGTTTAGGGGTAAGGAACTATCAGGAGACCAATGATCAAGTTTTCTTAGTTTCTACATCTATTCCCCTATCTGTTTTTAATCGAAATAAGGGGAAAATTGCACTTGCGCAAGCTGAGCAAGTGCATGCAGAAACTCGTTCTATTCTCGTAAACCGTAACTCCAAAATTGAATTAGAAAATAAGTCTATTGAAGTATCCAACCTGATTGATTCGATCAAAAACTATGATCAGTCGATACTTCCTGCTACCAAAGAAAGTTTGAGAATTGCTGAAATGGGCTATCAGGCAGGAAAAATCTCTTTACTTGAATTCAATAGTATTAAGCAAATTTGGTTGGATAAACATCTCGCTCGATTCGATTTGTGGTTGGCTTTGCAAAATCAAATTGCAGAGGTTGAACGAAATTATGTGACCAATTTAGATCAAGAATAAGGCCTGAAAATATGAATAAACTAACCAATACTTTAATTACTACAGGTGTTATCGCTTTATTAGTCATTTTATGTGCAATCGCTTGGTACAAAACGGGTAATAAAGCCGAAACTTCAAGTCATAGTGAAGGGGCTGAAGAAAAAGTTGCTGTAGTAGGAGATGAAAAAGGCCCGCATGGGGGCCGTTTATATCGCGATGGTGATTTTGCTGCTGAAGTCAAAATCTTCGAGGAAGGGGTAGAGCCTCATTTACGGGTGTATGGCTACTTTAAAGATAAGCCATTAAAACCAGAAGAGATTAATGCCAATATTTTTATCAAGCGTCTTGATGCAGAACAAACCATCTCATTTAAGCCTGAAAGTGATTACTTGATTGGGAATGAAATTGTCTATGAGCCACATTCATTCTTGATGGTGATCAATGTTGATTATCAAGGTAAAAAACATACTTGGAAATGGGATACCAAAGAGGGACGAGTCACTATGCTTGATAGCAGTATCAAGAGCAGTGGTTTGGAACTTTTAAAAGTTGAACGCATGATGTTTGAAAATGCACTCGAACTCAAAGGTGAACTGAAATTTCCTGATAATTTTGAAAGTTTTATTACCCCTAAAGCGAGCGGAACATTAATAAAAACGTACCGTTCAATTGGCGATCAAGTGAATCAGGGGGATCTTTTGGCGACTGTACAAAGTCCAGATTTAATTCGTCTTAATGCGGAACGTACTCTTGCATTGGATATCTTACAATTTGCCCGTAAAAAGATGGAGCAGGAACGAGCTTTATTCCAAAAGCGTGTTTCACCTGAAATTGATTACATCAATGCCAAACGTGAATTTGAAAATGCTCAGACTAGGGCTAATGAACTCAATAGTTTAATCAGCTCTTATGGAGGTGCGGGTAATGGAACAATTGAAGTCAGAGCCGCAATGTCAGGTACGATTTTACAAGTGCTTGGAGCAGTTGGTTCTAATGTAACGCCATCATCTCCATTGTTCAAAATTGCCAATACATCTCAACTTCTTGCTGTGGTCAATGTGCCAGCAGATAAATTGGATGCCATTAATCCAAACAATAAAGTAACTGTTAAGCCTCAAACTCAAACAGGCACAGAAGAAGCGTTGGGACGTCTCAAATATATCAGTGATGTGATTGATCCAAAAACACGAACTGCGCAAGTCTTTATTGAAATTCCAAACCAGTTTAAATGGCGTTCAGGGCAGTTAATCACTGCACAAATCTTTGAAAACCAGAGCATGAAACCGATGGTTGTCCGTGAAGATGCTTTGCAAAACTTCCGTGATTGGGATGTGGTGTTTATTCGTGTCGGGAATGACTTTGAAGCACGTCCTCTAGAGTTAGGCGATAAATTTAATGGTTTTGTTGAAGTTAAATCTGGTCTAAAAGCAGGGCAGATTTATGCAGCAGGTAATTCTTATTTATTAAAAGCAGAGCTGGGTAAATCTGGCGCTACTCATGATCATTAAGGAGTAGCGTTTATGTTTGACCAAATTGTAAAGCTCTCGATAAAGAATCGTTGGCTGGTACTGATCATTTTCCTATTCATAGGGGCATTTGGCGTTTACAACTATTTTAAACTGCCAATTGATGCTGTACCCGATATTACCAACGTACAAGTTCAAATTAACAGTGAGGCCCAGGGCTTATCTCCAACCGAGATGGAGTCCCAGGTCACCTACCCAATTGAAACGGCTTTGGCTGGTATTCCTAATCTGGACTATACCCGATCAGTATCCAGATACGGCTTATCTCAAGTGACTGCGATTTTTAAGGAAGGCACGGACATTTACTTTGCCCGTCAGCTAGTGAATGAAAAGTTGCAAGGGGTTACACCAAGTCTCCCCGGGGGTATATCGACTTCTATGGGTCCTGTTTCTACAGGACTTGGCGAAATCTTCATGTACACGGTGGAAAATGCAAAAAACAACCCGACTCCACTTTCACCGACTGAATTGCGAACACTTCAGGATTGGGTGATCAAGCCTCAGCTTCGAAATGTCGAAGGTGTGAATGAAATCAATACGATTGGTGGCTATTTAAAACAATTTGTTGTACAGCCCGACTATGCGTATTTACGAAGTATTGGTCTAGATCAAAAGACTATTTTGGATGCTATTTCTAAAAATAGCATGAATAAAGGTTCAGGCTATATTGAGAAGAATGGTGAGCAGTACTTGATACGTTCTGATTCTCAAATCAGTTCGATTGAGCAAATTCAGAATATTCCGATCACCACAAGCAATGGTTATATCTTGCGTTTAAAAGATGTAGCTAAGATTTCTATTGGACACGAACTCCGTACAGGCGCTGCAACAAAAGATGGCCAGGAAATTGTGCTGGGTACAGCTTTTATGCTGATTGGAGAAAACTCGCGTAATGTCGCTGATGCAGTAGATCAAAAATTACAGCAAGTCCAAAAGTCTTTACCTGAAGGTGTTGAAGCCAAAGCAGTATATAACCGTACGACATTAGTTGATGCCACGATTGAAACCGTGAAGAAGAATTTGCTCGAAGGTGCAATTCTGGTCATTGTCGTGTTGTTCATTTTTCTTGGTCATTTTCGTGCTGCGCTGATTACCGCAATGGTGATACCACTGTCTATGTTGATGACCATCACAGGCATGGTGAATCAGAAAATTAGTGCAAATTTAATGAGCTTAGGGGCTTTGGACTTCGGGATCATTGTAGATGGTGCCGTGGTAATTGTTGAAGCCTCACTTGCTAAATTGGCAATGAAGCAGAAAGAATTAGGACGAATACTCACCCGTCAAGAACGATTCACGACGGTCTTTGAAGCGACTAAAGAATCACGAAAAGCCATTCTCTATGGTCAGTTGATCATCATCTTGGTGTATTTGCCGATAATGACCTTGACTGGGGTAGAAGGCAAGATGTTCACTCCTATGGCAATGACCGTGGTGATGGCATTGGTTGCCGCTATGCTTCTATCGATTACATTTGTACCTGCAATGGTAGCTTTAGTGACCGCAGGTAAAATCAAAGATGAAGAGTCTAGAATTGTTCACTTCATTAAAAAGATTTATAACCCGGTCTTAGATTGGTCATTGAATCATAGGTACAAGCTGATTGCTTTTGTAGCTGTATTCTTTGTATTTAGTGCAAGCCTTTCAACACGATTGGGGTCTGAATTTATTCCCTCTTTAGATGAAGGTGATGTGGCATTACATGCGCTGCGTATACCGGGAACGTCCTTAACTCAAGCGGTCGAAATGCAATATGCGCTTGAGAAAGAAATCAAGAAAATCCCTGAGGTTCAAACGATATTTGCCAAAGTCGGTACGGCTGAGATTGCAACTGATCCGGTGCCACCAAACGTAGCTGATAATTTTGTCATATTGAAACCACGCGATCAGTGGCCAGATCCCGATAAAGAAAAATCCGCTATCGTTACTGAAATTGAACGTGTTTCTAAAAGTGTATATGGAAACAACTATGAATTCACTCAACCGATTCAAATGCGATTTAACGAACTTATTTCAGGTGTCCGTACGGACGTTGCTGTAAAAATTTACGGAGATGATTTAGAGCAGCTTTTGGAATTAGGGAATGGTGTTGCAGATGTACTTGAAGGTGTGAACGGTACAGCTGACTTGAAAGTTGAACAGATGTCGGGACTGCCAATGGTGTCTGTTGAACTCAAGAAAGACATGATTGCGAACTATGGGCTAGATGCAGAAGATGTGCAAAAGCATGTTTCTAATCTCATCACGGGTGAAACAGCAGGTAAAGTATTTGAGGGTGATCGTAAGTTCGATATTGTTGTGCGGATGGATCAAAACTCAGTAACTGACCTGGAAAAACTGTATCAAATTCCTGTCAGTTTGCCTGATGGTTCAAGTGTATTGTTGTCCGAATTGATTGAATTGAAGAATATTCAAGGACCAAACCAAATTTCTCGTGAAAATGGTAAACGTCGTATTGTGATCACGGCAAACGTGCGTGGTACTGATATCGGTAGTTACATTGCTGATGCACAATCAAAATTAAACTCTGATTTCCAAATGCCAGAAGGTTACTGGCTCACTTGGGGCGGTACTTTTGAACAAATGGAGTCAGCCTCTAATCGACTTATGATTGTTGTACCCATCGCTTTGATTTTGATATTTGCAATGATTTATATGGCCTTAGGCAATATCAGAAATAGTGTGCTGGTCTTTACTGGTGTGCCTTTTGCATTAACGGGTGGAGTCATTGCTTTAGCCCTCCGTGATATTCCTTTCTCTATCTCGGCTGCTGTTGGTTTTATTGCTTTATCGGGTGTTGCAGTACTCAATGGTTTGGTACTCGTATCGGCCATTCAGAGATTGCGTGATCAGGGTGAAGGGCTGATTGATGCAGTAAAACATGGTGCATTAGAACGTTTGCGGCCAGTGCTGATTACTGCACTGGTTGCCTCTTTGGGCTTTATCCCTATGGCTTTAAACGTGGGGATTGGTTCAGAAGTACAGCGCCCAATTGCAACCGTTGTTATAGGGGGAATTATTTCCTCAACGCTACTTACCTTGATTATTCTGCCCACCCTGTATGTTTGGTTTAACCAAGCTCTTCAGAAAAAATCTGACGGTTTCGCTGAGCAGAAAGGGTAGAGAAGTTCAATATGATGGCAATAGTGCAAGATTCAAAAATGAGATATGTGATGATGTGGCTGGTTTGCATCATCAGTCTTGCACTATGTCTGCATTTTAACGAGCATGCGACTGAAAACCGCTTTCAAGAGCATGCCTATGTAGATGTGATTCATACTCATCATCATGAGGTAAATCAGCAACATTCACATCATCATCAAGATACCTATTACGAACATTTTTCTAATGTTGCATCTCTCAAAGAAATAGCACTCATCTTGCTTCTGTTAGGTGCGCAAATATTTGACCGTACGAAGAAATACGCTCTATTGCTTGCAAGTCGTATTTTTAAACCTCCAAAAAAAATCATGAGTTTTTTGAACCATTTTTTAATTTTTGGAGTTTGATTTAGATGCAAATTATTGATTCACATTATGTGAAGCTCAAAACCTATTTAAAGCTGTTGATTGCTTTAGGTATGGTCTTGATAAGTCCTGCACTTTTTGCTCATGGAGTTGCAGAGGGTGACAAAGGCTATATACAGGAAATCTACGGTGTTCATGTGATCCCCTTTATTTATCTGGGCGCCAAACACATGGTTACAGGTTATGACCATTTATTATTTCTGGTCGGTATTATTTTCTTCTTATACCGTATGAAAGATATTGGTTTGTATGTCAGCCTGTTCGCCATCGGTCATTCAGTTACCATGCTGATAGGGGTGTATTACAACATTTCGATGAATGCATACATTATTGATGCAATCATTGGTTTTTCTATTGTTTATAAAGCTTTAGATAATTTAGGTGCTTATCAGCGCTGGTTTGGATTCCAGCCCAATACAAAAATTGCCACGCTGATTTTTGGTTTGATTCACGGCTTTGGTTTAGCTGTAAAAATTCAGGAATATGAAGTGCCAGATGATGGCCTGCTTGCGAATCTGATCTCTTTCAACATCGGGGTCGAATTAGGGCAA
Organism: Alkanindiges illinoisensis; assembly: GCF_004377485.1. GTDB lineage: Bacteria > Pseudomonadota > Gammaproteobacteria > Pseudomonadales > Moraxellaceae > Alkanindiges > Alkanindiges illinoisensis_A. Next base: position 24,208 of record NZ_SNTY01000023.1, read on the forward strand.
CTCATGGCATTAGCCATCATTTTACTGCTTATGACGATGTGGAGAAAAACCCCTTATTTCTTCAAAACAGCATATCAAAGCAATGTCTTCTTGATGTTCCTTGGTTTTCTACTTGTTGGCTACCAACTCACTGGCTTCATTACACAATAAGGATCTAAATTATGTTTAACGCTGAAATTCCAAAAGATGTTGAATTACCCTCTTCAAAGAAACTGATTAAATCCACTGTGGTTGCTGCGGTGAGTGCCGTTGTTGTTCTTGTGACTTGTGTAATGCCAGCCGAATACGCTATTGACCCTACTGGTGTCGGTAAAGTTTTGGGTTTAACCAAAATGGGGGAAATCAAGCAATCTTTAGCGGCTGAATCAGAGAATGGAATGGGAGAGACCCCTCAGATCCCTTCAGTAAATACTGCTAATAGTTCGGTTGCTCAGGCTGCTGTAACAAATGATAGCTCAAATACAATGCCCGCTATTAAGAAAGAATCGATCTCTATCGAATTAAAACCTAACCAGGCAACTGAAGTTAAGTTGGCTATGCCTAAAGATGCAAGTGTAAGCTTTGATTGGAAATCTTCAGGTGGTGGTCTGAACTATGACACGCATGGCGATCCTGTAAATGCGCCAAAAGACTTTTATCATGGTTACGGTAAAGGTAAAAATGAAACTGAGCAATCTGGAACATTAACCGCAGCCTTTGATGGTAAGCATGGTTGGTTCTGGCGTAATCGTACTGAAAGTACAGTAACGGTCACTTTAAACGTAGAAGGTCAATTCAGTGAAATGAAGAAGGTCTTCTAAGTTTTAATCAATCTCCTTGGACTAAACTCCAAGGAGATTCTAATTAGCATAAATATTAGGTTCTAAATAGGAGTCCCTAAAATGCTAGAAGTTTTAAAAAATACAACATATCGGCATTTGTTCTTAGCCCAAGTCATTGCTTTGATTGGTACGGGACTCATTACTATTGCTCTAGCTTTACAGGCTTATGACATCGCAAAAGGGCAGGCAGCGCAGGTCCTGGGTATTGCCTTGGCAATTAAAATGATTGCTTATATTGGGGTCGCACCCATTGCTTCCGCATTTGCTGAAAGATTACCGAGAAAAAAAGTTTTGGTGGGCTTAGATGTCATTCGAGCTTTAACCGCATTGTGTCTGCCTTTCGTGACTCAAATCTGGCAAATCTATATTTTGATCTTTATTCTTCAGTCTGCCTCAGCTGCTTTTACCCCCACATTTCAAGCCATGATTCCTGATGTATTGCCCATAGAAGAAGAGTATACAAACGCGCTGTCTCTATCACGATTGGCCTACGACCTAGAAAATATTATAAGTCCAATGCTGGCAGGCTTGTTACTCACTGTGATGAGTTATCACAACTTGTTTTTGGGAACTGTGGTTGGATTTATTGGTTCGGCACTATTTGTAGTCAGTGCAAAATTACCAAATGCGAAAATGCCGGAGTTTATCGGGGTATATAACCGAATCAAACAAGGCGCAAAAATATATTTCAGAACACCCCGCCTAAAAGCCTTACTCGCTTTAAATCTGGCTATTGCTTCAGCCAGTGCGGTTGTCATTGTCAATACGGTTTTTTTAGTTCAAACGACATTTGAATTAACTGAACAGGCGACTACTTGGGCATTTGGTTTATTTGGATTAGGCTCAATGCTTGCTGCATTTGCATTACCAAAAATATTAGATAAATTGAATGATAGAACTGTCATGCTTTCAGGCACTGTGGTTCTCGTCGTTGGATTGTTTAGCGGTTACTTTATTTCTGCCTATACTGGGCTATTAGCCCTCTGGTTTATATTAGGTATTGGTTATTCAGTTTCTCAAACACCAACCGGACGTCTTATTAGAAAGTCTGCATCAAGTGAAAATCGAACAGCGCTATTTGCAGCTCAATTTGCATTTTCACATGCCTGCTGGCTAATCACTTATCCATTAGTGGGCTGGTTAAGTACAAGCTTTGGAACGCTTATAACTTTTTTGCCTATGGCATTCATCGCCTTGGTATCAATAGTCGTCGCGTTTGTTATCTGGCCAAAAAACGATAATTTAGTTTTAGAACATACTCATCTTGATTTACCAGAAGATCACGAGCATTTATTGCAGCACAACTATAAAGGTAAGCATGAACATGAATTTATGATTGATAGCTATCACCAGCACTGGCCTAAATAGTGGCTTATATTTTTTTATTCTTAAGTGCATTTGGGGCAGCAACATTACTGCCTCTTCAATCAGAATCTGTATTGGCAGGAATGCTAATATTGGGAGAATATTCACCGGTTTTACTTATAGGTGTGGCAACGCTAGGGAATGTATTAGGTTGATGTGTGCTGATAAAAACGGAAGCTTTCACTTGGTAAACTAAACGTACTCATCAGGAGTTTACCATGAGCAAAAAACCAAAGTTTTATACAGCGGAATTCAAAGCTGAAGCTATAAAACAGATTG
>NZ_SNTY01000024.1 GCF_004377485.1 Alkanindiges illinoisensis
ACTTTCAACTTTTGCCAGTGTTGATCTGTCAGCATGGTACGAGGCATAGCGAATAGTAAAATTGGGTTTGGCGATTTGATTTTACTACTTCGCTATTTTTTTAAGCTAAAAGTGTCAACACACCCTAATCATTTGAAGTAATTTTTTGCTGAATCAATGCAGGTGCAGCTTCGGCAACATCCAGTTCATCAACCTTGATGCCCAGTGCCTCAAAGGCTTTTTTATCGTTTTGCATGTAATGATTAATGTCTTCCAGATTGCTGGCTGTGGGAATAAAAGTAACGGTTTTGCCTTGCACATCTTCGCCAGTAAATTGACTAAAGTACTGGCTGACATCTGCAAAGGAAGAGGCTAAAAATAACTGTTTCATCATGAGCTGCCAGCTACAAGTAATTTTTATGATGAAGCTATGCTATTAAAATCCTGCTTTAGATCTGTTGAAGTTATGTAGTAGATAAAAAGCATTTATCCGGCATGACTTTATTATTGAAATATTCTAAAACCAGCAGTTGAACAGTTTATAATTTTTGATTGGGTAGAATCATGAGAACGTTTACTTATCCAGCCAGGACAAAATCATGATAAAAATTCATATCATCTGAGCATTTCTTACTGCGAACTCTTAAACCAACCATCAAACCAACAAACGAAAGATTTTTATAATGAATAAAATACGCGCGCCACATTTACAGACCGAACTCAATGAATTTGGCCAACCTGTTGGGCAAATGCTTGAAAGCTGGCAGGGCGCCACCAAGCCACCACCACAAGTATTAACTGGACAGCATAGCCAGCTTATTCCCCTGAGTTTTGCGCAACATGCCGAAGAATTGTGGGCTTTAACTAATCGGGAGCCGGATGCATCCTGCTGGACTTATTTGCCGTATGGCCCATTTGTAACACAGGGTATCTTTAATGAATGGCTACAAGGGATGCTCGCTGAAGATTTATTGTTGTATGGCATTTTTACAAATGGGCAGATTCAGGGCTGGTGCGCACTGATGCGGTCAGATTGCAAGGCAGGAAGTATTGAAATTGGCCATGTGTATTATTCTGCAAGTTTACGCAGGACACTGGCCGCTACTGAAGTAATGTGCTTATTGCTAAAGCAGGTATTTACGCTGGCTTACCGCCGCTGTGAGTGGAAATGCAATAGTTTAAATGAACCTTCTAAACAGGCGGCGTTGCGTTTGGGCTTCCAGCACGAAGGACTGTTCCGTCAGGCAACGGTTGTTAAAGGTCGTAATCGTAATACCGACTGGTTTTCCATGCTGGACAGCGAATGGCCGCAGCAACATAGCGCAATGCAGCACTGGTTAAGTCCAGCTAACTTTGATGAGGCTGGCCAACAGAAATTGAGTTTGCAGCAGTGTCGGGAAGCGTTATAGGCTAAATATTCTCATTCGGCACCGCCATCAAAAATTCCTGCCGCGCCTGTGTATTGGTGGTAAATTCACCCAGCATGGATACACTGCGCGTGCTGGAATGCTGCTTTTGCACGCCACGCATCATCATGCACATGTGTGCGGCATCCATGACCACCGCTGCACCGCGCGCGCCAGTAGCATCCATCACAGCCTGAGCAATTTGCTGGGTCAGGTTTTCCTGAATCTGCAAACGGCGCGAATACATATCCACAATCCGGGCAAACTTGGACAAACCCAGCACATGGCCATTGGGTAAATAGGCAATATGCGCCTGACCCATAAACGGCAATAAATGATGCTCACATAGCGAATAAAATTCAATGCCCTTCACCAGAACCATTTCCCGGTTAGTAGAAGGAAATACCGCATTATTGGTGACTTCATCCAGCGACTGGTGATAACCATGCGTCAGAAATGAAAATGCTTTGGCAGCACGGGCAGGGGTGTCAAGCAATCCCGGACGTTCTAAATCTTCGCCAATTGCAGAAATGATATTGGCGTAAGATTGTTGCATAGTCATTGTGTCAGTTCACCTAATTTGGCAGAAAAGCAGTCTTGTCAGAAGCTGGGTCTGGCAGGAACCAAGTTTGGCCACAGTTTGTCTTGGTATTTGGCAGGACGGGATTGGCCGATATTGAGGGCGGTCATTATAGCAGAAAAAACCGATACCAGAAAAAGGCAGGAATAGAAAAAAACTCAAGAGAAAATACGGTTAAGTCAGGCTGGTTTGCGTCATTTCATCAGTCTGTGATTGCCATTAACGTGTTTTAGGCTTTGAATGGTTGGCTTTGTCATCACTGGACTGGCGCTCGGCACGCTTGATTAATACCAGCACAGCACCTGTACCGCCTTGCTCCGATGGCGCACTGACAAAGGCCAGTACTTCACGGTGCTGACGTAACCAGCCATTCACGTAGGTTTTTAAAATGGCTTGCGGCCCTTTGCCGTGTACAATCTTAATAACATTTTCATTGGCTTGTCGTGCTATTTCAATAATTTGCAGCACGGCACTACGAGCTTCTTCAATCGTACAGCCATGCAGGTCAACCGCTTCATACCAGCGCAGTTTGCCTGCTTTTAATTGTTCAAAAATACGATGCTGCAAGGTTGCCAGCCGATAGCTTAAAACGGCCTCACTGGCCACTGGGTTGAGCATGGCCTGTGTATCGGAAATGCCTTGCATGCCCGCTTCATCCACACCCACCGCAGCCGCCCGCCGTGCCAGAATCTGTGCACTGGGCTTTTTGGGTTTGGCTGGGGCAGGCACTGGTGTTTCATCTGTTTTTATTGGCTTTACCCCACGCATAGCTTGCGCAAACAGTTTTTCATCATCCGGGGTTTCTTCTGTGACCTTGCCGGATGCAGTTTTACTAGGAGTAATCTTACCTGATGAAGTAACCGGGGCAGCTTTAAGTTGCTGCTTTAATTCCCGTAAAGCCTGTTGTGTGTCCTTATTAAAAGAGGAGGATTTAGCCATAATTGCTTTTAGTCCCTACAAAAAGCTGACCCCTCATCAGCACACCAAACCGCAGGCAAGCCAGATCAGGGGTCAAATGATTAAAACAGGTGATTAAACCTATCTGAATTCAGACAATCAGCTAAGACTGCTGATGGCTTTAGGCTGCCCGAATAACTGGGTTAATGCGGCACCCGGATTTGCTTCACGCATAAAGCTTTCGCCGACCAAAAAGCTATTTACCCCATTGGCCAGCATCAGGTCCACGTCATTGCGGGTTTTGATGCCGCTTTCAGTCACCAGCATACGATCATTAGGAACATATTGCTTTAGACCCAATGTAACATTCAGGCTCACGGCAAAATTTTTCAGGTTACGGTTATTAATGCCAATAATGGCAGAACTAGGCAGTTTTAAGGCACGATCCAGTTCACTGTGATTATGCACTTCAACCAAGACATCCATGCCATGTTCACGAGCCACTGAAGCCATTTCCTGCATTTGGTCATCAGACAGGCAGGCTGCAATCAGCAATACACAATCAGCTTCCAGCGCGCGGCTTTCCACAATCTGGTAAGGAGAGATCATGAAATCCTTACGTAAGGCCGGCAGCTGGGTCACACTGCGTGCCAGTTTCAGGTTCTGGTCATTGCCTGCAAAAAAATCAACATCGGTGAGAATCGACAAACAGGCAGCGCCGGCTTTTTCGTACTGGACAGCAATTTCTGCTGGCTTGAAGTTTTCACGGATCACACCCTGTGACGGTGAAGCCTTTTTGATTTCAGCAATCACTGCCGGTTTTCTGCCTTGCAATGCCTTGGCAAAACCGCGAGTGGGTGAAGCAACCTTTGCACGTTGTTCCAGATCATTCAGCGAGAGTTTTTTCTCACGCAAATCAACTTCTTCACGTTTACGGGCGACAATCTTTCCAAGAATAGTGTCTTCTGTCCGTACCATATCCATTAAAGTCCTAAAATAAAGTGATCACAACAACGATAAGTCAAATGGACGCCAGCGTTCTGGCCGCATTAAGTGTTGACTGATTCAGTCAGACTTTGCGTAAACTCAGCTAAAATTGACATTTTTTCTAAAGCCTGACCACCATAAATAATGTCCTGGGCGAAGCTGATTCCCTGACCCAAATTGCGGCTTAAACCAGCGACATAGATCCCGGCACCAGCGTTTAACGCAATCATACTGGCTGCTTTATCACCCAGTGATGATTTATTGCGTCCCAGCGCATCCCTGATCAGCCTTAAACTCTCCTGCGAGTTTGCAACATTCAGACCAATCAGGCTCTGGCTATCAATGCCGTAGTCTTCCGGAATGAATTGCCACTCACGGATTTCATTGTCTTTTAGCTCGGCAACATGGGTGGCCTGTGCAAGGCTGATTTCATCAAGGCCATCTTTTGAATGCACAACCAGTGCATGGACTGTACCTAGCTGACGCAGTACCTCGGCAATCGGACGGCATAATCGTTCGTTGAATACCCCAATCACCAGACGTTGTGCACCAGCAGGGTTGGTCAATGGCCCAAGCAGGTTAAACAGGGTACGCATCCCCAGTTCACGGCGTGGGCCAACTGCATGACGCATGGCTGCATGGTGGTTGGGCGCATATAAAAACCCTACACCAATTTCACGAATACATCGTTCAGTTTGGGTAACATTTAAGTCAAGTTTGATCCCGGCCTGATCCAGCAAATCAGAACTGCCAGATTTGCTGGAAACGCCGCGATTACCATGCTTGGCAACATGCGCACCAGCCGCCGCCGCCACAAACGCCGAGGCAGTCGATACATTAAACAAATGCTGGCCATCACCACCTGTGCCAACAATATCAATCAGGTGCGGCAAATCCGAAACCTGCACCGGCAGCATCAGCTCACGCATCACGCTGGCGGCTGCCGTAATTTCATCAATACTTTCACCTTTCATGCGCAGGCCAACCAGCAGCCCGCCAATTTGTGCACTCGTGGCTTCACCCGTCATGATCACGCGCATTACATCGCGCATTTCAGACTGGGACAGGTCAATATGACGTACCACTTGTTCAAGGGCAGTTTGAATATCCATTTCTTACCCCTTAAGCATATTCATCAATAAAGTTTTTTAATAACTGATGTCCATGTTCACTTAAAATGGATTCAGGATGGAATTGCACACCTTCGATGGGCAGGGTTTTATGACGCAGCCCCATAATTTCATCCAGTTGGCCGTTAGCATTTTGCGTCCATGCAGTGACTTCCAGACAATCGGGCAGGGTATTTTTATCCACTACCAATGAGTGATACCGTGTGGCCTGATAAGGATTGGTCAAATCTTTAAAAATACCGACATTGGCATGGTACATGGCAGACAGGCGTCCATGCATCACTTCGCGGGCACGCACCACATCCCCGCCAAAGGCCTGTCCAATTGCCTGATGACCCAGACAAACACCCAGCAATGGAATTTTACCGGCAAAATGCTGAATGGCCTGCAGTGAAATGCCAGCTTCATTGGGAGAACAAGGGCCAGGACCAATCACAATATACTTCGGTTGCCATGCTTCAATTTGCTCAATCGTCACCTGATCATTACGGATTACCTTGACATCTTGCTCCAGTTCACCTAAGTACTGAACAATGTTGTAGGTAAAAGAATCATAATTATCGAGCATCAGAAGCATCGTATTTGCAACCTTATGAAAACGGAAAAGTTAATTCATTTAAAGAGGTCGGAATGCCTGTTGAGGAATCCATAAGTCAAGCGCAGTGAAACCAAGCGCTTGAGAAGCTTATCTTAACAGTTATGTCATTATGTTTAAATGTTTAAACCCAATAATGTCGCGTTATAGATTTAAAGCGTATTAGCGCAATTGGCTATCCTTGCTGCCACGGCGATTAAATAATTCAAATTTTTTGGCATGTGCTTCAAGCTTGCTTTGACACTCCACACAATGTTGTACACCGGGCAGGGCAAGCTGGCGCGCTTTGGGAATGGCCTTATCACATTCTTCACAAGTGTCTGCACTCGGGCCAGTTGGAATTGCCTGTCTAGCCCGTTGCAATGCATCATTTACTGTTGCTTCGATTTGTTCCTGTTCAGCGCCGTCATGTGCCCAGCCACCTGCCATTTCTCATCTCCAGTGTTTAAACCTGTTTAATCAAATTCTGTATTTGCCTACTTGAGCTTGAGCAATCTAAAATTTAGCTGCCTAAACCCGAATTACTATGAAAGATATGGGGGTTAAATGGCTTATTTTCAACCAAATACATGGATGTCGAACAGACGAGCGATCTTGATGTTGCTCCAATTTGGTGCATTACTATTTCTAAAATCAAAAACGTACTTAAAACTGAAAATCTAATTATCTAATTTTACTGATAAAAATAGAGTCATCTTTAAGGTTTTATAAATCTTGGCTATTGATGCGCTATCTTTGCACTAAAAATATTGATATCTCATATAGAAAAATAAGTATTTGCACTGTTTTGGTGCTTTAAAAAGCCTTTTATGTGAATAACAGAATTAATGATGGCAGATGGTGCATTTTTTTTAAGAGTGCGTATAATTTGTGGCGTATTATTTTTAGGCCCTTAACAAATATTTTCTTTAAATTTATTAACTTATGATTTTTAAAGAAAGTTGGTATGGCTTTTGCTAATATATCAGGTATTAAATTTGTAAGGCGCACCTACAGGGTGCAGTTACCCAATACTGGGAAATACTGGAGCAAAGTGAGCATGGCAAATAAAGTCCTCAACTTAATTAAAGAGCACGAGGCCAAGTGGGTCGATTTTCGTTTTACAGACACGCGCGGTAAAGAACAACACGTTACTTTCCCGGCTGCCACTGTTGATGAAGATACCTTCGAAGATGGCAAAATGTTTGATGGTTCTTCTATTGCTGGCTGGAAAGGCATTGAAGCATCTGACATGATTTTGCGTCCAGATCCTGAAACTGCTTTTATCGACCCGTTCTTTGAAGCAACTACTGTTGTAGTGACTTGTGACGTTATCGAGCCAACCACTGGCCAGGGCTATGACCGTGATCCACGTTCCATTGCACGCCGCGCTGAAGAATATTTAAAGTCTACCGGTATTGGCGACACTGCATTCTTTGGTCCAGAGCCAGAATTCTTTGTATTTGACGAAGTGAAATTTGACATTGACATGTCAGGTGCCCGTCATACCATTTATGCTGAAGAAGCTGCCTGGTCTACCAACAAGGACTACGAAGCTGGTAATACTGGCCACCGTCCTCGTGTTAAAGGTGGTTATTTCCCGGTTCCTCCAGTGGACAGCGCGCATGACCTGCGTGTTGCGATGTGTGATGCCATTGAAGCCATTCTGGGCGAAGGCAAAGTTGAAGTGCAGCACCACGAAGTAGCTTCCTGCCAGTCTGAAATTGGTGTGAGCTTTAACACACTGGTACGTAAAGGTGATGAAGTTCAGGCTACCAAATATGCTATTTTGAACGTTGCGCACCAGTTTGGTAAAACAGCAACCTTTATGCCGAAGCCAATCGTTGGTGATAACGGTTCAGGTATGCACGTTCACATGTCAATCAGCAAAGACGGCAAAAACCTGTTTGCTGGTGATGAATATGCAGGCTTGTCTGAACTGGCACTGTTCTTCATTGGTGGTGTGATCAAGCATGCCCGTTCCCTGAACGCGATTACCAACCCGTCTACCAACTCTTACAAGCGTCTGGTTCCGCATTTTGAAGCCCCGATCATGCTGGCTTATTCTGCGAAAAACCGTTCTGCGTCTATCCGTATTCCTTACGTTTCCAGCCCGAAAGGCAAGCGTATTGAAGCACGTTTCCCGGATTCTACTGCCAACCCATACCTGTGCTTTGCAGCACTGCTGATGGCTGGTATTGATGGTATCCAGAACAAGATCCATCCAGGCGAAGCTGCTGACAAAAACCTGTATGACTTGCCACCAGAAGAAGAAGCCAAGATTCCTACAGTAGCCCATAGCCTGGAAATGGCACTGGATGCACTGAAAGCGGATCATGACTATCTGACCAAAGGCGGTGTGTTCACCAAGGAAATGCTGGACGCTTATGTTGAGCTAAAAATGGAAGACGTACGTCGCCTGAACACCACAACTCACCCAGTTGAGTTTGAAATGTACTATAGCTGCTAATTAAAATAGCAGTATTAAGGCGTCCCCTTAAACTGGAGGGGCGTCTTAATATAAGCCCGGAAGCATTGGTATTATTGCTTCCGGGCTTTTTTATTGTCTTATGCATTCCGATATAATTTAATCAAATCCAGCATTATTTATCCTTCAGCTTAACCGCTTAAGATTAGCTCAGGCTATAGCTCCCATAGAATTTAAATCCAAACACTGTATTTTAGTGATCTGGCTACACCAAAGTGGGAGCTTATAATGATCTTTTCTAAAGATACAATGAAGTCATTTCACGTTTTAGGTCTGAACCCCACAGAATCTATAGAAGTGAATTTTTCTCATGTTTTTTACAAAAAAGATCATTTTTATTCATGTTGTGATTCAGGTATAAATCCTCTTATAGAAATGAGGGGACCAGATCATCATGAGTCAAGAGTTTACATTTGCGATTAAACGTATTCATTTTGATGAAAACTATCATCCAGCAAACAATACACGTCTCACCACTAACTTTGCGAATTTGGCTAGAGGAGAACATCGCCAAGAGAACTTGCGCAAAGCTTTAAAGATGATCGACAATCGTTTTAATGCCTTGGCGCATTGGGATAATCCTCACGCAGATCGTTATTCGGTTGAACTTGAAATTATTTCGGTTGATATTGATGTTGAAGGCAACGGTAAGACTTTCCCTACTATTGAAATATTAAAAACCAATATTATTGATCACAAGAACAACCAGCGCATTGAAGGTATTGTTGGCAACAATTTTTCCTCATATGTGCGAGATTATGATTTCAGTGTATTGTTGCCAGCACATAATAAGCATCAAGCCCAATTTAGCACCCCAGAAAACTATGGCGAACTGCATGGCAAAATCTTTAAAACATTTGTGAATTCAAATGTTTATAAAGAAAACTTTGCTAAAGCCCCTGTGATTTGCCTAAGTGTTTCAAGTAGCAAGATTTATCATCGTACTGAAAATCAGCATCCTGTCCTCGGTGTGGAATATCAGCAAGATTCCTATTCTTTAACCGATGAATATTTCGCAAAAATGGGCTTGCAGGTTCGCTATTTTATGCCGCCAAACAGTGTTGCTCCTTTGGCATTTTACCATCGGGGTGATTTGCTCATTGATTATAGCGATCTTGAGCTGATCGGCACCATCAGCACCATGGAAACCTTCCAAAAGATTTACCGGCCTGAGATTTACAACGCGAATTCCGCAGCAGGGAAATATTATCAGCCCAGCTTGAAATATCAGGATTATTCATTAACCCAGATTGTTTATGACCGCGAAGAACGTAGCCAGTTGGCGATTAAGCAGGGCAAATTTACTGAACAGCACTTCATCAAGCCATACCAGAAAATTCTTGAGCAATGGGCTGCCAATTATGCTGTTTAAGCGTTGATACTTTTTAATTTCAAACAGATAAGATAATTAATTATGAAAAGATTGTTACCGACGTCAACAGCTGGCAGTTTACCCAAACCTTCCTGGCTTGCAGAGCCTGAGAAACTCTGGTCGCCCTGGAAACTTGAAAGAGATGACCTCATTCAGGGTAAACGCGATGCGTTGCTGGTATCCCTACAAGAACAACTGCAAGCAGGTATCGATATTGTCAGTGATGGCGAACAGACGCGCCAGCATTTTGTCACCACATTTATTGAATACCTTAACGGCGTTGATTTTGAAAAACGTGAGACCGTGAGAATTCGTAATCGCTATGATGCCAGTGTGCCAACAGTGGTGGGTGCGGTGTCGCGCCAACAACCGGTGTTTGTGGATGATGCACGATTTCTACGCTCGCTTACCGATCAACCGATTAAATGGGCACTACCTGGCCCGATGACCATGATTGATACGCTATATGATGCGCATTATAAAAGCCGTGAAAAACTCGCCTGGGAATTTGCCAAAATCCTCAATGAAGAAGCCAAAGAGTTGGAGGCTGCTGGTGTGGACATTATCCAGTTTGATGAACCTGCATTTAATGTGTTTTTTGATGAGGTGAATGACTGGGGCGTTGCCACTTTAGAGCGGGCACTTGAAGGGCTGAAATGTGAAACTGCCGTGCATATTTGCTATGGCTATGGCATCAAGGCCAATACCGAGTGGAAAAAAACGCTGGGCTCGGAATGGCGCCAATACGAAGAAGCGTTTCCTAAATTGCAACAGTCAAAAATCGATATCATCTCACTGGAATGCCATAACTCACGTGTGCCAATCGATCTGCTTGAACTCATACGCGGTAAAAAAGTGATGGTTGGTGCGATTGATGTGGCAACCACTAGCATTGAGACACCAGAGGAGGTCGCCGGCACCTTGCGCAAAGCGTTGCAATTTGTTGATGCTGACAAACTCTATCCATCGACCAACTGTGGTATGACGCCTTTATCCCGTCAAGTTGCCAGAGGCAAGCTTAATGCATTAAGTGCCGGTGCGGAAATCGTCCGCAAAGAACTCTTGGGCAAGTGATTACTAAGAGAGTAAGGCAAAAGAGTTGCCCGTTTGACTGTATTTCAGGATTAAGTGGGTCACTGTCATGAGGAACAATGTGATGATTGAAGCAACAGGCTTTAGAAATGCTATGGCGTTGTTAAGCAGTGCGGTCAATGTCATTACCACGGCAGGGCTGTCTGGTCGCTATGGATTCACGGCATCTGCGGTGTGTGGGGTCTCTGATACCCCTGCAACTTTATTGGTCTGTATGAATAAAGCTTCTCGGTCACATGGGCATTTTATCGACAATAAAATTTTAACGGTGAATGTTCTAGGCGCGCAGCATCAGCATCTTTCCCACGCATTTTCATCCAGTATGAGTTCAGAAGAGCGCTTTAAACAAGGCGTTTGGGCAGAACTGGAAACAGGTTCGCCTGTACTAAAAGATGCACTGGTGAGTTTTGATTGTGAGATTGAGCAGATTCAGGAAGTCGGAACCCATACTATTTTTATCTGTCGTATTGTTGCGATTCAACACGGTCAACAAGAACAAGGCCAGCAGGATCAGGGTCTGGTTTATTTTAATCGTGGTTATCATTATGTCGGGCATCAAGTCGGCAATCAAGTTGTACATCAGGTGGGGCAGTCCGAAACTGCTTAAACCATTACTTACTTCATTTAAAACTCTCAAGAAAGTAGATTTCGGAATTAGTCATTATCGTGGAATTAATCATTTTCTTTGCAATTGGTGCATTAGCGGGATTTGCCGCAGGACTTTTTGGTGTGGGCGGTGGAACGATCATCGTACCCCTGTTGTATGTGGTCTTTACCCAAATGGGCTATGATCCTGAAATAATCATGCATATGGCACTAGGAACGTCGTTAGCGACCATTATTGTCACATCGATAAGTTCATTAATGGCACATCATAAAAATGGTGCAGTCATCTGGCCGGTATTTAAAAACCTGACACCAGGGATGGCTCTGGGTTCTTTTTTAGGGGCAGGTATTGCAGGACTATTGTCTGGTGCACATTTGCAACTAATCATCGGTGTGTTTGTGATCTGGGTTGCTTATACAATGTTTATGGGTGCCAAAAAAGTAATTGACCAGAATAAAGTACTGCCATCCACCACTAAACAAGTCGTTGCAGGGACAGGGATCGGTGTTGCATCGGCAATTTTTGGGATTGGCGGCGGGAGCTTAACCGTGCCTTATCTCAATCATTATGGGGTGGTGATGCAAAATGCCGTTGGCACATCAGCCGCATGTGGTTTACCGATCGCGATTGCAGGTGCTTTGGGCTTTATGTTTTTTGGTATGAAAGAGCAGATTACTGGGCCAAATACGATTGGCTTTGTACATATTTATGCATTCTTGGGGATTAGCATCATGAGTTTTTTTACCGCAAAACTCGGTGCAAAAACAGCCCATGCATTGTCTCCAGCCGTACTTAAAAAATATTTTGCCGTATTGTTATTGATTGTCGGCTGTTTTTTCATCTTTAAGGGGTTACATTGAGGAATAGCCAAACATTGCACTTATATAAAATCAGATTTCACCAAGATTGTAAATTGATTGAATTAGTCTATCCCTTATTTAAATTTTTTTATTAAGTGTTTGGTTTTTGAATAATAATTAACTATATCTGCTAATTAAAATGGCAGTATTAAGGCGCTCCTTTAAACTGAAGGAACGTCTTAATTTAAATGAAATTCAGGGCTGGAAAGCATAGATATGATTGCTTTCTAGTCTTTTTGTTATCTAGTAGGTCAATTATAACTTAATGCTTATATTTCAAGATTACTAGGGCGTGTCCTCATTTGGCTTTTAATAATTGTGACTTCGTACGATTAATCCCTATCGTTGCAGCCTCAATGGCACTAGCCAGATAGCTTGAATAATTCGGCGACCATTCGCTAGCAATCCCAATAATGCGGTTTTTCCAAAGAAAGTCGTCTGGTGTAATTGCTGGTGCTGATCCATGGACAGCCGCAGGATTTCGCTAGTCCGCTTCAGTGGCTGTGCAGCCAGGCGTGGTGATAGCGCGATGAGTACATAATCAGCGTCAACAACGGTTTCAGCGTCTGTTTGATCTTTGGTATTTAAATAAATACTGCCTTGGCCCTGAGCGGTAAGATGGGTGACCTGCTGTTGAGTCAAAATTTTTTGTAGAGGAATTTGCTGAGCTAAAGCATGTATTAAACTGCCCATGCCGCCTTCTAGGCGAATAGAGGGCGTTGTTGTCCAGCGGTTTTCCAGTTGAACGGACGCAATACCTCGCTGCTTTTCAAAAACCAGTTTGCCTTGTTCAAATTGTTTAAAAAAAGGCAGCTTGAATTGATTCACCAGTTGCATCAGTTCGGAATTAAGCTCTGGCCAAATTCAGGTTGCCCCTAAATCAAAGCCGTGCTGGGTACAAATCTGCCCGCCCAAGCGGTTTCTGGCTTCCAGAACAAGATAATCGGTGATATTGGCCTGCTCCAGTAAATAAGCAGCATACAAGCCACTTAAGACAGCGCCAATAATGGCTATTCTGGTGCGTCTCATGAGTATTGCTCTACAAACTTTTGGACAGAGAAAAGGTGGCCTGTTTTGACATAAAGCGTTGCCCCTGACTGTCCAGCCTGAAAATTAACTGAGGCATTTGGCGGTAAACGAATCCATGAACCCGTAGGATAAGTTTCCTTATTTGCCATCAATTCACCCTGTACAATCAAAATCTCCATTCCATTTAAGCTACGCTCTTCAAAGGATTGATGTGGATTAAGATTTTCCAGAAAGGTATTTTCATATTCGCACTGGAATAAAGGGCAAATAAAGCGCTGGCCATAATATTGCCAATTCTTGGGATTGTTGGTGTCAATGCGGATGCTGGCCGTATCACTGGTATGCATTTGCATCAGTTTGACAAAGATCAAGGCACCTTGTTCACTCGAAGGGGTGTGTTTGGAATTATGCGGATTACGCAAATACCAGCCAGCCGGATAATGCTGGGTGGAATTTTCGGTAAATACCCCGGATAGTACCAGAATTTCTTCACCGTGCGGATGCTGGTGTTCGGGAAAAATAGTTTGCGGGGCATAGCGTACCAGACTGGTCGCACGGGCTTTTTCATTGCCAATCCGGTCAAGCATTACCCGTTCAACTTCGCCACCGGGTGATTTTAGCCAGTGATAATCTTCTGGCTTCATAATGGCGGCTTTAGAAAAATCGGCATTGATGCGCATTACTTTTCCTTATTCGGGAAGAAACCACATTAAATAAAATTAACTCAACAGGATGAGCTCAAGTAATGACTGCAATAAATTTCCAGTCATGACATTGCCATTAAATGAAAAGATACTGTCGTAATTCATCAGCCAAATGCCAGACCCATCAACAGTCGCACTAGCCACGTTTAAAGAAAATCTGTTCATAGACTTTTTGCTTTAAACCGTATTAAAAATTGAAGCCCGAATGAATCTCGATCATTTGCTGTATCAGGATTCTAGAAATGATGCTTTGAGCTGGCAAATGAGATAATCATTGCAATTAATAAAGAAAAACTTTAGTGCTATGAGTTCACCGATTTATCTTAATGCCCTGAAGGCTTTTGAAGCCAGTGCGCGGCATGAAAGTTTTTCAAGGGCTGCCACAGAGTTAAATGTAACCCCGGCAGCGGTAGGGCAATTGGTAAAGACCTTAGAGGATTACCTGGGTTTTCCGCTATTTTACCGGCAAAACACTGGAAAAACCCGATTGACGCCAACGTCATTGGCTAAAGCAGCTTTGCCTGAAATTCAGGCTGGTTTTGAAAAATTAGGCCTTGGGCTAGAAAAATTAAAACAGGCTGGCTCGACAGGAGTACTGACCGTTACAGTGAGTCCTGCATTTGCTGCAAAATGGCTGTTACCCCGCTTATACCGCTTTCAAAGCCAATGGCCAGATTTGGATGTACGTCTGGATACGAGTTTAAAACCAGTCGATTTTCTGGCACAAAACATTGATATTGGTGTACGTTACGGGGCAGGCCAGTGGTTAGGACTGCAAGCTATCAAACTCATGGATGAAGAAATTTATCCAGTGTGCTCACCGGGATTTTTACAGCAGCGAAATTCTGAATTGACACTAGACGATCTACGCCATAAAACACTGATTCATGACCTATCCATGGAAACCCATCAGGGCTTTCCAACATGGCAACAATGGCTTGCTAAAGCTGGCATTACGGATTTAACCAGTAAGCATGGCATGCAAATTAATAACTCAGCCGCTGTATTACAGGCCGCAATAGAAGGACATGGCATTGCCTTGGCGCGCAGTATTATGGCGCATGATGACGTTCAGTCCAGACGGTTAATCCGGCTATTGCCGCAGATTAATTTTAAATCGCCATTGGCTTATTATGTTGTGTATCGGCCTGAATCAGCCAGTTTACCGCGTTTGGAGGCTTTTAGGGACTGGCTCCTTGCTGAAGTGAATCGCGTTAAATAAATAGCATTGCTTAAGAGTATGATTTTGATCTGCTTAACTGTTGTGGCGACCAAATTCCCGGGTTAGCAGGTGATGTATTTGGTGCTTATAGGCCAATTTTAAGGAAAATATGCTGTGACAATCATTACAACTTCTACGCAGCCTGCGCCACCAGAAACCGCACGGCCTTTAACGGTGAGTTTCTGGCAGGCATTTTTATTCTGGTTAAAGCTGGGTTTTATTAGCTTTGGGGGGCCAGCCGGGCAAATTTCCATCATGCATCAGGAACTGGTTGAGCAAAAGCGCTGGATTTCAGAAAAGCGTTTTTTACATGCATTAAATTACTGCATGCTGTTGCCCGGCCCTGAAGCCCAGCAACTGGCAATTTATATTGGCTGGCTGATGCACCGTACTATCGGTGGCATTGTTGCTGGTGTTTTATTTGTACTGCCATCCCTGTTTATTTTGATTGCATTGTCATGGATCTATATTGCCTTTGGTCATTTAACCTGGGTCGAAGGGCTGTTCTATGGGATAAAACCTGCGGTAACGGCCATCGTGTTTCAGGCCGCGCATCGTATAGGTATGCGCTCATTAAAGAATAAAACCCTATGGATGATTGCAGCATTTGCTTTTGTGGCCATTTTTGCCTTAAATGTTCCATTTCCCGTTATTGTTCTTAGTGCTGCAATGATTGGTTATGTGGGCAGTAAACTTTCACCTGCATTGTTTGAGGTGGGGGGCGGCCACGGACAATCCAGTAAAAGCTATGGTGCCGCGCTCATTGATGACGACACGCCAGTTCCTGCACATGCTCGTTTTAACTGGACTAAACTGGCAGTGCTGGTTTTAGCAGGTGTGGTGTTATGGATCATACCGATGGGTTCCCTCACAGCCTTATATGGCTGGACGCATCCACTTACGCAGATGGCCTGGTTCTTTACCAAGGCGGCCTTGCTGACTTTTGGTGGTGCTTATGCGGTGCTGCCTTATGTATATCAAGGGGCAGTAAACCATTATGGCTGGTTAACACCCACCCAGATGATTGATGGATTAGCGCTAGGCGAAACCACACCGGGGCCATTGATTATGGTGGTGACGTTTGTAGGTTTTATTGGCGCCTATACCCATGCACTATTTGGCCCGGAACTGCTGTTTGTGGCTGGCGCGCTGGCCGCAGTCATCGTCACCTGGTTTACCTTTTTGCCTTCTTTCCTGTTTATTCTGGCTGGTGGCCCACTGATTGAATCCACGCACAACGATATTAAATTTACTGCACCACTAACTGCCATTACGGCTGCTGTGGTTGGTGTCATTTTAAATCTGGCACTATTCTTTGGTTATCACGTGTTGTGGCCACAAGAATTTGCTGGCGGCTTTGACTGGATAGCGGCTTTGATTGCTTTGGGGGCAGCAATAGCGTTGTTCCACTACAAGCGTAATGTGATTCAGGTTATTGCTGTCTGTGCCGTAATCGGACTAGTCTTGAGTTATATCCAGCTACCATAATCAGATTTAATGGATGACAGAACACCTGATGGTCACTTGCTCATAGAGGCAGTAATTTGGAAAATCTCTGCTACTGGATTCATCGCTATTGGCACTATAGCCAAATTTTGCAATCATATTCTTAAGCGCTTTATATCTTAAAAAATATTCAGTTTGTCCATTTGATTCCAAAGATGCTGGTGTTTGGTTTTATACTGAAGGGTGCCAGCAGGTGAAAATACAGCCTGATAGCCAATGCTGGCTAAGCGGGCATTGACCATAATTTATTCATTTATCAATTAAAAGTAAGTGTTATCATCAAACAGGATATCGCAACGGCGCATTACCAGCGTTACATTTAACAGCGTCAATATAAGTGTGTAAAGTCACTACAGTCTAAACGAGGAATACAGCATGTTCAGGGAAAGCAAATTTTTAGCCATAGCGCTTACGCTGGTCATGAGTGGCGTGGCACAGGCTGCCATTTATAAGACAACCGATGCCAAGGGCAATGTGGTGTATACCGACTCGCCATCCAAAGAAGCTAAAACTGTTGATTTGCCACCGCTATCCATTGTACCGAGTTTAAGTGCCGAGCAAATTGCACAGGCAAATGCCACTAATCAGGCCGCTGCACAGCCTGCGGCCATTCGTTACCAGCTCAAGTTTGCCCAACCTGCGGCTGAGCAAACCGTACGCAAGCCTGATCCAATTGGTGTGGTTGTTAATATCCAGCCTGCATTGGCCAATGGCGATAATATGTCAATTTTGCTGGATGGGATTGTGGTTGCCAATGGTAATGGCGTTACCATTTCTACCGAACAAATGGATCGGGGTGCACATAGCCTGGCCGCGCGGGTAACCAATTCGGCAGGCAAGGTGGTTAGTGAAGTCAGCACCACCGTTTATGTGCAGCAAAATAGTGTAAATTCGCCTACAAGTCAGGCAAACAGACCAGCGCCTGCCAAACGATAGGCGTTTTTATAAACAGCACTAATTGTCAAGCTGGTGTTAAGCGTGTAAAACACTAAGGTAAATTCCACATGCCTGAGTTGTATGTCTGCTAATTTATCTCATCATTTGGTGCGCTGGCATACTTCCAGACAATGCTTTAATCCGTCATTAACCCATATTCCGGCTGAACTCAGGCCGTGGTTAGTGGCGAATGGTTCCTTAACCCGCCAGTTAACCCAGCTTGCGGGTGGTCAGTTTCGGGTGGAACCATTCCGGCAGGGTTTCGAGCGTATTTATCTGCATGAAAGCCAACTGATGCACACTGCAGTTGACCAGCAGGCCTGGGTGCGTGAAGTGTATCTGTATGGCTGTGAAGCGCAGCCCTGGGTAAAAGCGCGCAGTATTATTCCGGTACAGTCATTAAAAGGGCAGGGCTTGCGTCTGCGTTACCTAAAAAACCGGTCTTTGGGTTCTTTGCTGTTTGCCCGTACTGCACCGCAGTGTATTCGCCAGATTGCCTTGTTACCCGAAGGCTGGACGCGCCGTAGCCTGTATATCTGGCATCAGCGTCCATTGATCGTTCAGGAAACTTTTTTGCCGGGTTTTCAGCATTATTTGCTCAATCATTCCCAGCTTTAATTTGCCAACGCCATGACAGAGCTTACGATCCCAACAACCGCGATCATAAAAATTGTGGCTATAAAAATTGTCGCCATAAAATTCATGACAAGAGGTTGCCATGCAGCTTGATACGCCGCCCAGTTTGCCTCCTCTCAATTGGCAGCAGCGCCTAAGGGCCTATATTCAATTGACCCGTTTTGATAAGCCCATTGGCACAGAGCTATTGTTATGGCCGACTTTTTGGGCGGTATGGATTGCAGCAGAAGGTCATCCCAGTTTTAAAGTTTTGCTGATTCTGTTTTTAGGCGTGATATTCATGCGCGCTGCTGGCTGTGCCATTAATGACTTTGCCGACCGCAAGGTGGATGGCCGGGTTGAGCGTACCAAACATCGGCCATTACCCAGTGGCCTCATTTCTGCCAAAGAAGCCTTAGCAGTGTTTGCAGTATTGGTGCTGGCCAGTGCCAGTTTGTTGCTGTTTTTGCCAATTCAAGCATTTTACTGGTCATTTGGCGCATTAGGGCTGGCTGCAATTTACCCCTTTATGAAACGCTATACCTACCTGCCACAGTTTGTACTGGGTGCAGCGTTCTCATGGGCGATTCCAATGGCTTATGTGGCACAGGGGCAGACACCGGATTTGTCCTGCTGGCTGTTATATAGTGCCAATCTGTTATGGACGGTGGCTTATGACACGCAATATGCCATGACCGATCGCCCGGATGATCTCAAGATTGGCGTAAAATCTACCGCCATCCTGTTTGGCAAATACGACCTTGCCATTATTGCCGTGTTGCAACTGGCGAGCCTTGGTCTGCTGGCATGGGTATTTAATTTACATCATCTATTCAATAGCTTTACTGGATGGGCTACCCTTGCCATTGTGCTGGGATTGTTTATTTATCAACTGGTTAAAACACTGGATCGGCAACCTGCACATACTTTCTGGGCATTTCGGCACAATCGCTGGGTTGGATTGGTAATCTGGCTGGGCATTGTTGCCAGTTACTTGCTATAGCCTGAAATCTTTATCAGTGCTCTAAAGTGAATTTTTAAAAAGTTCATCTATATTCAGCCGCTTTTGGCGCCGCCTTGTTTACGCTTTACTACGCTTGCTTACCTGTTGTCTACGTTGGCTACAGTTGGGGGATATGTCTTATACAGGAGTACATCAGCATTAACATTTGGTTTTGCTATGCTTAATCTCATCAAGACGCAGTACAAATTTATGTAAGACAAATTTGAGACGAGGTAAGTGATGACTACGACGAATAACATAAAATCTAATTCAACAAATAATCAATTAAATCAGGATGCTAATGTTAAACAAAGTTTAACCAATCCTCAGGCAGATGCTAATCAGGCATCAGCCAGCCAAGACCGCACTGCCAATGCTGTATTTGGAAATGATCAGGTAAGTTCACGTCAGGTTGAAGGTTTAACGGATACTGATGAGCTAAGCGAGCAAATGGCAAAGAACGCTGAAGATTTTGATAAAAGCCCGGAAAATGCCTTGAATGAGCAAGGTGCAGCTAACCAGGCCAAAACTGAACAGAATAATGGCAGCGCAGGCAACCAGAAAATCCGCGATGCAGTTGAGCATCTGAATGAAGATAAACTAAAGGATAATGTGTTGGAGCAGGATGAAAGAGGTACGGTAGACATCCCTACGCCTGCATCGCCTGATTGATTTAAGCTGTTAAGAATATATTAATTTATAGTTTAAAATTTAATAACAACAAAAACAAACAGTTAACCCCACACCATAAATCCCCAAAAATTTATGGTGTTTTTTTTATTTCAAATTTCAGCATGACTTAATAGTTGTTATTTTTATGATGCACGATTATTTGGTCGGGTATTTTATAAGTTCTCCTTAATGAAATCATCGTTAAAGAGAGCAATATTTAAAATACGTTGATGGATGAAAACGCATGAAAGCGCTTTTCTCCCGCCATTTGCTGGCGGCCGCCACCTTTGACCAGTGCGCTTGGACTAACTGCCTGTGGTAGCGACAATGACTCGTCAGATAGCTATCAAAACAGCAGGATTTACTTGAGTGAAACCACCTATAGCCATAATCAGGGTAATTATAAAATTACCAATGCCAACAGCATTAAGGTGATGAGCTATAACATGTTGGGTGTGGCAGGTAAAACGGTAAAAGCAACGGCCATGGTGATGACGCCCAAAGGCGAAAAACCTAAGGATGGCTGGCGTGTGGTGGTATGGGCGCATGGGACAGTAGGTGTGGGTGATGGCTGTGCACCCAGCAATAATGAATTTACCAATAACCGCTTTTCAGCCATGGCAGATCAGTTACTGGCTGAAGGTTATATATTGTTGCTCCTGATTATGAAGGTCTGGGGACGCCGGGTATTCATCCCTACCTGAATCTGCAAAGTGAAGCCAGATCGGCCATTTATGCAGTCAATGCAGTAAAAAAACACTATAAGACTGATATTCAGGGCAAATGGATGTCGGTAGGGCAGTCGCAAGGCGGTCATGCGGTGCTGGGGATTTCTCAATATGCGGACAGTGATGCCAGCTATAAGGGTACAGTAGCCGGGGCACCTGCTTCCAGTCTGGGTTATATCATTACTGAAGTAGCACCTAAGGCGCTTGCACAGGCGCTTCAGGGCGAGGCGGCCGGTCAGCTTCCTGTTGGGACAGCCAGAGAGGCGTATGCCGAGTTATTGGCTTATACAGCTTATACTGCTGTCGGGATTAAAGCCTATCAGCCGGACTTTGATTATGAGGCGTTATTTTCTGAACGTGCGGCCAAAATTGCCGTGAATGCAGAAGGCACGACGGGCGAAAATGGAATTTGTCTGACTGATCTGCATAATCAGTTTGCTGCTGATATCCGTAGTTACCTGAGCACTAATCCTCACCAGACAGTGCTGAATTATCCTGGATTGGACACTACAGAATTTGCCAATAATCAGACACTGCAAAAATTCCTAGCAAATACCCAGCCTGCGACCAAAAAACTGAATACACTTACCATGATTATTCAGGGTACACAGGATCTGGCCGTTCCATTCCCGGTGACGCAATCTCTCGTAGAAGGCCAGGTAAAACTGGGTTTAACGATTGACTTCCAGCCAATAGTAGGTGCATCGCATACACAGGCGATTGTTGAGAAACGCCCTGAACTGGTTGTCTTCATTAAAAAGTACATGCCAGCGCAATAAGCAGGCACGCTGCACGTTTGTCCAATGCAGGCGTGCAGCAGTTTCAAGCTATAATGAAAAAATATCAGTCTGATAAAAATTAAACTTCGTGTTAAACTGTAGCGCGTTTTATTTGCCTTTGCCCAAAAAGCCCTTTATTGATAGGTAGAGTTTGCCATGTTTGCCAATATTTCCATTCGCGATTTTGATCCAGAACTGGCCCAGGCCATCAGCGCCGAAGATCAACGTCAGGAAAACCACATTGAGCTGATTGCTTCTGAAAATTATTGTTCACCTGCCGTGATGGAAGCTCAAGGGACCAAGCTCACCAATAAATATGCAGAGGGCTATCCGGGCAAGCGCTATTACGGTGGTTGTGAGCATGTTGATGTGATTGAACAACTGGCAATTGATCGTGCCAAGCAACTGTTTGGTGCTGACTATGCCAACGTGCAGCCGCATGCCGGTTCGCAGGCCAACAGTGCAGTATTTTTGGCGCTGCTGAATGCTGGTGACACCGTACTGGGCATGAGCCTTGCGCATGGTGGTCACCTGACGCATGGCGCCAAGGTTAACTTTTCTGGCAAAAGCTACAATGCCGTGCAATATGGCTTAAATTGTGACACTGGCGAAATCGACTATGAAGAAGTTGAACGTTTGGCACTGGAACACAAGCCAAGAATGATTATTGCCGGTTTTTCTGCCTACAGCCGTGTGGTGGACTGGCAGCGTTTCCGTGACATTGCCGACAAGGTTGGTGCATACCTGATGGTAGACATGGCTCACGTAGCCGGCCTTGTGGCGGCTGGGGTTTATCCAAGCCCGGTTCAAATTGCCGATGTGACCACTACCACCACTCATAAAACCCTGCGTGGTCCACGTTCCGGTTTGATTCTGGCCAAAGCCAACGAAGAAATTGAGAAAAAGCTGCAATCTGCAGTATTCCCGGGTAATCAGGGTGGCCCGCTGATGCATGCAATTGCCGCCAAGGCAGTGTGCTTTAAAGAAGCCATGAGCCCTGAGTTCAAAACCTACCAGCAGCAAGTGGTTAAAAATGCTCAGGCTATGGCCAAAGTGCTGGTTGAACGTGGTTATGACATCGTATCCAGTGGCACCGATAACCATTTGTTCCTGCTGTCCCTGATCAAGCAGGACATTACCGGTAAGGAAGCGGATGCGTGGCTGGGTCAGGCACACATTACGGTAAACAAAAATGCTGTACCAAATGACCCACGCTCTCCATTTGTGACTTCCGGTATCCGCATTGGTACGCCAGCCGTCACCACGCGTGGTTTTGGTGAAGCTGAAGTGACTGACTTGGCCGGCTGGATTGCTGACATTCTGGACAGCAAAGGTGATGAAACAGTGATTACTGAAGTTGCTCAGAAAGTGGCTGCCGTTTGTGCCAAATTCCCGGTTTATGCCAAGTAAAAAGTTTTGGGTTATGCTTGTTAAATAATCATCAGCATAACTACGCATAAATTGCTATGATAAAAAGCGCTTTCTCATGAAGGCGCTTTTTTATTGTACTGTGTAAAAACCTGCGGAAAAACAAGCAATGCAAATTGAACAGCTTTACCTGGGCAAACTCACTCACTGGGAAGCCAAAAACCAGAATACCGGTATTTTCAAGCGGCCTGTTGATGCTGCTTATGTGAGTAAAGAGGGGCTTGTGGGTGATGTTCAGGCAGACCGACGTTTTCATGGTGGGCCGGAAAAGGCATTACATCAGTTTGCGCAGGCCAGTTATGACAAAATTGTGGAAGGCTATCCTGAGCTCGATGGAATTGCTGTGAAAGGCACGATTGGTGAAAATTTTAGTTGCCCCGACATGACCGATGAAAATGTGTTTATTGGCGATATTTACCAGTTTGGCACTGCAATCATTCAAGTGGCACAGCCCAGAAATCCCTGCTGGAAAATCAATTACCGTTATAACGTCGAGTTGCTGTCCAATTACATTGCCGAACATGCCATTTCCGGCTGGTATTACCGGGTGCTGCAAGAAGGCGAGGTTAGGATAGGTGATCAAATGGTTTTGCTGGAACGGCCTAACCATCTTATTTCCAATTCAGGCTTGCTACATTTGTTAAACCAGCAACAACCTGCCTTACTGGCGCTGGAGGTGGCACGCGAATGTGTAGGCTTGAATACCGACTGGATCAAGCGGATTGAAAGCCGGATCAAGCATCTGGCCAAAGCGGGATAATATGAAAATGATAACTAGAAGAACATAACTAGAATGGAATCATCAGAACAGAAGAGTTGATGCTTAATTAAAATTATTTAGAAAATATTTAGCTTATATTTTAAAAATTCATTGAAAACAGTAGCGTGCATCTCCATATTTTAAGGTTAAGCTAAATCATAAAATTCTTGACAAAATAAAAAAACTATTTTTCCACTCTTGAAAAAGCAAAAAAACAACGCATCTTAGAGACATGGTTTTACACAATGTATTTCAGAATTTGCCGGGGATTCCTGGCAGCGGAGGACAACAATAATGCGTTTTGAAAAATTTACCGATCGTCTACAACAGGCATTATCCAATGCCCAGTCTTTGGCGGCGGGTCGGGATCACACGGGGATTGAGGCGTTTCACATTCTGGCAACCCTGCTGGAAGAACCCAGCAATCTCAGTTTATTGCAACAGGCCGGTGCCAATGTCAGCACTTTGCAAAGCAAACTTGAACAGGCTTTAAATGATGCTCCCAAGCTAGCCACACCAACCGGTGATGTCAACCTGACGCCCGAAGCCGTGCGAATTTTAAATCTGGCGGACAGCTACGCCCAAAAGGCCGGTGATGATTATATTTCCAGCGAATGGGCGCTACAGGCTTTAAGTGAGCAAGGTTCCAGCAAGAAAATTATAGAAGCAGCCGGTGCAGACAGCAAAAAACTGCGTGCTGTAATTGAACAAATTCGAGGTAATGAAAAAGTGACCAGCAATACCCATGAAGACCAGCGTGAAGCGCTCAGTAAATATACCATTGACCTAACCGAACGCGCCTTAAGTGGCAAACTCGATCCGGTGATTGGCCGTGATGATGAAATCCGCCGTACCATTCAGGTGCTGGCACGCCGTACCAAAAATAATCCAGTGCTCATTGGCGAGCCGGGCGTGGGTAAAACAGCGATTGTGGAAGGTTTGGCCCAGCGTATTGTGAATGGTGAAGTCCCTGAAGGCCTGAAAAACAAGAAAGTGCTTTCACTTGATCTGGGTGCCTTGATTGCGGGTGCCAAGTTCCGGGGCGAATTTGAAGAACGCTTAAAAGCAGTGCTTAAAGACCTGTCCAAGCAGGAAGGTCAGGTCATTCTGTTTATTGATGAATTGCATACCATGGTTGGTGCAGGCAAAGCTGATGGGGCCATGGATGCTGGCAATATGCTCAAACCTGCACTGGCACGTGGCGAGTTGCATTGTGTGGGAGCAACCACGCTGGATGAATATCGCCAGTATATTGAAAAAGATGCGGCACTGGAGCGTCGTTTCCAAAAAGTGCTGGTGGATGAACCGAGTGTGGCCGATACCATTGCCATTTTGCGCGGGTTAAAAGAGCGCTATCAGTTGCACCACAATGTGGAAATTGAAGATTCTGCGATTATTGCCGCCGCCCGCATGTCGCATCGCTATATTACGGATCGCAAACTACCGGATAAAGCCATTGATTTAATTGATGAAGCTGCCAGCCGCCTGCGGATGGAAATGGATTCCAAGCCCGAAGCCATTGATAAGGTAGAACGGCGTCTGGTTCAGCTTAAAATGGAATATGAAGTCATCAAGCATGATGAGCATGCAACGGCCCAGCAAAAACAGCTGACTGCCCAGATTGAGCAACTGGAAAAAGAAAAAGCCGATATGCTGGAAGTCTGGCAGGCTGAAAAAGCCATCGTCCAGGGCGCACAAGGTTTCCGTGAAGAACTGGACAATGCCAAGATTGCATATGCTAGGGCTGAACGGGACAGTGACATTGCCGAAATGTCACGCCTGAAATATAGCGTGATTCCAGAGCTGGAAAAGAAAATTGCCAGTGCTGAACAGGCAGAAGACGATCAACAAAATCACGAGCAGGGCAAATTCAAGCTGCTGCGTACTAAAGTGACTGATAATGAAATTGCCGAGGTAGTTAGTGCTGCAACGGGAATTCCGGTCTCCAAAATGATGCAGGGCGAACGTGAAAAACTGCTGAATATGGAAACATTCCTGCACAAGCGGGTCGTAGGACAGGATGAAGCCGTGGTGGCCGTATCCAATGCTGTGCGCCGTTCACGGGCTGGTTTGTCTGATCCGAATCGCCCGAGCGGTTCATTCCTGTTCCTTGGGCCAACCGGGGTGGGTAAAACCGAGTTAACCAAAGCACTGGCCAACTTCCTATTTGACAGTGATGATGCCATGATCCGCATTGACATGAGCGAGTTTATGGAAAAGCATTCTGTTAGCCGTTTGGTGGGTGCTCCTCCGGGCTATGTGGGTTATGAAGAAGGCGGTACCTTAACAGAAGCCGTGCGTCGCAAGCCGTACAGTGTGGTGCTACTGGATGAGGTGGAAAAAGCGCATCCCGATGTGTTTAACATTCTGCTGCAAGTGCTGGATGATGGCCGCTTAACCGATTCACAGGGTCGGGTGGTAGACTTTAAAAATACGGTGATTGTGATGACGTCCAACCTGGGTTCACAGGCAATTCGTGAGCTGGGTAATGAAGCGCCTGCCGATGAAGTCAAAGCCGCCGTCATGGCAGCAGTCGGTGAGCATTTCCGCCCGGAATTTATCAACCGGATTGATGAAGTGGTGGTATTCCATAGTCTGGGTAAATCGCAGATTCGGGGCATTGCCGATATCCAACTGGATCGCCTGCGTGCGCGTTTGCATGAGCGGGAAATTGGTCTGCAACTGGATGACTCAGCCTTTGATGAGTTGGTACAGGTGGGCTATGATCCGGTGTTTGGCGCCCGTCCTTTAAAACGTGCCATCCAGTCTGAAATTGAAAATCCGTTAGCCCAGCGCATCCTGTCTGGTGAGTTTCAGGCAGGTGACCAGATTGAAGTGAAGCGTGAAGGAAATGGTCTTGCTTTTGAAAAAGTGAAGTTCCATTAATTTCCTTTCTAGGGCGTGTCCTCATTTGGCTTTACACCAAATCAACATGCAAGCAATGTAAATCATAGACTGATAATTTCGTGCAAGCTTATCAAATCGGGTTGCAATAGCACGGAAATGTTTTAGTCTCGCAAA